>CAZAEY010000118.1:6035-11107 GCA_964484155.1 uncultured Acidobacteriota bacterium
TTCCGAGATCCAGAGCGATCCGCTGGTCGAGCCCACGATCAGGAGATCGCCGCTTTGATCCACGTCCATTCCGTGACGGTATACGAGATCGTAAGCGCCCCCTTCGGGCAGGCCGTTGCTTAAAACCTCGAAACTCGAACCTCCGTCGCGGGTCCGTGTGACCACGAATCGGCCGTCCACCGGAACCCGGCATTCGTCCTTGACTGCGGGCACGAACCAGGCCGTGTCCGGCTCTTGGGGGTGAACGCACACGGCGAATCCGAAGACGGATGGGCCGGCGTCGGCTATCTCCTGCCAGGATCTGCAATTGTCGCGAGAACGGTAGATGCCGTTGTGGTGTTGAATCCAGAAAACGTCCGGTTCGGAGGGGCACTGCGTGAGGCGATGCGGATCCTGAATCTGCAGGTCGCGACTCCGCTCCGGCGGCATGAAATCGGCCCGCATTCCTTCGCCCAGCAACTCCCAGGTTGCACCGCCGTCGCCGCTTTGCCAGACGCCGCCGCAGGAGACGGCGACGGAAACGCGGTCGGAGTCTCGCGGATCGACGCAAATCGAATGGATTCCGGGATGGTCGTAGCCGCCGCCGAACCATTCCCGCCTTTCAGGGCGATTCCAGAGTGATTGATTCAGCTCCCAGCTCTTTCCTCCGTCGTCCGAAGAAAAAAGTCCGCCCGGAATCGTGCCGCACCAGAGATGGCCCGCCCGCTGCGGACCGCCTTCCTCCAGCGCCCAGATCTGCAGCAGGCTCCAGGGCGTCAGGTCTTCCTCCCCTTCTGGCTTTTCCGGGTATTCGGGCGCCGAAATCTCCTCCCATTCGGCGCCGCCGGGCGCGGCGCGATGGAGCTTGACGCCGAAATGCCCCAGATTCAAGGCCGCGTACCAGCGGCCGTTGCGGCTGTCCGCCAAGGCCATCGTGACCGGATCGCCGATAAAGCCGACCGGCGCGAGGTCCCAGCTTTCGCTCGATGGGGAGCGTTTCAGATGAAACAGTCCTTTCCGGGTTCCGATCAAACATTCCACCTTCATCTTGATCGATTTCCTCCTGACAAAGCCTGCATGACGTAGACCTCCGAATTCTCTCCAATCGGGTCGCTCAGATTTTCGCGGTCGCGGATCTGTTCTCCATCCACAAACACGATGACATGCTGCCGCAATCGCCGCTGATCGTCCAGAATATAGCGCGCCAACCGCGGGTTGGATGCCAGAATTTCGTCCAGAAGCTGCTTCACGGTCTCCGCGGAAACGGAAACCGGCGGGCAGGAAAGATATCGCTGGAGGTTGGGGGTAAAGAATACTTGCGCCATATCGGTCGGTCGCACCTCGCGCTCGATTCACCGGCAACGGTTGACATCTTACACCGAATTTCGGTGAAGGCCGTAATTCAACTGCAAACCAAAACTGCCGGAACCGGCCCCGTTTTCAGGCTTCGTTCTGCGTGAGCCCGGAATTAGGGAAACAACCGATTTCAGTCGGACCGGTTCGTCCGGAAGGCAAACCACCAGAGCCACGGTTTGATAACTCCGGGCGCTCCCAACGAATGCCCTGAAAGGGCAAGACAATTTCAGCCCAGGGTGAAGCGCAGCGCCACCCTGGGTTATCAGTCCCGTGAGATCCGGCACCCTGAAGGGGTGCCACACCCTAATCCCAAAGATCTTTGTCGCACCCTTGCAGGGCGCTTTCTTTCGTTTTGGCCGCACAAACCCAGGGTGGCGCTCCGCTTCACCCTGGGCTGGCGCTGTCGCGCCCCTTCGGGGCGCCGAACAGAAGCTCCAAGACCCGGTCGCGAAGTCCCGCGCTGAATTCTATTTTCCACACCCGGCGAGTTCCGTCTTCAATGGATCGGGGTGAAAGGCCAAACAATTGGAATCAGAATCATCGAAACGATAAATATCAGGACGTTCAGCAGGAATCCAACCTTCGGGAAATCAACGAATCGGTAATTTCCTATGCCATAAACGAGAACGTTCGCCTGGTGGCCGATAGGCGTCAGAAAAGTGGTGGAGGCCCCGATGGCGACAGCCATCAGAAACGGATAGGGCTCGAAGCCCATTCCAGTCGCGATCGCGATGCCGACGGGGCCGACCAGTACGGCCGCGGCTGCATTTGACATGACTTCGGTGATGGTTGTGGTAAAGAGAAACAAGGCTGCCATGACGAGCAGCGGACCGGATTCTCCCGTCCAGGCGACCACGTGTTCGGCCAACCAACGCGCCGTCCCGACGTGGGCGTCGTCCATGGCGATGCCTAAAGGCATCATGAAAGCGATCAGAAAAATCACTCGCCACTCGACCGCCTTGTACATGTCCTGAACGCGGACGCAACCGGTGATCGCCACCAATAAGGCTCCCAGCATTCCCGCTACTGAAATATGCAACAGGCCGGTGGCGGCCGCCAGGATTGCTCCGCCCATAATTGCGATGGCAAGGGGAGCTTTAGCGAGTTGCCTGGCTTCATGCTCCAGACGGTTTACCACAAGGAAATGAGGACTCTGCGCAAGTTCCACAATGGCTTCCTCTGGCCCCTGCACGAGCAACACGTCCCCCACCTCCAAGGGCACGGAAATAAAATCGTGCTGCACCATTTCCGTCCGACGCCTCAGCGCCAACACAAGAACCCCGTGTCGGCGACGGATGTTGCTCTCCCAAATAGCCCGACCGATCAGTTCCGACTTCGGAGCGATCGCAACTTCAGCCAAAGTCACAGCTTCGCCCGTCAACTCTTTGTCGGTGAACTTGCGTTCTGCGTGGATCCCGAGTTGTCCCCCTCCCTTGGTTCGCAAAAGTTCGGACAGATCCCCTTCCACGATCAGCAGATCGCCCTCCTGAAGCGTCGTTTCCGGCTTCGGCACAAAAGAACGGAATTGGTCGCCTTCTCGACGGTTGACTCGAAGGATCGTCAAGCCCATGTCTCGTCGGATCCGCGATTCTGCAACCGTCTTTCCCGCCAGCGACGAACCGGACGGCACGTAAGCTTCCGACAGGTATTTCTGCAGCTGGTAATCCTTTGTCAGGTCGGCGCTTCTCCTCGGAACTGGCATGAGGTGACGCCCAACGAAAGCCATGTACAGCGCGCCTGTCACCATGACGGCCACGCCCGTAGGCAGAAAATCGAACAATCGAAACGGCTCAAATCCTTCCTTCTCGAGGGCGATCGAAACAAGAAGGTTAGGCGGCGTCCCGATCAATGTGGTCAACCCTCCCAAAAGCGAGCCGAAGGAAAGGGGAATCAGAAGCTTTGTGACCGGGTAGTTGGATCGCCGCGCTACTACGAACATGGTGGGAAGCAAGACCGCAACCGCGCCTATATTGTTCATGAAGGCTGACAGAGTTCCGACGGCTGTCATGACCGAGAGGGTCAGCAGGACGGGGCTGCTGCCGGCTATTCGAAGAACCAGGCTGGAAACATAATCCGCCACTCCTGTCCGCACCAGAGCGGAGCTGAGAATGAACATTGCGATTACGGTTATGACAGCCGGGTTGCTGAAGCCTGAGAAACCCTCGTCGACCGTCACAATGCCCGAGATAACCAGCAATAGCGTCAGCCCTATGGCCACCAGGTCCGGACGGATCACTTCAAAAGCGAAAAGCATCACTGCGACGAGGATGATGCCGAGAATGAAGTAGTGCTGCATAAACGTGTCCCGAAACGAACTTTTCCCAGTTGAAAGGAGCTACACAGGTCTGCATTGGGCCAGCATCAGCGCTCCCATCCAATTCCTCCCGGAACCAGACTGCTGCGGGGACGAACTGCGCCGAACGAAAGTTGTGGGTCCGGACCGCCCGTCTGCGCCTATCGCCTACGTTCCCAGACCAGGTGCTGCAGTTCCGGTTCGATGAGTTTTTCCCAGGCCAGCCGTACTGCAGCTGGAGAGCCGGGAAGGCAGAACACGAACTTTCCGCGGTAAAGCCCGGCGACGGCTCGGGAGAGGATGGCGGCCGAGCCGATCTCCTCGTAACTGAGCATGCGAAACAGTTCGCCGAATCCGGGCAGCGTCTTCTCCAGCCGGACCCCCAGCACGTCGATGGTGCGATCCCGTTGCGAGATGCCCGTACCGCCGTTGAAAATCGCCACATCGGCGGGACCGTTCGCGATTTCAGCCAAAATTCCCTCCAGGGCGGCTGCTTCGTCCGGAATCAGTGAATAGCCAGCCAGTCGATGGCCGCGCCCCTCGATCTCCCGGCAAAGGTACGAGCCTCCGCGGTCGGTTTCTTTCGTGCGGCTGTCGCTGACCGTCACCACGGCGATTGCAATGGGACCTTCCCGGGCTGCCTGCTCGCGGTGTTCTCTGACGGAATCCATTCAAGATCCAGGTTCTCAATCGGAGGGGGGAGGGACGGGAAGCTGATCCACCGGGGTGTCCTTCCACCGTTCACCCTCTTCCACGAGCATCACCGGAATTCCATCGCGGATCGGGTACTTCAGACCGCTGTCCTCGCAGACCAGCCAGCAGTCGTGCACCAGCTCCAGTCGCCCAGGATCCTCCCCTCTGTCCGCATAGTGCACGGCCACGGGACAGCGCAGGATCTTCAGCAACTCCGGACTGACGGTTCGTTCGGCATCGGTCATGGGGTCCTCTCTAACCCGGGGGCCACTTCAAGGGACGGCCTCCGAGCACGTGAAAGTGAATGTGATAGACGGACTGTCCGCCGTCGTCGCCGACGTTGGTGACGACTCGGTAACCATTCTCCTGCAGACCTTGCTGGCGAGCAACCTTGGAGCAGACCACCAGCAGATGGCCCAGCAAATCGGCGTCGCTGCCTTTGGCATCGGCCAGCGAAGGGAGATCCTCTCGAGGCACCACAAGAATGTGCGTTGGAGCCTGGGGATTGACGTCCCGAAACGCCACGCATCGGTCATCCTCGTAAACGATATCAGCCGGTATCTCCCGCTCGATGATCTTCTTGAAAATGGTCATGATCCGTATATCGTAGCGCAAATCACGACCAAAGCGAATGCGGGGCGGAGCGCGAGAGATTCGTGCGGATCGGGGTTTCAAGATTTCGAGGTCCCGTGGTTCCGGGCAATGGGGTCTCAGGACGACATTCGAATCAGATCCCTCCCATGCTGACTCC
>CAZAEY010000119.1:0-11066 GCA_964484155.1 uncultured Acidobacteriota bacterium
CGTATCCATTCTGGCCGCAGCCGCAGCGCTTGCCGGAGCGGCCTATGCCGGTCGCGTCGAGACCCAGAGGCTGAAGCAGCTGCACGCCTCCGCCCCGCTGTCGATGAAGCAGCCCCAGCCGCATGTCACGTCCATTGGGCCGGACGGGCGGCTGATCTGCAGCCTGGGGTCAACAGACTCTTTCCGGACGACGGCTGCATCGGCGGTCGGCGAGGTCGAAGTGCGCAAGTTCGGCTCACACTTTCAGGATCGATTCGTGCTGGAACTCGAGGGTTTCACGCCCCAAGCCGCCGAAGCCATGAGCCGGGCAGTGGAAATCCTGAGTCAGTACTTCAACATCGATGGCAGCATTCCGGTGGAGATCAAGGCCACTTTCGAGAATCTCGACAACGACTCCACACTGGCGGTGGCAAGGCCGAACTTCATAGTCCTCGAGCAATTCTCGTCCGATCCTAACCCGATTCGGCTTTGGCTGCCGATCGGCCTCTCGAATCACCTTCGGGGGATGGACTCCGCGCCTGGAGAATTCGATATCGAAATCACGGTCAACTCCGGCGCCTCGGGTGTTCTCTATCTCGGAACCGACGGGAACCCGCCTCCGGGACAGGTCGATGGAGTGTCCGTATTCATGCACGAGATCATTCATGGAATGGGCTTCACCACGAGCATGCGCGTGGAGAACGGACTCGGTCACTGGGGCGACGAGACCCTGAGCGGCACCCCTCCCGGAGTGTTTGGACATGTCTACGATTTTTTCATTACGACGGGGGAACAGCAGGACCTCATTGATCCGACTGGCGGTCCGGCCGAGGGCGGGCCTACCGGCCCCGCCGCCTTTCCCAATGCGTCTCAAGAGCTGGCCGACGCACTGACCAGCAACGATCTCTTCTTTTTCGGATTTGACTCGATTATCGCCAACAACATCCAGAACATCGCCATCCACGCGCCGCCGGAATTCTCTCAAGGGTCCAGCATCACTCACACCGAAGAGGCGACCTTCTTCGATCCCAGCCCAGGGGGGCTGATGAGTCCGGCGGTCGCCCCCGGGGAGGGGCGCCCCGATCCCGGCGCCGTGATCCTTGCAATGCTCCGCGATATGGGCTGGGCGACTCTGGACAACCAGCACTTCGCACTTTTTGGGGATGGGGACAACATCTTTTCCTCCGACATCGTGATCGTCAACTTGTCCCAGGATGAGGCGGTGGAAGGCGAGGTGCTGTTTTTCGAGGCAGACACGGGAGCGCCTCTCGATCCAACGCCCTTCCTGGAACCGGGAACCAGCACGTTGCTTTCGTTGAATCCCGGCGCCACGACGACGCTGCGAACGATCAACGCGCCGACTCTGACGACCGGGTCCGTCGTGATTTCCGCCACAGGTCCGGTTTCCGCGGTCATTCGCTTTTTCCTGAGGGAAACCGGAATCGCCGGAGTTTCTTCCGCTCGACCCTTGCGGTCGGCTGCAGTCCCGGTACGTCGGAGCGGGGCACTGAACTCCGGGGTTGCCATACGAAACACCGGTTTCGAAGAAATCCAGGTGGAATTGCGGCTGATAAATGCCAATGGAACTCCAGTGCCGGGAGCGGCAGCGACGCGGATCCTCAACATCCCTGGTCAGGCGATCGATTCCAGGTTCATCAACGAGTTCTTTCCGGGAGTGAATACGAGCAATTTCACGGGATCCGTCGCCGCGAGAGCCCTGACCGGCCGCATCGCCGTCATCGGTCTGGAACTGGAAGTCAATTCCATCATCACCACGCTACCGGTTGAGGAGCTCAGGGAGTGAGGGTTCGGTTTGCGTTCCGCGTTCCGCGTGCTTCGTGCTGAGTGCTGGGTGGTGGCTCCGTAAACTCAAAGCTCGAAACTCGAAACTTGAAACTCGGAACTCGGAACAGCAGAAGAATCAGCCAACCGAATCCCGCGAACGTAAACATGATCGGCCCCAGGCGCGGCGGTCTGAATTCCAATTCGATGCTGTGGTCTCCTGACTCCGGGAGTGGAACCATCAGCAGTTGATCCGGTTCGCTCCTTTGCGGCTGCGCCGGGACGCCGTTGACCCGGACCCTCCACCAGGGGTGAAAGCTGGATTTGATTCTCAGCACGGCCGGCTCCTCCGACGTCACATTGACCTGCAGCACGTACTGGCCTTGACGGGCGGTCTCCGCTTCAATTCTACCTGCCCCCGCGGCCCATTCGGCCCAGCCGAACGAGTGGATGGAGCGGAAGAGAGCGAACGGCCCGTCGTGAAACATGAGCGCGAAATCTTCCGACTCCCGGAAGGCTCGTTCCAGCAAAGGCTCGCAGGTGACGGCGTAGCGGCAGTTGTAGAGGCTCATTTGAGCCCGAAGACGATCCGGGAGGATGCGCCCGACCCGCTCTCCGAAAATCATCGGTCCCTGGGTGCGAGTCAATTGTTCGGTCGGAAAGAAGTTTTGCCCGAAGGGGCCCAGCGCCCACAGGCCTGTTTCAAAATGGGTCAGGGCCAGCAGATGGGACCAGTACAGGGAGCTCCCTTCGAGATTGTACGCAGTATCTTGGCAAAGGACACGTCCCTCTTCGGCGGAAGCGTTTTCCCGGAGCCACTGCCAGATCTTCCCCACCTGCCGCAGCTCGGCTCCGGCCGGGCCGGCTTGAGACAGCAACAGTCGAGCTTCAACCGGCGGCATCTGATCGGAGGCGATTCCGCGAGCCAGAACGGGCGTCAAAAGCATCGCGATCGAAAGCCCCAGCAATCGACCGCGGATCGGAGACATGCCGGACCGGGAGATCGCTTCGAGCAGGAAGGCGGTCGCCAGCAGCAGCGATAGAAGAATATACAGCGCCAGGCGGCCGCCTCCGGCCGCGATGACGAACTGACGCAGGAAGGAAAACGGCTCGGCTAGCACGAATCCGATCCAGAGGGCGATCCCGATGCCGACTCCAAGCGCCGCGGAAAAGAGCGGATCGACCGGCCTTCGTTCTAACAGCCGTAGCCCAATCCAGATCAGACCCGCCATGCCGACCGGTACGGCCAGGACCATTCCGAGCGAAAAGGCCAGAATTTGCGGATCGAGACAGGGAGACGTTCCCTCGGTACGGAACAGATCGCTGGAGACCATTGGGAACAGGCTCGAGCATGCGTCGTACCAACTCAGGCGCACGACGACCAGCTGAGGCCAGTTAAAGGTCAATAAGATCGGAATGAAGTACCAGGAGGTCAGCAGGAAGGAAACCAGCGGAAAGGTCAGGAAAGCGGAAATGCCGGAAGATCTGCCGGGCCGCTCCATCAGGCATACGGCCAGCAGTGACAGCCAAGCCAGTGGCAGCATCAGGAACAGGAACGGGTGCGAGATCGCAGCCGCCGCGGTCCACAGCGCGGTGATTGCAGTTTGCCGCCGTGTCGGCCGCCGCACCAGTCGAGTCATCGAGTCGACTGTCAGCAGGAAGATTCCCGCGCTGAGATATTGATTCCACATGCCTGCCAGCGACAGGAAAAGCGAGTCGAAGGCGGCCAGGTAAAGGAGGGCGACAACAGCCGCCGGAGTAAAAGTTTCAATTCTTCTTCCGATCAGACGGATCAGCGCAAGCGCCGGGAAAAGCCACGAAAAGAAGAGAAGCAGCTTGTACGCCAGCGGGATGTCGACGCCAGGCGAGAGGGCTAGCAGCACCACCAGCCACTTCCCCAGAGGATACTGGTAGGCGAGCAGGGGATAGCCGGCGAAGTCCCCTTCGAACCATCCAGTCCACCACCCCTGCTGCTTGAAAACGGTATCCTGCAAGGCGTAGATTTCAGCCAGATGAGACGGGTTGTCGCCGCTGATCAAGGGGCCCCGTTCAAACAGCGGCCAGGCCAGAGCCAGGCCCACGAGCAGCGTCATGAACCAGGCTGCCGTTTGGTTTTTCAGCCGCCGATTAGCCGCTTCCGAAAGTTTTCCGGCCTGTCCGCGTTCCGACCGCGGAGGCGGGCGATCTGCCCCCGTCACTGTCATGGCCCTTCGAATTCTGGCACAACTTCCGGATATCGGCGATGGGAATTCGCCGTGGCTTTGTTGACATTCCAATCAGGAGTGTTTTACTGAATTCATCGCGGAACGTCTTTTTCGGACCGACCCGGAGGCTTGTACGCAAAAGGGCTGCCCCGGGGGGAGGAGTCATGGCCTCTGAATCTATTTCGATCGTCGTCCCTGTATTCAACGAACGGGGGAACCTCCGGGAGTTGTGCGACAGGCTTATTGCAGTTTTGGAGGGGGAAACGGCGGAATTCGAACTGCTGTTTGTCGATGACGGCAGCAGCGACGGTTCATTGGACCTGCTGCTCGAGCTTCAAGAGGCGGACTCCAGGATTCGAATTCTGGAGCTTTCCCGAAACTTTGGGCACCAGATGGCGCTTGCAGCGGGTTTGGAGCATGCCCGCGGCGAAGCGGTGGTCATGATGGACTCGGATCTGCAGCATCCGCCTGAACTGATTCCCGAAATGGCCTCCAGGTGGAGGGAAGGGAATGAGGTCGTGTGTGCGATTCGACTGGAGACTGAAGGGGCGGGTCTATGGAAAAATCTGACCTCGCGGTTTTTCTATTTCTTCTTCCGGCGACTTTCGGAGGTTCAGATTCCCCCCGGTTCGGCCGAGTTTCGGCTCCTTGACCGCACGGTGGTGGAATCATTTAAGGAGATGCCGGAACGGGCCCTCTTTATTCGCGGAATGGTCCACTGGGCCGGATTTCGCCGCGCCGAGGTCTCCTACAACGCCGGCCCCAGAACGAAGGAATCAGGCAAATACAGCGTGCTGAGCATGGCGCGGCTCGCATTGGACGGAATTACATCATTCTCCTCGCTGCCTTTGTATCTTGCCGCTTTCGCCGGATGCCTCTTGTCCTCAATAGGGTTTCTGTACGCGCTTTACGCTTTGTACGCCAGGCTGTTTACCGATCGGGTAGTCGAGGGGTGGGCGTCGGTGCTGATCGCCGTTCTCGTACTGGGCGGGGGTCAGTTGATCGCGCTGGGAGTCATCGGAGCGTATCTGGCGCGCATTTACGACGAAGTAAAACGGCGGCCGCGTTATCTGGTGCGCCGGGAGCACGCGGTCCGGCGATGAATGCGCCCCAGGCCTGCGTCGCCTGCAAGCTGCCCGCAGAGGAACTCGTTCCGCACTGGGCCGAATTGAAGCGATGCCCCCGCTGCGGACACTGCGTCGCCGAAACAGATCTCGAGGCATTCGATCCGAAAAGCCTGTACGGCCCCGGATATTTCAAAGGAGACGCCTATCTCGACTACTCGAAGGACCGGGAGATTCTGGAAAAGCACTTCAAAAAGAAGCTGGCATTCGTTCTCCGGCATGTTTCCGGGGGGAGGCTGCTGGAAATAGGCTCGGCTTACGGGTTCTTTCTCAACCTGGCGAAAGAGCGATTCGAAGTCGGGGGATTTGAAATTTCCGATGAAGCCGCTGCCTACGCAAGCAGGACGCTGGGCCTTGACGTCCGGTCGGAGGCGTTCGAAGCTGGCGCAGTCGCGAAAGAGTCCTTAGACTGCGTCGTCATGTGGGACGTCATCGAACATCTTCCTCGGCCGGATCTGACGGTGAAGGCGGCGGCGGCCGCGCTGCGGCCGGGTGGGATGCTTTTTTTGACCACCGGGGACATCGAAAGCTGGCTCGCCCGACTTCGAAAAGGCAAATGGAGGCTGATCCATCCGCCCACCCACCTGCACTACTTTACGCGACGCAGTTTGGATGCGCTGCTGTCCGGCGTCGGGATGCAGGTTGTCGAATGCCGTCATACCGGCGTGCGCCGGAGCCTCCGCCAGATGATTTACAGCTTTTTTCAATTGGGAAGGGAACGGCGGTCGACGGTTTTTGCGCTGGCGGAGCGCCTTCCCATCGGCAGCCTGTCCCTTGAAATCAACAGCCGCGACATCTTGCAGGTGGCGGCAAGGAAGCGATAGCCTGCGGAAAGACGCGTCGGGAGCCTCTATTGGAAGGGGGCCTCAACGCGGAAGGGGCCTCAACGCGGGAACAGCCCCAATGTGAAGTGAGCCTTTCGGCCTGGGGCGGGCTTCCCGTTCCTGTAGTTGGCCGTAGGTTCCTCCGACCTTGAGCTCTTTTCCAGCGACGGGCCCTGTTAATGGCTGGGGCTTGTCCCAAACGTTCGTGAAATTCGAATTAGCGCAGATTCTCCTCGAAAAGCTTGAAAATCCGCTTGTATTCGTCGGCCCAACTGGAAGCGTTTTCGAATGCATGTCCTTCCACCGGATAGACGGCGACCTCCCAGTTTTCCTTTCTCAGTTCGATCAGACGCTGCGCCAGCCGGACGGTGTCCTGAAAATGCACGTTGATGTCGACCATGCCATGACAAATCAGCAGGGCCCCTTTCAGTCCGTCGGCAAAGTTAATAGGGGAACTCCGTTGGTACGCTTCCGGGTCCTCTTGGGGGGTGTTCAGAATCCGGCTCGTGTAGGTGTGGCTGTAATGAGCCCAGTCGGTGACGGGGCGCAGCGCCGCCCCCGCGGCGAATACGTCCGGCTTGGTGAACATGGCCATCAGGGTAATGAAGCCGCCATAGCTTCCTCCGTAAATTCCAATGCGGGCGGGATCCACGCCGTGCTCCCGCACCAGCCAGGATGCGCCGTCTACATGGTCGGTCAGATCCTTGCCGCCCATATGGCGATAAATCCCCGTTCGCCAGTCGCGCCCGTAACCCGCGCTGCCGCGGAAGTCCATGTCCAGTACGTGGTAGCCGCGCTCCAGCAGGAAGTGATGGAACATGTACTCACGGTGGTACCGGCTCCACCATCGATGCGCGTTCTGCAGATACCCCGCTCCGTGAACGAAGAGAACCGCCGGGCGACCAGGCGCCGGCTCGGCGGGTCGGAAAAATCGCGCGTATACGGTTTCGCCGTCGCGGGCCTGAATCTGCACGACTTCGGGCTCAATCCAGGGGTAGGCTTCAAATGACTCCCTTGTGGAACGTGTCATGCGCCGCCGTTCGGCTCCGGGTTGATGCGGCATCCAGTAAAGTTCGGTGGGCAGATTCGAAGCTGAATAAAGAACCGCAATGAAGCGCTCGTCGTTGGAAAGAATGACCTCGTGACGCCCCGTTTCCCGCGTGATCCGAGTCTTTTCGCCTCCCTCCAAAGCCATCCAGTAAAAATGCTGCTCGCCCGGGTGAACCTCGTTTGTAATCAAGTGCCATCGGCTCTCATCGCGGGAAATCTCCGCCGAGTGGACCTCCCATTCTCCGGAGGTCAACTGTCGGCGATTCGAGCCGTAGTGATCGACGACGTATAAGTGCGCCCAGCCATCCGCTTCGGAAATGAAGTGGAGCCGCTCGCCTTCAGGCATCCAGCCAAAGGAGGTAAAGCCGGGGCCGCCAATCCAGGCCTCGTCCCGCAGGCGGTCGACTTCGACGACCGAACCTCCCTGCGGATCCATCACCTGAAGGGTTCGTTCGCGGTAGTCCTCCGAGATCGTCAAAACAGCGCAGCGATTTCCCGCCCAATTGCATTCCGGGCCGCGGATCAGCGCCAACCCGCCCTCTTCTGGAATGAATCCTACGTCCCCCGTTTCCGAGTTATAGACGCCGAGCCGGAGCGACGGCGGCTCGTCACCGACCTTTGCCCGGGCTGGAAGCTCCTCGGTGTAGCCGGATACCGTCACGAAGTCGGGCACTTTCGTTTCCTGGCTGTCGGCGCCGCGGGTCTCCAGCGTGAAGAAGACGGTGCGACCATCAGTGGACAACATCAGGTTGGAGACGGAGCGGTTCTTTCCGATGTAAAACGCTCGCGCATCCTGTTCCTCCTTCTCTCTCTCCCGCTTCTCCCTGCGCTCTTTGGCTTTTCCCGAAAACTGTTCAAACAATTCCTCCTGCTGCTTCTCCAGGAATTGGCGGCTTTCAGAATCCGCCGGCTCTTCCGGTTCCGGCCCTTTCCGGAAGTCGGTGAGTTGTCGCAACGAGCCTTCCTGCAGGTTCAGGGCGAACAAATTGCCGTCCCGGTTGAAAGTGACTTCCGATTCTTCATGGGTGAAACGGGCCTCGCTTTCCAGGTCCCTCGTTTCCGTCAACCGGCGGCGGCTCCCGTCTGGAAAATAAAGGAAAATGTCGCCGTCGACTACAGCCAGGAATCGTTCCCTGGCTCGATCCCAACGGCCCGTGGGCGGCCACCCCTCCTTCTCTTCCTCATCGGAAAGTCGACGCCAACCGCCGTCCACAGGATCGAGCAGATACGTCGCCTTTTCAAGATCGGAGTGCTCAGGCGCCCGCCACTGAAAAACGATGCGGGCGCCGTCGCCCCGCCAACGAACCTCGGATGGCGAAACGCCGACGAAATCCTCGCCTTCCATGATGTCGTCGATGGAAAGCTGTTGGGCGGAAAGCGACAGAAAAGCCAGACAAATCAGGAACGCAGAGATCGGCAACGCTCGAGAATGCTTCATGATGACGAGGATTCTAAAGCATCGTGCGCCGCGCCGCGTTCGAAGTACGGGAAAGGTCACTAAGGAAAACGGGTCCGACGCAGCGCCGGATGTCAGAGCGACGGGGCTGGAGGACCCGTTGATCGTCCGACTGTGACGCAATCCGGCTGTCCTCCAGTCTCTGTTCGTGCCTTGACCATATTTGACATTTTAGTTCTTTCGCAAAATGAAACGCGGAACGAAAGCACGCGGAACCGAGCCAGTTACGGCGACTTCCACCGCTTCATCCACTTCATCGGAAGGTTGAAGACGTCCAGGGCGCGTCCGATCGAATGGTCGATCAAATCGTCGATCGATTCTGGGCGATGGTAGAAAGATGGGATCGGGGGCGCAATGACTCCGCCCATTTCGGAGACCTGGACCATGCCGCGAAGGTGTCCAAGATGCAACGGCGACTCGCGCACCATCAGAACCAGTGGCCTGCGCTCCTTCAGCGTGACGTCGGCGGCTCGCGTGAGCAGGTCTTTACTATAGGATGAGGCGATGCAGGCCAGCGTGCTCATCGAACAGGGGGCGACGATCATTCCCATGGTACGAAAGGATCCGCTGGAAACCGAGGCGGCGATGTCATCGGGCGAATAGGCAACGTCGGCCAACCCCTCCACTTCAGCCGGAGTCATTTCGGTTTCCAGTTCGATCGTTCGACGGGCGGCGCGACTGCAGATCAAGTGCGCCTCCACCTCTTGGATCGACTGCAGGAGCTGCAGGATCCGAATGCCGTAGATCGGCGCCGAGGCGCCGGAAATCCCGACTACCAATCGTTTTTTTTCCACTCGAGATTCCCTTCCTCTTCTTCCGCCGACGCGGGGACGCTGCCGCTTCATTGTCAAAAAACCCATTGACTTCGTCAACTTCTCCTGTGAGGATACCGGCCATGCCCTGGTACCGGAAGCTCCACTGGCAAATCATTGTCGGCCTGATTCTGGGATTCGTTTTCGGAATCGCAGGAGCGGGCATGGGATGGGGTGAATTCACCCGGAACTGGATAGCGCCCTTCGGCACCGTCTTTATCAATCTTTTGAAACTGATCGCCGTCCCGCTGGTCGTGGCTTCTCTGGTTTCCGGAGTAGCTTCTCTTTCCGATGTACGAAAGCTGTCGCGCATCGGGGGGAAAACGATCGCCATTTACCTGATAACGACGACGATTTCCGTGTCGCTGGGGCTGATCATCGTCAACACCCTTCGCCCCGGACATCAGGTTCCTCCCGACATGCGCGCTGAGCTGCAAGCGGCTTACGGTGAAGATGCGACGCTGAGTGCGGAACTGGCGGAGCGGGCCAAACAGCGCGGCCCCTTGGCGTTGATGGAGGAAATCGTGCCGGAGAATTTTTTCGGCGCGGCCTCCGACAATCGCAATATGCTCCAGATCGTCTTCGTCTCCATCCTGCTCGGAATCGGATTGATTCAGACGCCGAAGGAAAAGTCCCAGCCGCTACTGGACTTTTTCAGCGCGCTGACCAACGTCGTGATCCGGATGGTCGAATTGATCATGCTGATGGCGCCCGTAGGGGTGTTCGCCCTCATAGCAGGAACCATTGCCGCCATCGCGCAGGACAACATCTGGCAGGTTCTGCAACTGATCGGCGCGCTTGGCTATTACTGTCTGGCCGTCGTGCTCGGACTCTCGCTGCAAACCTTCGTGACCTACCCCTTGTTTCTGAAGTTCTTCACGAAGATGCCGATTTCTACCTTCTTTCGGGGAATCGCGCCGGCCCAACTGGTGGCGTTTTCGACTAGCTCGAGCGGCGCGACCCTTCCGGTGACGATGAAACGCTGCAGGCAGGAGTTGGGCGTTTCCGATGAAGTCACCTCCTTCGTCATCCCGCTGGGCGCCACGATCAACATGGACGGAACCGGCCTTTACCAGGCGGTCGCGGCCGTTTTCATCGCCCAGACATTGGGACTGGGGCTGGACCTGAACGCCCAGCTGACGATCGTGCTGACGGCGGTGCTGGCATCCATCGGGACGGCCGCAGTTCCCGGCGCAGGAATCATCATGCTGGTCATCATTCTGGAAGCAGTGGGAGTTCCCAGCGCCGGAATCGCTTTGATCCTCGGCGTCGATCGCATCCTGGACATGCTGCGCACCGTCACCAACATCACCGGAGACGCCACGGTGGCAGTCGTCGTCGATGCCATGGAGAATCGGCTGAACTAGGCCCGCATATTTCATACGCCTCCGTAGCGACGTGCAGGAGAGGGGCCTGGATGCAAGGCGCGCGACCTGCCGGCATGGCGAAGGCCCCCGCATTCGCACTCGTGCAGTGCGTCGAGGACGCTTGGCAGCAGACGCGCCGCTATGCGGCGACTCTGTCCTCTCTACCTGAAACTTCACCGCTGCTGGAGGAAGTTTCAGGTCACCGCCGCCGCCGGAAACGCCGGATCATTCGGTCGAGAGACTTCGAAGGTGCTGAGGGAAGTTTCAGGCAAGCGCCCTGAAAGGGCGGCCACAGCGACAGCCCAGGGGCCACCCTGGGGCATCGGCGTCCCGCAAGACCCGGGGCGCACTGAAGGGCGCCACAGTCGAATTCCGATGAAGGCCATTTCGGGCGTTCGACAGTGAGGATTCCCTGGTCGGCAGGCGCTGTCGCACCCCTACAGGGTGCTTTCGTTCCTTGCGCCACAT
>CAZAEY010000120.1:0-10885 GCA_964484155.1 uncultured Acidobacteriota bacterium
CCATGCTGACTCCTGACTCCTGACTCCTGACTCCCGACTCCCGACTCCTGACTCCTGACTCCTGGCTCCTGACTCCTGACTCCTGACTCCGTGAACTCAAAACTCGGACCTCAGCACACAGCACGCGGAGCGCCTTTCATTCAGACGCTGCAGATTTCGTAGGCTTCGGCCAGAGAGGTCATGGGGTCGCGCGCCGGAACGAACTCCTGTCCGAGAAATCCACGATATCCGGTGTCTGCGATGGCGCCGACAATGGCGCGGTAGTTCAGCTCCTGCAAATCGTCGATCTCGTTTCGTCCTGGAACCCCTCCGGTATGGTAGTGGGCGAAGTAGTGCTTATATTGTTGAATGGTGCGAATCACGTCGCCCTCCATGATCTGCATGTGGTAGATGTCATAGAGGAGTTTGAAGCGTTCCGAGCCGACCTTGTCAGCCAATCGCACGGCCCAGGCGGTTGTATCAGCCATATAATCGACGTGGTCGACCTTGCTGTTGAGCATTTCCAGGCAAATAGTGACGCCCTTTTCTTCAGCATAGCCGACGACCCGCTTGATCCCTTCGGCGCAGTTCTCCAAGCCTTCCTCATCATCCATTCCGTCGCGGTTTCCGGAAAAGCAGATCACATTCGGAATCTTTTCGGCGGCGGCGAAATCGATGTTTTCACGCAATTCGCGCTCGCAACGGTCATGATTGGAGCGCCGGTTGAGGCAATCCTCGATCGGCCCCGTTCCCCACGTGATGGCACAGGTCAAACCGAACTCCTTGACGACCTTAAACTGCTCGGGTCCGATCAATTCGATCGACTCCAAGCCGATTTCACGGGCGCCGACGGCCAATTCCTCCAAGGGCATTCCCGCGTAGCACCACTGGCAGGCGGAATGTCGAATCCGGCCGCCAGAACTTCCCAGCAGCCGATTCCTCTCCATCGAGGCGGCGGCTGCTGCAATAGCCGCGGCGGCGCCTCCCAGTTTTATCCAAGTTCTTCTGCTCATGTCGGATCCGCTCATCGCATGACTCCCTTCAGAATTGCCCGCCCCGAACTCGGCCGCGCAGCCGGATGATCGAAGCCTTGTTGCATATTATTTTAGCTGGGCCGTTCAGCGTTTTGTAGGGGCAGAGTGAGATTCGAGGCGCATTTTTCGGCGCTCTGTTATGATGTTGCGAATTATTAACCTGAGACATTTCGGAGGGATTCATGAGCATGCATCGCCGCCAGTTTTTCAAGCAGAGCGCATTTCTGGGCGCGATCGCCGGCGTCACCAAGGTTCGGACGGGGCGCGCGACTGCCGCAAGCGATCGGATAACGGTCGGGGTGCTCGGCGCCGGGGCGCGAGCCCAGGAACTGATCGACCGAGCGGTTCACATTCCCGGAGTCGAGGTCAATGCCGTCTGCGACGCCTACAGCGGCAGGGCCCGCCGGGCCCGGGTCCGGACCGGAAACCGCGCTCAGATTCACCGGGACTACCGGGAGATTCTTGCCCGCGAAGACGTCGATACGGTATTCATCGGAACGCCGGATCATTGGCATCGTCAGATGGCGATCGAATCCTTGGAGGCGGGCAAGGACATTTACATCGAAAAGCCCATGACCTTTGACGTCGACGAGGGGCTGGAGATCATTGATGCGGTCAAGCGCACGGGTCGGATTCTACAGGTCGGAAGTCAGGGGATGAGTTCGCAGATTGAGAGGGCCGCTCGGCGGTTTGTCGAAGTCGGCCGGCTCGGTCAGATCACGCTCATCCGAGCCTCCTACAACCGGAATACGGCCAGCGGCGCATGGCTGTATCCGATCCCTCCCGACGCAAACGAGGATACCGTCGATTGGAAAGGATTTCTGGGTCCGGCTCCGGACCGCCCCTTCGATCTGGAACGGTTTTTCCGTTGGAGGTGCTACTGGGATTACTCGGGAGGCATCGCGACCGACCTTTTCGTCCACCTGGTGACATCGATCCATTTTGTGATGCGTGCGACCATGCCCAAGACGGTGCTGGCCAGCGGCGAACTGCATCGCTGGAAGGACACCCACGAAGTCCCGGACACCATCAACGCCCTCCTTGTTTATCCGGAAGGATTCACCGTAAATCTCAGCTCGACATTCAACAATCAGTCCAGCAGCGAATCCGGTTTTGAGATCCTGGGGACGGAGGGGAGCGTCCTGTTTCGCGGGGACCGGCTGGAATTCCGGCCTGAGAATGTAAATGAGGACAACCGCTGGGTCGTCCGATCCTGGGAAGAGGAGTTGGAGCAGCAGTACTACAGCCGCCCGGACGTCATGGAGCAGGAATCGCCCTGGACGCGTAAGCCTTCACTGAACCTGGACGTCGAAGTTCATGAAGAGCAGGGGTTGGACCCCACTTACGTCCACCTGGAGCAGTTTTTCGAGTCAGTGCGATCCAGAAAGCAGCCCCAACAGGACGCGGTCATGGGCCATCGCGCCGCCAGCGCGGCGCACATGGTCAACCAGTCGCTGCGCAAAAAGCAGGCAGTCGAATGGGATTTCGAGCGCGATCGCGTCAAGGCTTGACCTCCAGCCCGCACGGTTCGGTTCCCCAAGCGCTCGCCGGCAGGCTACCGCGGAGGCCTCTGTTCCAGCATCGAGCCTCGAACCGGCGGCGGAGAACCGGCGGCAGGCTGTCTTTTCTGCGACTCGGTCCCCTGCACGAACGGAGGAGTCGCGCGCTGGGGTTGGGAAGGCGTTGCAAAACGCTGTTGTTGAGGCGCCTCGGAAGCAGGCTGACCGCCGCCCGGGACTGCGGCGGCAGGACGCTCGCCGACCCGAAGCACGTTGGGGTCTCTCAAGGCCTCTCGCAACTGGTCGGTAGGTTGAGGGACCATGGAATCGGCACCACCGAGGATGCCGCCCGGAACAGCGTCGGTTCGAATTGCTTGGTCCGAGGCCACGGAGTCTTCGTCCTCAGCCTGCAGCGCAAAGCCAGGTCCCGAAGGCGCGGCGACTGGAAAGTTTCCCTCGGAAGCGCTGCCGAAGACTTCCGCCGGCTCCCGGGTGACGACGGCTGGCCCCTCGTAGGGCGCGTCGTCTGAGATGACGATGGCCACCCGATTCGTCTCAGTCCAGACCGTTTGGCTCAGAGCGAAGGCAACTACGACGCATCCTGCAACCGCCAGTAAAAAATTAATTTGATTCAAATATTTCAATGCGTTTCCTCACTGCTCCATTTCAAGCGACTCAAACTGTTTAAGTCGAGCGTACCCGCGCACGGCGTATTCATTTTGGGGATTCATCTGCAGCGCACGCTGGTACAAGTTTAACGCTTTCTCCCATTCTTGTTCCAGTTCCGCGCAATATGCCAGAGCCGCGTAGCTGAAATCATCGTCACCGTCCAACCCGGCCGCCGTCTCGAAAGCCCGCGTCGCATCACGCACTCGATCCTCCCGCAACAGCGCCACCCCGTAATTGTAAAAGGCCCTTCCCTTTTGCGGCGAACGCATCGTCGCCTCCTTCCAAAGGGCAGCGTCGTCATTCCAGATCTGATTTCTCTGTATCGACAGGCCGCTCATCACCGCCAGCAGCAGGCCGGCGGCCGCCCACGTCTTCGCATTCCACAACGCCATTCGGCTCAGAAAGAAGCCCGCAGCGGCGGCCAGTCCGGCCATGGGAAGATAGGCTCGGGATTCGTTCAAAAAGTCAGGGTTCGGGATCAGCAGGGAAGGGAACAGGAAGAGAGCCCACCACAGAATTCCATAGGCTGCTGGCGCTGCGGTCGCGCGTCGCTTCAGCGCCCATCCGATCAATGCGGCCAGAGCCGCGACGGCGAAGGCGACGGACCATGCGCCCAGCGCTGCCTCCTGGTGGTCGATGGTCTGGCCGGCTGGAATCAAGGCCAGGGACACGTATTTCCAGAAGGCGATGACCTGCCCGCTCCAGTATCCGAGTAGATCTGAGTGATTCCAGACGAACTCCGCCGGTTGATGCCGTCCGAAAAAATAAAATGCCGCGGCGGCGTTCCAAACGGCCAGCCCGATCAGCAGCGCTCTCCACTGCTTCCTCCAGACCAGCATCGGGACGATCAAAAGAACCGCTTCCACCCGACTCCACATCGCCAGTTGATAGGCCGCAACCGCCGCCGCAGGCCTCTTTCTCCACAACAGCAGCGCCAACAGAGAAAACACAGCCATCAGCAGGACCGAGCGAGACCAGATATAGTTGACCGCTTGGGTCTGTAACGGGTGTACTGCGAAGATCAGCCCGGCCATCGAAGCCAGCACGGGCTTTTCGGTCGCCTTCCAGAGCAGATTAGTCAGCAGACCGACGCAGGCGAGATGCAGGAGGATATTGACCAGCAAGAAATGCCAGGGCCGTTCCCCTCCGGCCAGATAATTGAGGCGAAAGGTCCAAAGGGTCAGCGGTCTGCCCCCATACTGCAAAGGGAAGTCGACCAGCTTCATCCCGTCTCCGGCGACTCTGTCGTTCTCGAGCATCAGCGGATAGTCGTCAAAGTGAAACTGCCCGGGGAACGAAAAAGAATAGACGACGGCCGTCGCCAGAATAATGAGCGCAATAACCCAGTAGCGTGACATCCCTTGAATTGAGATGTCCTCTACGCCAAAAAGTCGAAAGCAAAAATTGACGGGGATGGCGATTAGCGGTGAGAAAGTGGGAGAGAAGGACTCCGAATTTCCAAGGCAGGGGCGTCGCCTGTGGCATGGGAAACGCATTCGCCTCCGGACTCCCGAAGATGAATCAACGCCGCCGGTCGAGCAGGCCGGCGCACACGCCGGACCCGCGATAGTCCGAAGGCAAGGAAATTTGCATGAGCGAATCAGCCGACAAGTTGCAGCCGGGTAAACTCCTGAAGCGGAATGTGATCTATGAGGGGAAGATCGTCGACCTGGTGGTGGATGAAATCGAAGTAAAGGGGCAATCCACCATTCGCGAGGTCGTGCGTCACCCCGGCGGAGTCGTGGTGCTCGGCGAGATCGAACCGGACCGCATCCCGTTTGTGCGCCAGTATCGGTATCCGGTGGGAAAACCCCTTCTGGAGCTTCCGGCCGGAAAGATCGATCCACAGGAGGATCCCCGGTCCAGCGCGGCCCGCGAATTTGAAGAGGAAACGGGATACCGCCCGCTGGAGCTACGCGCCGTTTGCAGCTTCTACGCTTCGCCTGGATATTGCGACGAACTGCTGCACCTTTTTTATACCGATTCGGTCGAAAAGACGGCGATAAACCGGGAATTCGATGAAGAGATGATCTTGGAGATTTACTCGCTGAAAGAAGCCGTTGCCTTGATTCACGATGGAGAAATTGTGGACGCCAAGACGGTGGCGGCTGTATTTTGGCTGGCCGGGAAAAATCAGGACCCAACCCAGAAATAAAGGGGTTGGCAGGCGCCAGCCGGGGTAGCAATGACCGCATTCCCTTTCGACCGTTGGGACGAAAAGGATTTGGAGCGTCGATCGGCGCCCAAAGGATCCCCATGCTATTACTCGGAATCCCACGGTACTGTCGCGCCGAAGGAAATTCGAACGTCGCCCCAACCTTTTTCCCTTCGTTTCTGTCTTATCCCTTCGAGTGCGACGCGCCATGACTGAACCGGACGATTGGGAACTGATTCGCAGGAGCCGCAACGGGGATGGCGGCGCCTTCGAGACGCTGCTCTGCCGCTACGACCGTCGCGTCCTTGGAATTGCGCTGCAGTACACGGGAAACAAAGAGGATGCGAAGGATATCTATCAGGAGGTCTTTTTGAAGGTCCACCGCGCGCTGGAAAACTTCCGGTTTGAAAGCAAGTTCTCCACCTGGCTTTTCCGGGTGACGACAAACACTTGCTTGACGTACGAGGCGCGTCGAAAGAAAAACCGGCTCTTCTCGCTGGACGGAGACCGGGGGCGGGACGGCGAAGGCGACACGCTGTCGGAAAACTTGCAGACGCCTCCCGAGTCAGAACGCCTCGCTCTGAACGCCGAGGCGCGCCGCCAGATCGAAGCAGCCCTGAAAAGACTGTCTCCGCAGCAGAGGCTGATCTTCAGCCTTCGCCATTTTGACGGGCACAAACTCAGAGAAATCGCCGAACTGCTGGACTGCGCGGAGGGCACCGTCAAAAAGCACCTGTTCGTCGCCACCGAACGCATGAAAGAGCAATTGCTTCCATGGATGACGCCGTCATGAAACACGAAAAATATTCCGAATTGATGACTCTGGACCGCTACGGGGAGCTGACTCCGGAAGAAAAGGCGGACCTGGATCGACATTTAGAGGATTGTCCTGTTTGCCGACGGGAGCGCCTTGAGTTGACGGATTTCGACTCGCTGCTGACCCTCTACGAACCGGAAGCCGCAGAGGACTTCGTCCTGAAGGCTAGAGCCGAGTTGATGGATCGTCTGTTGGTGCGGCCGGAGATAAAGTCGCCCCCGCCCTCGAAGAATCCCGGGATTCGTCACTGGTGGCTGAAGGCCGCCGCGTCCCTCCTGATCCTGCTGGGCGGCGTCTGGATTGGATCGGTCTGGACGCCGAGCGGAGCGGAGTCCTTTCAGGCGCTCCTGATTGAAGGAGATCCGTTTTCCAATCCGGACGTCGAGGTTTCGGAAGTGTCTTTCCATGAAACTCTCCCCGACTCCGGAGAGGTGGAGCTGCGCTTTCGCGCATCCCGGACGTTTGCTGTGCGCGGCCGCCTCGAAGACGAAAGGATTCAGCGTCTCCTGGCCTACTCTCTGGTCCATGAAAAGAACCCCGGCGTCCGTCTGCAGGCGGTTCAATCCCTGGATCATGCGGGCGGCCAGCGGGACCCCCAGGTGCAGGCGGCTCTGATCGCCGCACTGCAAACCGATCCCAATCCGGCGGTTCGGGAGCGCGCGCTAATGGCGCTGCGGGGCCATTCCTTCTCGGATGCGATCAAAAGGGCCCTGCTGCGCGCTTTGGTCGAAGACGAGAACGCCAAAATCCGAATGGAAGCGATTCAAAGTCTGGAAGAGGCCTTCAAATCTCAGACCCATTTCGACCCCGCAGTGGTGCGGGAGTTGGAAAGAAACGCAAGTCAGGAAACAAACGAGTACATTCGCCTGCGAACGCAGGCGGTCTTACAGGAGGTTGTACAGAAATGATATGCAAGGGATGGTTCATTCTTATCTGCTTGTGTACGGGAGTTGCGGCCATCGCGGCCTCCCAGGTCGGAGCCACTTCGGAAACCTTTACGGTCGGGCAGTCAGGCAGCCTGACGGTTCGGTTGAAAACCGGTGACATTCAAATCAGCCCCGGAACGGAGGGGCAAATCCGAGTCGAAGCCGTCGGAATCGACGAAAGGAATCTGTCCGACCTGAAGATGACGCAATCCGGAAGCAGCGTGACTGTCGCATACGAGCCGAGAGGTCGGAGCAGAAACGTGCGTTTTGAAATTCGGGTCCCGCAGCGCTGCGATGTTGACGTCGCGACCGCCGGCGGCAACATCTCCGTCGAAGGGCGGATCGAAGGGCGCATCAAAGGCGTAACCGCAGGCGGTGAGATCCGTCTCGGAGACGTCGGAGGAGACCTGTCGATGACCACGGCCGGAGGCAACATTCTCGCCGGCGGGATTCTGGGCAGCGCCGTATTGACTACTTCCGGCGGCAACATCCGCATGGAAGCGGTCCGAGGAGACGTCGAAGCGACCACGGCCGGCGGACACATTACCGTCGCCTCGGTCGGCGGGCGGCTTCGCGCTCGGACTGCCGGCGGCGACATCAAACTTGGCGATGTTGGTGGCGACGCCGACGCCTCCACTTCGGGCGGAGACATTCGGGTCGGTCGCATCGCTGAAAGCGCGCGCTTGAGAACTTCCGGAGGTGACATCTTCCTAGACGCAGCCTCGGGCAAGGTGGATGCCTCCACGGCCGGAGGAGATCTCGTTCTCCGCCAGGTGACCGGCGCCATCAACGGCTCGAGCGCCGGAGGCGACATTCGGGCCGAACTCAATCCGACCGGGCCCAATGAGAGCTCGTTGAAGACTGCGGGAGGCGACATTGAACTGCTCGTGCCTCCCGGGGCCCGCGCCACCGTTGAGGCCCGCATCAACCTGCGCGGCGGTTCGCGCGGCGGCGGAAGTGATGAATACGACATCTATTCCGACTTTGGAACCGTCGACTACACTCGCACCGAATCGGGGCTATCCGCCCGCATTCCAATCAACGGAGGCGGACCCGTCGTGACGCTGGAAACGACAAACGGCGACATCCGCGTCCGTCAGGGAGGGCTTTGATCCGGATTAACCAGCCCGTCCTTTTGCCCGCAGGTATCCCACCGATCCGTCGCGAGGCGTCGGAGAGCGGCCCTCGATGAGACGGAAACGGCGCGAATCTTCGTGTCTGCGACGGCTCACCCCGGCTCCCGCTGGAGGCGCTGACGACTCCGGTGGGACTACTCGCGTTGCTCTGGAAAGTCACCGGCCGCGTCTGCGCCGATGGCAAACAAGTGCTTGAGCCCGCGGACGAAAAGGACTCCTTCGGAGATAGCCGGCGTGGCCATCAGGACTTCGCCCACGGGATTGGAGGCCAGCAGCTCATACTCCGGGCCCGCCCGCACCACGAAGATTTCACCGTCCTCGCTGGTGAAGTAGATCTTCCCGTCGGCAGCGATGGGCGAAGCGCTGTAGGCGCCCGGCTGGCCGCCCACTCGCTCCTGATAGAGGCGCTCGCCGGTCTTCGCCTCGTAAACGGCCAGCACGCCGTTGTTCTGCACGATGTAAAGATGTTCCCCATACACGATCGGCGTGGGCATATAGCTGCCGCCCTCGCGCCGGCTCCAGGCCACGAACTCATTGGACGCGGCTTCTTCGACCAGCGAGATGTCCCCCGAGCCGCCCGGGCGGATCGCATAGATGGGCCGGATGGGCGGGTAGCCTCCCACCACGTAGATCAAGCCCGCGCCGGCAAAAGGCGTGGTCACCGTGACCTCCGAATTGCGTCCCAGCCGCCAAAGTTCATTTCCGGTGGCCGGGTCGTAGGCGCGAATGAAATTGGTCGCATTGGTGACCAGTTCGAGACGCCCGCCGATGTCAATGACGGTCGGCGTGCCCCACGAGGGCAGCTCTTCGCGCGGCGTTCGCCACACCTCTGAGCCGTCCTTGAGCCGGAAGGCGGCGATGAAAGAATCCTTTTGGACGTCGACCTGAACGATCACGAGATCTCCCCAGATGATCGGCGAGCTGGCCACGCCCCATTCGTAGTCCGGGTCGTAGAACCAGCCGGCGCTCAGCACGCCGAGGTCTTTCTTCCACAGCAGGTTCCCGTCAAAATCGTAAGCGTAGAGCCCCTCGGAGCCGAAGTAGGCCACCACATGCGCGCCGTCGGTGGCCGCCGTCGGAGAGGCCTGCGACGACTTGGGATGGCGCTTGGACCGGGGAACGCCTTCGTGAGCGATCCGTTCCCACAGAATCTCGCCGTTGCGCTTGTTCAAGGCATAGACACGCCAGGAATGGTTGGAGAGGTCCGGCGAAGGCTCCACGTCGCCGTACAGCCCGTGGCGGAACCCGGCGTCTGCGTCGCTGCTCACCGCCGTGGTGACAAACACCCGCTCGCCCCAAACCACCGGGCTCGACAGCGCCAGCCCGGGAATCGGCGTCCGCCACAAAATGTTCTCCCCCTTCTCGGCGTCCCATTCGACCGGAGCCGGGTGCCCGTGGGCGACGCCTGTGGCGTTGGGCCCCCGGAAGCTCGGCCAGTTGTCCGTGGCGGAGTCCGAACCATCCTGCGGTCTTGCGGTGGCGGTCAAGCTGATTGAGAGCACGATCAGTGCGAGGCGCTTCATTGGTCGGTCTCCTCCACCCGTTTGAAGATTGTTTCGCTGCCGCCCTGATGCAGCACCAGGCCGCTCACCTTCCCACCCTCCATGTGGAAGACCAACTTCACCTCGACCAGCTCTCCCGGTCGGAAAGTCGTTTCGTCAAGGGCGTTTAGCGGCAGCGGCGCCTGCCCGGCAGGCCCGCCGAAAAACTTGCCCTCGCGCACGACGAACTTCAGTTCGGAGCCCGCGTCGCTGCGATACTCCCCGGCGTAGCGCGCCAGTGCGTCCGCGTTTACTTCGAAGTCAGCCTTGGGAGGCGGTTTGGCGCCGGCCTCCTCCAGAATTTGGGCGAGTTCCGTGTGATCGTTGCGCTGGGCGGCCGCTAGCGCCGCCGTCAGCGTATCCGGCTTCAAGCCGCCGCGAGCCAGGATGACACGGGCCACTTCAGAACGGCCATTCGAGACCGCGTTCATCAGCCCGCGATCCAAGTCCTCCGCACCGTTTTCAACCAGCAACCGGACGATTCCGGCGTGGCCTTTGGACGCCGCCCAGGTGAGCGGGCTGGCCCCGTAAAAAGTGTCGCGGACATTTACCTCGGCGCCGCGCACGAGCAGAAGCCGGACGATTTCCTCGTGGCCGCGGTCGCAGGCGGGAAACAACGCCGTGGCGCCGTAGCGAAAGGTCGCATTCACGTTGACGCCGGCCTCCAGCAGCCCCTGCACCGCAGCCGCATCCCCGCGGCGCACCGCGGAAAAAAATTCCTCTTCCTGCACCGATTGAGCCAGCGCCACCGGAGGCGGCGTCCAGAGCAAAAGCAACAAAACAAATCGCAAGTCAGTCATGGCGCACTTCCTTGTTATGTGTTTGCCGGGCATCCGGGTGGGCACTCATCAGCCTTCCAGCCGCCGAGGGTCGTCCCGTGGAGCGGCGAAGCCCAATCTATCTGTTGGCGCCCTGCGCGTCAAGCAAGCTGCCACGCTGAAAGTGTGTCGAGTGCAGCGGGGAACCCGACACCGGAGGTGCCGGGTGAGCGGCCACCGGGAACTCTGATTCTTCGACTCTGAGTCGACGGAACAATTCGCCGGCGGCGGCTCACCCCCGGCTTCCCGCGGGGCTCCGTTGACGATTGCGGCTGCCGCACCAGAGCGAGCCCCGACCCGCCTCGAGCCCG
>CAZAEY010000121.1:0-10855 GCA_964484155.1 uncultured Acidobacteriota bacterium
GGTGAATGCTTCGGGAACTTTTTTAATGAGGCTACGAAACACAGTTCGGGCACTTTTTTAGTTGACGATACAGAGCCGCCGGATCCGAAGCGACTGGAAACGACCGCGTCCGCCCGCCTTCGGGCCCCGCCTGGAATCTGCTATACTTTCCGCTCTCGTAGACGGCTGATTCCGCGACCCTCGATGAAGCACGAAAGCGTTTTAATTCTCGATTTCGGTTCCCAATACACCCAGTTGATCGCCCGGCGCATCCGCGAGGCTCGCGTCTACTCGGAGATCCTTCCCTACGACGCCCCATGGGAGGAAATCGAAAGAAGATCGCCGCGCGCGCTGATTCTGTCCGGCGGCCCCAGTTCGGTATTCGCCGCCGACGCCCCCCACCCGGACCCCCGCGTCTACGATTTCCAGGGGCCGGTCCTGGGTATCTGCTACGGGATGCAGCTTCTGGCTCGCCACTACGGGGGCCGGGTCCAGCCGGCGCAGGCCCGCGAATACGGAAAGGCGCAAGTGAGAAGCGCTGACGGCTCCACGCTTTTTGCCGGGTTGCCGGACACTCTTCAGGTCTGGATGAGCCATGGCGACCAGATCGAAGGCGTTCCTGAAGGTTTTGCGCTGCTGGCCCGCAGCGACAACGCTCCAGCCGCCATGGAGGACATCCGTCGAGAACGCTGGGGATTGCAGTTTCATCCCGAGGTCGCGCACACGCCGCAGGGACGGGAAATCCTTGAGAATTTCCTGTACTCGATCTGCGGACTGCGAGGGGACTGGACGGCTTCCTCCTTTATTGCAGAGGCTGTGGAGAAGGTGCGGCTGCAGGTCGGATCGGGCAGCGCGGTGTGCGGCCTGTCAGGCGGCATCGACTCGACGGTAGCCGCCCTGCTCGTACACCAGGCCATCGGCGAACGACTGGCATGCATCTTCGTTGACAACGGCCTGCTGCGCAAGAACGAGTTCGAGCAGGTGCTTGCGGTCGCCCGTGACCAGCTTCAGTTAAACGTTCTGGGAGTCGACGCCCGCCAACGCTTTCTGAAGCGGCTTGCAGGAGTCGTGGATCCGGAGCGCAAACGCAAGATCATCGGCGAGGAGTTCATCCGGGTCTTCGAGGAGGAAGCCGGCAAACTCGGCAGGATCGACTTCCTGGTCCAGGGAACCCTCTATCCGGACGTTATCGAATCGGTCTCAGTCAAAGGCCCTTCGGCCGTCATCAAGAGCCATCATAACGTGGGCGGTCTTCCTGAGAAGATGCAGCTCCGTCTGGTGGAGCCGCTGCGGGAACTGTTCAAGGACGAGGTTCGCCTCGTGGGACGGGAGTTGGGATTGTCCGACAGATTCATCCACCGGCAGCCGTTTCCGGGTCCGGGACTGGCGGTCCGGATCATCGGAGAGATCACCGAACAGCGGCTCGAGACGCTGCGCGAAGCCGACGCCGTTCTACAGGACGAGATTCGGGCCGCCGGAATGTACGAAAAAATCTGGCAGTCTTTCGCAGTCCTGCTGCCCATCAAGACCGTGGGCGTGATGGGAGACGATCGAACCTACGAAAACGTGGTGGCCGTTCGCGCCGTTCACAGCCAGGACGGCATGACCGCCGACTGGGTCCCGCTCCCCTATGACCTGCTGGGCCGGATCTCTGGCCGCATCGTCAATGAAGTCCGCGGAGTCAACCGCGTCGTCTACGACATCAGCAGCAAGCCGCCGGGAACCATTGAATGGGAATAGCCCGCATTTCTCAGACGCCTTCCTTCCCTGTCGCCGCACGCTGTTATACTCAAACATTCCCCCGAAAGGCTTGACCGCGGCACTTTCATCGAAAGGAAAGCGAGCGCGATGAGCGATTTTGTCCACCTGCACCTGCACAGCGACTACAGCCTGCTGGACGGGGCCAACCGGATCGAAGACGTGGTCCGGAAGGCGGCCGAATACGGCATGCCGGCAGTCGCTCTGACCGACCATGGCAATCTGTTCGGCGCGGTGCAGTTTCACGACAAGGCCCTGGAACACGGCGTGCGGCCGATCATCGGCTGCGAGGTGTACGTGGCCCGAAACGGCCGCAAGCTCAAAGAAGGCCGCTCGTCGCAAAGCAATCACCTGGTCCTGCTGGCGGCCGACGAAACCGGGTACCGGAATCTGGTCCGGCTCGTTTCGCTGGGCTACCTGGAAGGCTTCTACTATCGACCGCGAGTGGACAAGGAGCTTTTGTCGCAGCACTCGGAGGGTCTGATCTGCCTCTCCGCCTGCCTGCAGGGAAGCGTGGCCCAGGCCCTGACCGGAGATCGCTACGAGGAGGCCCGCCAGGAAGCCGCCGATTTGCTGGACATCTTCGGCCGGGAACGCTTCTACCTGGAGGTGCAGGATCACGATCTGGACGATCAGAAAAAGGCCAACGAGGGGATTCTGCGCCTCGCTCGCGAGATGAACCTGCCGCTGGTCGCCACCAACGACTGCCATTACCTGAACCAGGACGACCACTACGCCCACGAAGTGCTCATGTGCATTCAGACCGGCAAGACCATAGACGACCCCGATCGGCTCGTCTATCAGAGCCGCGAGTTCTTCTTCAAGTCGGCGGAGGAAATGAAGCAGCGGTTCGACCACTATCCCGAGGCCCTTCGCAACACGCTGCGCATCGCCGACATGTGCCGATTTCAGTTGGGCGAAACCTGCAACGTATTCCCGGACTTCCAGGTGCCGGACGGCGAGACGGTCGACACCTATTTTGAGAAGGTGGTGCAACAGGGGTTCGCAGAGCGGCGGCAGGTCCTGTTGGAACTGCAGCGAGAAGGCCGCCTGCTGCATCCTCTTTCGGATTACGAACAACGCCTGCAGCGCGAAATCGGCATCATTTGTCAGATGAACTTCCCCGCCTACTTCCTGATCGTCTGGGATTTCATTCGCCATGCCCGGGAACAGGGGATTCCGGTCGGACCGGGGCGGGGCTCCGCGGCCGGAAGCCTGGTCTCTTACGCCATGCGGATCACCGACGTCGACCCGCTGCAATACGATCTCCTGTTTGAACGCTTTCTGAATCCGGAAAGGGTCACGCCTCCGGATATCGACATCGACTTTTGCATGCTGCGCAGGGGCGAAGTCATCGATTACGTTACGCAGCGCTACGGCCGAGACAACGTCAGCCACATCATCTCCTTCGGCACGATGGCGGCCCGAGGCGCCATACGAGACGTGGGGAGAGGCCTGAACATTCCCTTCGCTGAGGTCGATCAGATCGCAAAGCTGGTTCCCCAGGAGCCCGGCGCCACGCTGCACAAGGCCGTCAAGCAGGTCCGCGAGTTGAGGGAAATGGCCGAGAAGAACCCCAAGTATCAGGATCTGATCTCGGTGGCCCGCAAGCTGGAGGGCCTGTCCCGACACGCATCCACCCACGCCGCCGGCGTTGTCATCGCCCCTCGGCCGCTGATCGACCTGATTCCTTTGTACAAATCCAACCGCGACGAGATCACCACCCAGTACGCGATGTCGGATCTGGAGCGTCTGGGGCTGCTGAAGATGGACTTCCTGGGCCTGACCACGTTGACTGTCATCCAGCAGGCGTTGGAGCAGATCCGCGATCAGACCGGCGAACAGATCGATCTGGAAAAGATCGCCCTGGACGATTCGAAAACCCTGGAGCTGTTTTGCGAAGGGCGGACCAACGGGATCTTTCAGTTTGAATCGGCCGGCATGCGGGACATCCTGCGGCGTCTCCAGCCCAGCCGCTTTGAAGACCTGGTCGCCCTGAACGCGCTGTATCGGCCCGGCCCCATTCAAGGCGGGATGATAGACGATTTCATCGATCGGCGGCATGCCCGAGTCCAGGTCACCTACCAGCTTCCTGAACTCGAGGAGATCCTGCGGGAAACCTACGGGGTGATCGTCTACCAGGAACAGGTCATGCAGATCGCCAGCAAGCTCGCCGGCTTCTCCCTGGGCGGCGCCGACGTGCTGCGCAGCGCCATGGGCAAGAAAAAGAAGGCGGAAATGGCCCGCCAGCGCAAGAAGTTTCTGGCCGGCGCCAAACAGCGCGGGATCCCGGCCGCGACGGCCCGCGGGATTTTCGATCTGATGGAGCAGTTCGGCGGCTACGGATTCAACAAGAGCCATTCCGCCGCCTACGCCTTGCTGGCTTACCAGACCGGATTCCTCAAGGCCCATTTCCCGGTCCAGTTCATGGCCTCTCTGTTGACCCATGAAATGTCGAACACCGACAAGGTGGTGCAGTACCTGAGCGAGTGCCGCGAAATGGGAATCGACGTGCTGCCGCCGGACGTCAACACGGGCGGCGTCAGCTTTCAGGGCCTTCCGGACCGGCGGATCCGGTTTGGACTGGCGGCCATCAAAAACGTCGGAGAATCCGCCATTCAGGTGATCCTGAAGGCTCGCAAAGACTCCGGCCCGTTTCGAGATCCGTACGATTTTTGCGAGCGCGTCGACTTGCGTGTCGTCAACAAGCGGGTGCTCGAAAGTCTGCTGAAGGCCGGCGCCCTGGACGCGCTGGGAAGCAAGCGAAAATCGATGTGGTCGTCCCTGGACAGGGTTCTGGAGCATGGCGCCCGTGCCCAGCGGGACCGAATCAGCGGCCAGCGGGGGCTGTTTGCCGAACCGGCGGCAGACGACGAAACCCAACCGCTGCCGGACGTCGGAGAATGGCCCGATCGTGAGAAGTGGCGATATGAAAAGGAAACTTTAGGCTTTTATCTGACAGGACATCCGCTGCAGAAATTCCGGGCCGAACTGGAAGGCTTCTCGGAATTCAACAGCCGCATGCTCAATGAGGATCTGGCGGGCCGGGAGGTGTCGGTAGGAGGCGTCGTCGCCTCCGTCAAGAAGATTCAGACCAGAAAGGGCGACTCGATGGCCGGAATACAACTCGAAGACCTGGAGGGAACGGTCGAGGTCCTTCTGTGGCCCCGAGTCTACGAGAAGTGCCGCGAACTCCTGGATTCCGACTCTCCGGTGCTGGTGCGGGGAAAATGCGATGTGGACGCCAGAGGAGACGTCAAGATTCTTTGCCGGGAAATGATCCCTCTGGCCTCCGTCTGGAAGGAAGGGGTGGAGCGCGCCCGCATCCGCATTCCTGTCCCCAGGATCCAAGACGATCGAATGCGGGAGCTTAAGAGTCTGATCCAGAAGTTTTCCGGCGCCTGTCCGGTCGAATTTGAACTGGTTCAGGAACATAGCTATCGTCTGCGCGTCATCCCGGCTGAACCCGTGTCGGTCGATCCGATCCCTTCCTTCGTCAGTCAGGTCAATCAACTGTTCGGCGACAACGCCTGCGTGCTGGAACCGTCGCGCAGCGCCGCAAAGGCGCTCGCGTAGCCTGGATTTCCGGGTCGCACCCGGCGGCACCGGCCTGCAAGCGGACCCAGGGCGGCGCCCATCCGCATTTGCATTCGCTATAATGTTTCACATCCAGATGGGGGAGGAAGGGCCTTGACCGAGCAGAAATTGAAGCGTCTCCGCGAAGCGATCGAGAACCTTCCCGCCGAAGCTACCGCAGAGATCCAGGCGCTTCAAAAGGAACTCGATGATCTGGAAACCCGCCTGCGCAAGGAACCCACCGCCTGGGAGCGAGTGCAGCTCTCGCGTCACGAGAATCGCCCCTATACGCTCGATTACATCGAAAGAATGTTTGACAGCTTCCGCGAGATCCACGGAGATCGGAAATACGGAGACGACAAGGCCATCGTCGCCGGAATGGCCAATTTCGACGGCGAGCCGGTCATGGTGATCGGGCATCAGAAGGGACGCAACACCCGCGATCGCCTGTTCCGCAACTACGGCATGCCCAAGCCGGAGGGGTATCGCAAGGCGATTCGCCTGATGAGGCTGGCAGAAAAGTTCCGTCGGCCGATCCTCACATTCATCGACACCCCGGGCGCCTATCCCGGAATCGGCGCCGAGGAAAGAGGGCAGGCCGAGGCCATCGCCGACTCCCTGCGGGTCATGGCCCAGATTCGGGTCCCCATCATCGCCACGGTTCTGGGAGAAGGCGGAAGCGGCGGCGCCCTGGCCATCGGTCTGAGCGACCAGGTGCTGATGCTGCAGAACTCGATTTACTCGGTCATCTCGCCCGAAAGCTGCTCCGCCATCCTCTGGAAGGACCAGGACCATGCCAAAGAGGCCGCCGAAAACCTCCGCCTGACAGCCCAGGATCTGCTGCAGTTCGGGGTCATCGACGAAATCGTTCCCGAACCGGATGGCGGCGCCCATACCGATTGGGATCAAGCGGCCAGCCTTCTGGCCGGCATCCTGAAAAAGCACTTGCAGAAGGTCCGCAGCGTCGAGCCGGCTGCGCTTCTGGAGCATCGATACCAGAAGTTTCGTCGGATCGGCAGTATTTTAGATTCCAGATCTTCATGAAAAGATTTATGGCGGATGCGATGCTGGGAAGTCTGGCCCGCTGGCTGCGGATCCTGGGCTTCGACGCCGCCTATGCCGGTAAAATGGAAGACTCCGAAATCGTTCGAATGGCCCGGCTCTCCGGCCGAGCCGTCCTGACCAAGGACCGCAGACTGGTTCAAAGGCGGGCCTTGCGGGATTTCCGCTTGATCGAGGCCCAGTCCCTGGACGCTCAATTGCTGGAGGTCCTCGACCATTTCCACCTCGTCGTCCGGCCCCAACTCCTCTTTTCGCGCTGCCTGCGCTGCAACGTTCCGCTGAAAGACGTCCCCTTGGATTCGGTGAAAGGGCGTGTCCCGGAATACGTCTTTCAAACGCGAACCCGTTTCAGCGTCTGTCCTCGCTGCCGCGGCATTTTCTGGCCTGGAACTCACCGGGACCGGATGCAGCGCAGAATTCAGCAGATTTTGGTCCGCCGCATCTCCTTTCATGCCCCCTCCGGGGATCCTGCCGCCGATTTGCCCGTCCGGAAAATGTCCGTATAATAATCCGTTTTACCGAGGGTACCGATGGAGCAATTGGGTGGATTGCAGCGGAGCGCTTACTGCGGGGAAATCTCCCGCATCAATGTCGGCGAAACCGTCACGCTGATGGGCTGGGTTGACACCAGAAGGGATCTGGGCAACCTGATCTTTCTGGATTTGCGGGACCGCAGCGGTCTGATCCAGATCGTCGTCCATCCGGACGATGAACGGCTTCTGGAAAAGGCCAGAGCCGCCCGCTCCGAATACGTTCTGGCGGTGATCGGGGAGGTCGTCCTCCGCTCGGACGAAACGGTCAATCGGGAAATTCCCACAGGAGAAGTGGAGGTCCGGGCCTCGCAGGTTCGGATCCTGAACGCGTCGCTGACACCCCCCTTTCCCATTAACGAGGATTCGAACGCCTCCGAGGAAACCCGGCTACGCTACCGCTACCTGGATTTGAGGCGTCCGCCCCTGCAGGAGAACATTCGCCTGCGGCACCGGGTCTGCCTGGAAATCCGCAAGGAACTGGACCAACAAGGGTTTTACGAGATCGAGACTCCGGTTCTGACGCGGTCCACGCCGGAGGGCGCACGCGACTACCTTGTGCCCAGCCGCGTCCACCCGGGACGCTTTTACGCACTCCCCCAGTCGCCGCAGCTGTTCAAGCAGTTGCTGATGGTCTCCGGCTTCGACCGATACTTTCAGATCGTCCGCTGCTTTCGCGACGAAGACCTCCGTTCGGACCGGCAGCCGGAGTTCACACAGGTTGACATCGAAATGTCGTTTCCGCAGCCGGAGACGGTCTATTCTCTGGTGGAAGGACTCCTCGAGCGAGTCTTCGCCCTGCGAGACATTTCCGTTTCGATTCCCTTTCCGCGGATCGCCTACCAGGAGTCGATCGAGCGCTTTGGAACCGACCGGCCCGACACCCGTTTCGAAATGCATCTGATCGATCTGACAGGCGCCTTTGCCGAAACCGAGTTTCAGGTCTTTCGCAAGATCATCGAAGAAGGCGGATGCGTCAAGGGGATCGCGGCGCCGGCCGGCGTCGCCTACTCCCGAAAGCAGCTGGATTCTCTCAACGAGGTGGCGCGCAACCACGGCGCCGCGGCCTTGAGCTGGGTCCAAAAAGGCGCCGAAGGATTCAAAAGCTCTCTGCCGAAATCGATACCTTCCGGCGAACTGGAAAGAGCGGCCGAACTGGCCGGACTGGCCGCGGAGCAGACTCTTCTTGTCGTTGCAGGCCCGGTTGCGACCGTCCATGCCGCTCTGGCGGCACTTCGTTTGCATCTGGGCGGCCTGCATCGGCTGATTCCACACGACCGCTTCGATTTCATCTGGGTCACCGACTTTCCTCTGCTGGAATGGGACGAAACGGAGCAGCGCTACTCCGCCCGCCACCACCCCTTCACTTCGCCCAGAGAGGAGGATCTCGAACTGCTGGCCACCAATCCGGCCGCCGTTCGGGCCCGCGCCTACGACGTCGTCCTGAACGGCTGCGAGATCGGCGGAGGCTCGATCCGTATTCACAGCGAATCGCTGCAGCGAACCGTATTTGACGCCCTTCGGATTTCCCCCGCAGAAGCGGACGAGCGCTTCGGATTCTTTCTGGAAGCGCTGCGCTACGGGGCTCCTCCCCACGGCGGAATCGCACTGGGCCTGGATCGCATCGTCATGCTGCTGGCCCGTGAGCCGTCGATTCGCGAAGTCATCGCCTTTCCAAAGACCGCGCGCGCCGTCGATCTGATGTGCGACGCCCCTTCCAAGGTGGCGGAAAAGCAGCTCCAGGAACTGCGCATCCGGCTCAGCGAGTAGCCCCTCCAGATGCGGCTGCCGAACTCTTCGGCGGAAAGCTTCCTAGGCTCCTTGCCCGCCCCCTGTCCGTCACCTGAGCCCTCTATAATACGTGGACATGGGAAGAGTGCGCGTGCTGCCTGAAGTGCTGGCTCACCAGATTGCGGCCGGGGAGATCGTCGAGCGCCCGGCTTCGGTCGTCAAGGAGCTGGTTGAAAACTCGCTGGACGCCGATTGCAGCCGGCTGGAGGTCGAAGTGAGCGAGGGCGGGCGCAGCCTGATCCGCGTCGCCGACGACGGTATCGGCATGAGCCGTCAGGATTGCGGACTTGCCTTCGAGCACCACGCCACCAGCAAGATTCGGGAAGCCGACGACTTGACGCGCATCTCCACTCTCGGATTCCGGGGGGAAGCTCTCCCCTCGATCGCCTCCGTTTCCAGAATCCGCCTGAGGACCGTGGCCCGGGAAGAGGCGGAGCGGGGCGACGCCCCGGGCGTCGAAATCGAATACCGCGGCGGCCGTCGGACCTCCCTCCGAGAAATCGCCTGGCCGAAAGGGACGGAAGTAACGGTCGAGGATCTGTTTTTCAACGTGCCCGCGAGACGCAGTTTTCTAAAAACCGCATCGACCGAACTCAGTCATATCAGCCGCCAGGTGACCGTGTACGCGCTGGCCCATCCCGCAATCGAGTTTCGCCTGCTGCACCAGGGCCGCGAGCTGATCGACGCTCCGGCCGTCGACTCGCTGCAGGAGCGAGCCTTTCAACTCTTCGGCGAATCGTTCGTGGCCAACCTGGTTCCCTTGGATTACGAGTTGGAAGGGGTGCAGGTCGGCGGCTACACTTCGCTGCCCCACGAACAGCGCAGCAACGCCGGCTCCCTGTACCTGTACGTCAACGGTCGGATGGTGCGGGACCGCGTGCTCATGCATGCCGTCCGCCTGGCCTATCGGGATCTGATCCCCGCCTCCTGCTATCCGGTTTCCCTGCTGTTCGTCCGAATTGATCCGGAACAGATCGACGTCAACGTCCACCCGATGAAAACCGAAATCCGGTTTCGAAACTCGCAAACAGTGCACCGTGCTATATGTCACGCCATCGAGGAGGCTCTGCTTCTCCATCGGACGAACCTGTCGAGTCTGGCCCGCGACGTCTCCCTGCGCCCCGATTCAGGGGGAGTCGTCCAAAGCATGGAAGCCTTCCTGCACCGCCAGCCCGGGCCGGGGCAGGCTTTCGGGCGGCGGGCTTTCTCGCTGAGTTCGCAGCCGCTGCAAGGGCGATTCGCGCTGGCGCCGGCCGCCTTCGCGGATCCCTCCCGTCCCGACCCCCACGCCGATCAGATCCCCGTGACCGATTACATCCCGGAGACGCCGGTCGTGCTGGGACAGTTCGTCGAAAGCTTCATCGTGGCCGTCGATCGGGAAGGCGTTCTGGTGGTCGACCAGCATGTGGCGCACGAGAGGGTTCTGTACGACCAGGCTCTGCGTCAGATGGCTGGAAAGGAACGGCCGGCCGTGCAGCGGCTGCTCACGCCCTTGACGCTGGAACTGGCGCCGCAGCAGCGCGCCGTCTCAGATTTTCTGCTCGAGCAGCTCAACGCCAACGGCTTCGAAGTCGACTGGTTCGGCCGCAGCACGCTCGTCGTCAAAGGCGTTCCCGCTCTGGCCGGCGAGGTGGATCCGGCGAGGCTGATGCACCAGATCCTGGAGGAGATGGAAACCCTCGATGAATTCGCGGCCGACGGGGCCCCTGAAGAGACTCTGTCGCGAATCCGGCAGAAAATCGCCATCTCGCTCGCCTGCCGTGCGGCCATCAAGATCAACACGCCGCTGAGCCCTGAAAAAATGCAGTGGATGCTGGACCGGCTTTTCCGCTCCGAAAACCCCTACACCTGCCCGCACGGACGTCCCATCATCCTGCGCATGAATATTGAAGAAATTCTGCGCGGGTTCAAGCGCATATAGCCCGCAGCGTTCTGCGTTCTGTGTGCGAAGAACGTCGAAAGTCGTTCAGGCAGGCGAACCTGATGCAGCGCCGAGACCGCCGGGACCGTTGATCGTCCGACTCCGAAGCGCTCCCCTGTATTCCGAGAAATTCTTCGGCAAGGTTTTGACTTTTGCAAATTGTTTATTACTTGACAGAATCCCACGCAGAACGCAGAACGCAGAACGCAGAACGCAGAACGCAGAACGCAGAACGCAG
>CAZAEY010000122.1:0-2341 GCA_964484155.1 uncultured Acidobacteriota bacterium
GCGGGAGTAATTCAGCGGTAGAATGCCAGCTTCCCAAGCTGGACGTCGCGGGTTCGATCCCCGTCTCCCGCTCCACCTTTTTTTCTGCCCGGGAGACGGCGTCGTGCCTGGCCCCCGGGAGCAGAGCCGCCAAACGTGGGAGTTGGAAAATCGGCCTTCCGGAAGCTGGAAAACGTCCCAACGGCGCCGTTCGGTCGATTTCGCATCCGTTTTCTGACAAGCCCGGCCCTCGACCTGACATCCTGAACGCGGAACGAAGAAATCATTCCCTTTTGCGCAGCACGCGATACAACCCGACGGTCAACAGGGGAACCGCCATCAGGAGCAGAAATCCATAGGCCATCGCCGTGTAGCCCTTGGCGATCAGATCGATGATCCCGAATCGAGCCAATACGCCCGCCGTGACCAGCACTCCCGCCGCAATGGCGCCGCTTTGCAGCGGCCTGAGGCCGACGCCGTGCAGCTGGATCAGGCTCGCGTCGATGCGTTCCAGGATGGCGTGAATGAAGCCGGTACAAGTCTCCACCAGGGTCCAGACCACGACCAGTCCATACAGGATCAGCACCCATGCGGGAGCCGTGAACGTCAGCATCCGAATCCAGGGCACCGGCGCATCGAGGACCTGAGGATCCGGATAGAAGCCGAGAAGGCAGAGCCATGTCAGCGAGAAAGGCGCGACCACCAGGGTTCCCGCCACCAGACCGGCCCAAAGAGTCTGACGCCTGGTGGTGTGGGCGTCCAGAACGAACAGCGTCGTAGGGAGAGTCGCCAGGTTGTATCCGACGTAGAGAACGCCGGCCCAGAGAACCGCGCCCATTCCCAAGTCGCTGAAGTAGGAGGTGTCCGCGCGGACCAGGGCGCTTGCGATCTGCTCGGATCGAGACGAGATCACCCACGCGCTGAAAACCAGAAAGGAACTGTAAAGTGCAATCGTACCGATCGTCTTAAATTTCGTAATGACTCGTTTTCCGTAGAAATTCAAAACGACGACGAGCAACAGGACGACGCCGGCGCCCAACCAGTAAGGCAGGTCCAGAACCTCCTCGGCGATGCTGCCCGTAGCGGCGCTCAGGACGCCGAGCACCAGCACCGCCATTGAGACGAACAATAGGTCGAACAGGGGCCACAGCGAAAAGATCAGCTCTTTGATCCAGCTCTGGTAGTTGAATGCCTGAAACACCCGCGCCACTTCGAACGTCAGCCAGGAAAACAGCGAAAAGCCGATGAACATCACGATAATGGCCAACAGCCCGTACGCCCCGTATTTGCCGCCAAACTCGACGATCTCCCGACCAGTGGCGTATCCTCCGCCGATGATGACGGACTGAAAGATGATGCCCGGCAACAGATACCGGCGATATCCCAGGAGCAGGGATCTAATCTTCGTTCGTCTGCTAGAACGCATTCCCGCACGCCTCCTGCAACTGCGTCTGCCCGTCTCCCACCTTGTCCCGTATATCAGATATGTCTGGCTGGCTTCCAGCCTCCCTGCCGGATTGACAATGGAGCGACGTGAAAACTAAGCTGGAAATCATCAACCCGTTCCGAAGGAGACCAACATGATGCGTCGAAATATCCTGGCGGTTGGCGCCGCGATTCTATTTTCCGTCGGCGGACTTTCGGTCGGATGGTATTTGGGTAGCTCCGCTTCGGAGTCCGATCAGCAGTGGACCCGCCAGAAAGTTTATGAACTGTTCGGCGACTATGGCTTGCAACAGTACGACAAAATCGTTCGCTACGACATTTCCGGGGAAGGCCTGCTGCGAGAAGGAGACCTGGCGCCCGATTTTGAATTGCGCTCGGTTGACGGTCAGATCCAGCGGATTTCCGACTATCATCGGGACAGGCCTCTTGTGCTGGCGTTTGGGAGCTACACTTGACCTCCCTTTCGATCCAGCCTGGATCGGCTGGAAAGAATGCGAGTCGACTTTGAGGGCCGAGCGAACTTCCTGATCGTCTACATCAGAGAAGCCCACCCGGAAGACGAGTGGCAGTTGGAGCAAAACCTCGACTCGGGCGTCGTTTTCGAGCAGCCCAAAACGTTCGAGCAGCGTCTGGAATTGGCGCAAACCTTCGTGGAAATGATGGATGTCAACATCCCCACCCTGGTCGATGAGATTTCGAACCCCGTCAACGCCTGCTATGCGGCATGGCCCGAGCGAATGTATGTCATCAGCCCGGATGGCATCATCGTTTACAAGGGCGGAGTCGGTCCTTACGGATTCAAACCCGACGAAGTCGACCGGTTTCTCGCCGATTACCTCAGCGAGTCGTAGACTCGTTCTTCGTCCCGCAATTCAGGTTTCAATTCTCGGGTTTCAGGACTCCTGACTCCTGACTC
>CAZAEY010000122.1:2441-10820 GCA_964484155.1 uncultured Acidobacteriota bacterium
TTGTCGGGCGTCCAATTCTGGTCTTCGGATTCCTGAGCGAAAAGGCTCAGAACGACGTCCCCTTCGGGAGTGAACACGATTCCGACGTCATTTCGAACGCGGTTCAAGGCTCCCGTCTTGTGCGCGATCTCGACGCCGGTCCATTCGGGACCGACCAAGTAGCGGGGAATCTGATCGCGATCGCGCTGGTGGCGAAGAATGGAGGTCATTTCGCGGGAAGCCTCGGGATCGACAAGCTCCCCGCGATACAGCTTCTCGAACAGCAGCCTCATTTCACGGGCCGTGGTCGCTCCGAGCCCGAATCTCGCCCGCTCAGCGGGAAGCTCTTCCGGATCGGGGCGAAACACCTTTCGATTTAAAAAAGTCCGCTCGAAGCCGAACCGGATCAAGCGTTGATTCACGGCCTCCACTCCCACCCGATCGATCAACATGTTGGTTGCCGTATTGTCGCTCAGGGCGATCATCAGCACCACGGCGTCCCGCACTGTCACCTGAAGTCCCGGCGAAAGGTCTTGCAGAATGCCGGCGCCCGGAGCCTTGTTCGACTCGGTGAAGACAACTGGTTCCGTCAAGGCCAGACCACCCTCGCGCGCCTGTGCGAAAACCTCAATCATCAAAGGAACCTTGATGACGCTGGCGGTCTGCACCTGTTCGCCTGCATCGAGTTCCAGCAGCTCTCCGGTTTTCAGGTTTCGCGCCGAAAAATAGATCCGGCCGGAAAACCGATCCACGATGGAGCGGACCGGCGGAGGGATCTCCGCCGCGGCTTGCTGGGAGGCGTGGCTCTTCGATCCGGAATTCGCGACCCATCCTTCAGCGGGGCACAAAATGAGAAGGAAACAGATTCCGAGCATTGGAATTTCTTTCAGGAAATGAACCTTTCCAGACGCTTCGCTCACCAGGCTCCCGAACCGGCCTCCGACAAACGCCACTGTTCGCTGAGTCGTTCACTCACTTTAAGCGCGAAAGTTTTCCTGCGTCAAGCGCTGCAGCCGCCCCTTGCGACGATATGAGTTCCGGCCTTAAGCACCGGCCATGCCCTGGGGAATCGAATCGTCAAGAAAGTTTTCCGCCTGAGCGTCATGGATCGACCTTGCCAAGACCCCGCCGAATCGCGATCTCCACGGGCGAATAGTCGCCGGCCTTCCGATTCAGCCGAAAGGGATCCGCCGGATAGAGCGGAGGCTGGGCCATGAATCGCGGGGCCGAACCGCGATGGGGCTGTGCGGCGTGAACCAGAAAAGGGTGGCACAGGTACACGTCGCCGGCGGTCCCGGTGGCCAGCGCCTCCGGTCGATCCCGGGTTGAAGACACGTCCATCGCCGCCAAGCCCGCCTCGCCGGCTGGTTCAAGAATTTTCGCCACGTCCTGGTGGGATCCGACCCGGATGCGAGTCGGAGCGTCCAACTCGCCTACATCGGAGAACAGAAACAGCATCAACAGGGCTCGCCCGCGGGACTGCACGTTCACGCGCCAGGTCAGGTAGTTCTCCGGGTCGGAATCCTCCGCAGCAAAGCTTGCATCCACGTGCCAGCCCGCGTCGCCAGGATCCTCCGGACTCGGGAACCGCACCGGAAAAGTTCCGAGGCTGGTCCGCGGCGCCCAGCGTCCGGGCCCGACGAGCTGATCGAACGCGCCTCGAAGCCGCGGCGTGTTGGCCGCCAGCCGAAACGGTTCCTGTTCATAGTCGCCAAGCCGTATCACGGGCCGGGTCCAGGTCGCCGGATCGTCGGGATCGCAACCCGTGTCCCGCCACAGGATGGCGCGCCCCTGTTCGGCCAGTTCTCGGGGAAACGCCCGCTCCAGTCGGACGAAGCCGCCTTCGATAAATTTCTGAACTTCATGGTCTTTAAGGGGTTGCGGCGACATGGCGTTGGGAGGGGATACAAAGTTCAAAGTTCATCGTTTAAAAATCAAGCTTCTCAGTTGAAAGTGGATGGTATCAGGTTTCAGGGTGATTCGCCCAGCCGGTCGATGTCGAACGGTAAAAGGGCCGTCGCCGATGTCTCCTGCTGGTCTCTGCATCCCAATTGTCGGAGCGACGCGGCCGCTTCGGGCGCGTTGATTTCTGGCAAACCTCCCGTCTAAACCCACGAAAGCAACTGCTAAATGCCTCCCGTCAACGGGCCCCGCTGCGGGGCCCGTCGCTCCGACATCCGGCGCTCCCGCAAGTCCAGCTTCCAAAAGACGCCCAATAGCATCAAGCACTCAGCACCAAGCACCAAGCACCCGGCACGAAGCACCCAGCACCAGGAACCCCTCAGGTTCGGGAACTTCGAGCTCGGAGCCCGACACTTGATTCTACCAGCCCGCCGGGCGCGGGAGCTTGCTGTCTCGGTCGTAGGGAGGATCCTCCTTGGGCGGCATTTTGTCGCGCGGCCAGTCCTCTTCCCAGAATTCCCGTTCGTCCTCGTCGGCGTAGTAGCGCAAATAGAGCTCGATGTCTTCCTGGCTGTAGCCGCCCAGGATGTCGTAGTGAAAGAATTCTCCCGGAAGCCGAGGGCGCGCGGCCGTTTCGCGGACATCCGACCTGCACATATATTCGTACAGCTCCCGATCCGAGAGGTGGTCGGTCTGGCCGAAGTAGATGCCGCGTTCCGCAAGCTCCTCGATCTTTTTCCACAGAACCTGGCCGAGTTCCTCTTCGCTGAGGCTCTCCGGATCGGGAAACTGCACCGCTGGGACGCTGACGCCCTTCGGTCCCTGCTGATCCTCCTCGTAGAGCACCACGTTTCTCCAGTACTGCTCGAGGATTTCTGGAGGCGCCTGCTGATTTTCCCATGAGGTCATCTCGCCGCCGGAGAGCTCCTCGGCCCGTTGCTTCAAGCGGTCAATGCGTTGCTTCTGGCTCAAAACCTCCAGCTCGCTCCAGTCAAACTTGTTGTTGGCCTCTGTCATGATTCATTCCTCCGTTAACCCACATTCAATGGATATAACGTTCGAAGGGCCGAATGGGCGAAGAAAAACGAACATTTTTTTCAAATGGCTTTCAGGCCCGAAAGCCGGGCGCTGCAAGCTGGACGATCAGTCCGTCGGGGTCCGGAAAATAGATGCGGTTGCCGGCGATGCGGGGCTCGATTCCGACCGAGCGCAGTTTCTCCGCCGCGCCGCGAACCGTATACCCTTCCACCGAGTAGCAGTAGTGATCCATCCCCGGTTCGGAGCGCCTGAAGAAGGCGACAAAGTCCTTACCGCAGCTCATAAAACAACTGGAGGCGCTTTGGCTCATGACCTCCATTCCGAGATGTCGCTGATAAAAGTCCCTCGTCTGCGGGATGTCGGCGACGCGCAGGGCGAGATGATTGAGGTCGACGGCCCGGAAGGTGCTTTCTTCCGGGGAGGCCTGTGCGGGGCTCGACTGTACGGACGCCGCCGCAACGAGCGCGGTGAGCTTGCCGATCAACTGACGTCGGCTGAGTTCTCCTCTTTCGAAACCTTTTACGATTCGTTCAATGGCTTGCTGCATGGCGGATTCCTTTCCAATCGAGAATGCGCAGTCACTACTGCGAATTTTCGGAACGCGTTCGAACCGGCTCCGGACGCTGACACGGATAGCCGACGGAAAGCCGCGACCGTACCGCATTTTGATTCCGAGTATAACGAATCAAAGTCGACCGGACCAGCGTGCGCGTGGGTCCCGCAGGGCCCCGCGCTACTTGCGAATCCAGGCCCCCAGCCAAAACAGGAGCGTAAGCGCGACACTTAACAGAACGGAGGTGGCCAGCGGCAGATAGACCCTGACGCCAAGAATGGAGAAGTTCAGATCGCCGGGCAGCCTCCCCAGGCGAGACGCCGGAAGCCAAGTCAATAGAACGCCCAGGCACAGCAGAACCGCGCCAAGCAGAATCAGCGTCTTGCCCAATTCAGCCCACATTGCGTCTCTCGACTCCGTTCTCCATCTCCATTTTACTGTCCGCCACGCCCGGAGACGCGGGTTGGTCTCCCATCGGGCCGCCGGAATTTTAATGCAGGCGAACTGCTTCTTTGGGAGCGTCGTTACGAGACTCGTGCGTTACGGAAGCGGGTGCAAGACACAGTACGCGAATTGGAGCACGGGGTCGCTGCATCTGAGACCGGACTGCGCCTGACTCCGTCCCTCCGATCATCGACCCCGTTCGATGTCGCCGAAGAAGTACCCGATCTCGAAGTCCGCCGATTCTGCGCTGTCGCTGCCGTGCACAGCATTGCGTTCGATATTGGCGGCGAATCGTTTTCGGATGGTGCCTTCCTCGGCGCGTGCTGGATCGGTGGCTCCCATCGCATTTCGCCAGCGGGCGATCGCATCGTCGCCGCTGAGCACCATAACCACCACGGGCCCTTCCGACATGAAGCGAGTCAGGTCCCCAAAAAAGGGACGATCGCGATGTACGTGGTAGAAACCCTCCGCCTGCGACTGATCCAGGCGAATCATCTTCAGCGCATCGATCCGCAACCCGCTCTCTTCCGCCATGGACAAAATCTGCCCGATCTGGTTGTTTGCAACGGCGTCGGGCTTAATGATTCCAAGCGTTTTTTCCATGTTCTAATCCGTCTCCCTGAAATGCTGATTTCGATGTCGCACGGTCGCGGCCTCGGCAGAGCGCTGAAAATGCGTTGGACTGTGTCGTAGCCTGACGGGAGGCTGGGCAGTTGTTTGCCCGCATGCCTTTTACCCGCCTGACTTCTGGAGCACCTCTTCTACAGCCGAGCCGATTTCCGCCGGACTGTCGACAACCCGCACTCCGTTTTTTCGCATGGCTTTCATTTTTTCGTCAGCGGTTCCCTTTCCCTGAGAGATGATGGCTCCCGCGTGGCCCATACGCCTGCCCGGCGGGGCTGTCTGGCCGGCCACGAATCCCACCACCGGCTTGGTCATATTGGTGCGAATAAACTCGGCGGCTTCCTCCTCATCGCTTCCGCCGATCTCGCCGATCATAACCACGGCTTCAGTTTCCAAGTCCTCCTGAAACAGTTTGAGGGCGTCGATAAAGCCGGTCCCGATGATAGGGTCCCCGCCAATGCCAAGGCAGGTGCTCTGGCCAATGCCGCGCCGGCTCAACTGCCCGACCGCCTCGTAGGTCAGGGTGCCGCTTCGGGAGATGACTCCCACCGGACCCGGCTGATGGATATGCCCCGGCATGATTCCGATTTTGCATTGTCCCGGCGTGATGATTCCCGGGCAATTGGGTCCGATCAGCCGGCTGGATTTCCCGCTCATTGCCTGCGACACCCGCATCATGTCGAGCACTGGGATCCCTTCGGTAATACAGACGATCAGCTCGATTCCGGCATCGACTGATTCCAGAATGGCGTCGGCAGCGAATGGCGGCGGCACGAAGATGACCGAGGCAACGGCCCCCGATTCCGCCACAGCTTCCTCCACGGTGTTGAAAACGGAAACGCCATTGTGCACGGAGCCTCCCTTTCCGGGAGTAACTCCCGCCACGATCTTGGTTCCGTACTCCATGCACAGCAGCGTATGAAATGATCCTTCGTTGCCGGTGATGCCTTGCACCAGGACCCGTGTATCGCTGTTCACCAGAATTGCCAAATGAGATCCCCTTTTCTCAGGAAGCGGCCGCGACAACTTTTTCGGCCGCATCGGCCATTCCATCTGCGACCTGAAAGTTCAGCTTCGCCTCGGCCAGGATTTGGCGGCCCTGCTCCACGTTGGTGCCCTCCAGGCGCACCACGACGGGAAATTGGACTCCCACCTCACGAAACGCAAGCACGACTCCCTCCGCCACCGTGTCGCAGCGCATGATCCCTCCGAAAATGTTAATCAGCACCGCCTTAACGTTCGGGTCGGAAACCAGAATCTTGAAAGCGTTCTTGACCTGCTCTACGGTTGCGCCGCCGCCGACGTCCAGAAAATTGGAGGGATTCCCGCCTGCCAGCTTGATGATGTCCATGGTGGCCATGGCCAATCCGGCGCCGTTGACCATGCATCCGACGTTTCCGTCCAGCTTGATGTAGCTGAGGCCGTAGCGGGAGGCTTTGACTTCGAGCGGTTCCTCCTCAGCGAAATCACGCATCTCCCGGATGCGCGGATGCCGGTAAAGCGCGTTGTCGTCAAACGTCATCTTGGCGTCCAGCGCTACGATCTCCCCATCCTCCGTCTCTACAAGAGGGTTGATCTCGACCAGCGAAGCGTCATTTTCGATAAACGCCCGGTACAGGGAAGCCATCATGCGTCCGGCAGGACGGGCATCGAGTCCCAATTGAAACGCAATTTTGCGTCCCTGAAAGGGCTGCAAGCCGACGGCCGGGTCGATTCGTTCCTTTAAAATGGCTTCCGGATTCCGGGCCGCCACCTCCTCTATCTCAACTCCTCCTTCGCTGGAGGCCATCAAAACGGGTCGGCGGCTGCTCCGATCCAAAATCATCCCGAGATAGAACTCGCGGCGGATCTTCAAGCCCTTCTCGACCCAGACGAATCGGACTTCGGTCCCTTCAGGGCCGGTTTGTGGGGTCACCAGACGTTTTCCGATCAGCTCTTGCGCGTACTCCTCCGCCTCCTGCGGCTTCCGGGCGATCTTGATTCCGCCCCCTTTGCCGCGTCCTCCGGCGTGGACCTGCGCCTTGACTGCCACGACGCCGCCAAAGCTTCTGGCGATCTCAAAAGCCTCAGCCGGATTGCGGGCGAGTTTCCCCTCCGGGACTTTCACTCCGTAATCCGCCAGGATCGCCTTGGCCTGGAATTCGTGGATTTTCATGGGCATAGAGTGAATCACGATCACTTCCCGCAATTCAAGTGTCGCCGGACGGCGCGGCGGTATGAATCCTTCGCGTTCGCTCGAAATCCAGCGAAGAGTTCGTTAGTCTCTGTGCAGCAGCCATGAAACAAGATCAAAAACATCGCGGTTTTCGCCCCCGTCCCATTCAACCCGCCGAAATCACGCGGGAAGTGTCGATCGCCGATGTTCAATGGAATCGCAAGGGTCAAGGCCTGGTTTGGCTGGAGACCGGCCCAAAAGGGCAAGGCCTCCTGGCCCAGCATCGCCCCGGGTTCGAACTTCAGGACCTGACGCTGGGACTGAATGTCAAAGCCGGACTCGGCTACGGAGGAGGAGACTTTGCCGTGGGAAACGAGTCGGTCTTTTTCGTCGCGGACGGCCGCATCTACCGGAAATCGCTGAATGCCGGCCGCTTCCGAGTCTTGACTCCTCCCTGGGGAGATGTCGCCGCTCCCACCCCCGACCCCGCGGAACGTTCGTTGCTGTACGTCCATTCCTTTGAAGGTCGCGACGTGCTTGCCTTTCTTTCTCTGGAACGGGCGGGCTGGCCGATCCCGCTGGTTTCTGGAGCCGATTTCTACATGCAACCGACCTGGAGCCCGGATGGAAAGCAACTGGCCTGGGTGTGCTGGAATCATCCCAACATGCCATGGGACGGGACCGCGCTGCAGGTGGCCGACATCGACGTTTCCAGAGGGGTTCCAATCCTGTCCAGGCAGCGAACGGTCGCCGGAGATCCCGACGGCTCGGAAGCCGTCTTTCAACCGTCGTTTTCGCCGGATGGAAAACTCTTAAGCTTCGTCAGCGACCGCTCCGGGTGGATGAACCTGCAAGTCGTCTCGAGTCAGGATTTCTCACCCGTAGCGTCTTTCGACGAGGAAGCTGAACACGCCCGGCCCGCCTGGCTGCAAGGCATGCGCACTTTCGGCTGGGATCCCAGCGGACGCAGTCTTTACGTCATCCGGTCCCATCGGGGCATCGACAGCCTCGTCCAAACGGATTTGGAACATGGAATCCAGCCCAATTCGGATGAAGGATTGGCTGGATTCACCAGCCTGGAGCAGATCTCCGTGTCGGAGGAAGGGATCCTGTTGATTGCATCATCGACGAACCGGGCGCCGGCGCTTCTCTGGCGAAAATCGGATCAAACCGTTTCCATCCTGCGCCACACCCGCCCCCGCCTCCTCGAGGACGGGTACTTCCAAGAACCGCAGCCTTTGCAGATTCCGGTCGATGGGGGTTGCTGCCATGGCTTCTTTTATTGCCCCCGTCATCCCGGTCGCAGCTTTGCGGAGCCTTTTCCACTCATCGTTAAAGTCCACGGGGGGCCGACCGCCTGCTCCGACACCTCTTTCGATCTGGAAAACCAATTCTTCACCAGCCGCGGTTGGGCCGTTTTCGCCCTGAACCACCGGGGCAGCAGCGGCTTCGGCAAGAAGTACCTCACATCCCTTTACGGAGGCTGGGGCGAAACGGAAGTAGAGGATGTCGGGGCGGCCGCAGATTTTCTGGTCGATCGAAAGCTGGCCGATCCGAAACGCCTCGTCATCATGGGAGGAAGCGCCGGAGGATTTACCGCTCTGCACTCTCTGATCCGTTTCCCTGGACGCTTCCGCGCCGCAGTCTGCCGCTACCCCGTCGCCGACCTGACTGCCCTGACCCG
>CAZAEY010000123.1:0-10692 GCA_964484155.1 uncultured Acidobacteriota bacterium
GCCCGCCCAAGACTTGACAAATCGAAAATGCTCAGATAATCGAACCCAGAACCCATTCCGCCGAACCCGATCGGCGGTTCTTGCGTCTATGCATTTATGAAATTTCAATTCAGTCGCTCGCATGTTTGGCAAATTGGAATCGGGTTGACCCTTTTGGCGCTCCTGACAAGTTTTGCGGTAGCGCAGACGCGAACGTTGACGGTGCGCGGCTCGGGAGAAGTCCACGTCGCGCCGGACCGCGCCACGGTCCGTTTAGGATTGACCCATCAGGCCGAATCTGCGGCGGAGGCGCAAAATGAAGTCAATCGGGTGGCCGGCCGGATTCTGGAGGCGATTCGCGGCATGGGGATTCCGGAAGAATCGATTCGAACCGTCGACCTGAATCTGCATGCTATATACGCTTCCATGCGGCAACCGGAAGACCAGCCGCGCATCGTCGGATACCGGGCATCCAATGTTGTTGAGGTCCGCACTGACGATCTGGACCGGGTGGGTCCGATCATCGACGCCGGCTTGCAGGCTGGGGCCAACCGCGTGGAAGGGGTGCAATTCGGACTGGCGAATGATGAGCCTGCGCGCCGAGAGGCGCTTCGGAGGGCGGCTGACGACGCACGCCGAAAGGCTGAAGCCCTTGCCGAAGCCTTGGAAGTCCGTCTTTTGGAAATCGATGAAATCAGCGAAGAAGGCGTTACCTTCCCAGTTCGCGAGGTCTATCAGCAGCGGACGATGGCCATGGACGCCGCCACGCCGGTCTCGCCCGGTCAATTGAGCGTCAACGCCGGAGTTAGTCTCAAGTACTCGATTTCCCGCCGTTAGACGCGGACCCGTGAAACCAAGGAGAAAGCGCTCGGCCGCCCTTGCCGATCGCAGAGGTCCAGGCCGCAGGCGCAAATGCTTCCGCTACCTGCCCTCGCCGGGCGTGGGCAACCGCAGCTCGAGTTCGGTGGAGAAGGCCCGGAAGGGATCCTGCTGGTCCTTCAAGCTGGCGGCCAGCTTGTCGCAGTCTCTGGGCAATCGCCCCTCGAAAACGGGATAGCGGTTCCAGACGATCCGGACCGAATCAGTTCCGGGCAGATGGCCGCGCTGCAGCAGCAGCTTGAGTCGCCGTACGCCGGCGCTTTCGATTGTAATGAGGTTTTCCTCAATGGACGCTTCGATATACGCCTCTGGAGCATCTCTCTCTGTGACTTCGATCCAGTAATGGCGCGGCTGGCGGCTCTCGCCGGTCTGGAAACCGATGCGCTTCGGATAGGGGTCGCGTTGACGATCCTGAAAAAACGCCATGGTCCGGCCCTCGTCCGAACCGGGCCAGATGTCGTGCCCGCGGTTTTGGAACAGGTGTCTTTCAATCGGGGCGCTCGGATTCGCCGCCAGGATTCTGTTCGCAGTGTCGATGGTTCCGATGATCGGAACTTCGCGGTCCAAGCTTCCATGCAGGAACAAGGTCGGGAGGTGTGACAGGTTCTGGAAACGGAACTGCAAGGGGGGTTCCTCCGCATACAGACCGGCGCCCATCAAGGAAGCCGCCGCCGCAAATCGATCCGCCAACCGGGAAGCCAGAAACAGCGCCCCTGTTCCTCCGTTGCTGTGGCCGGCCAGATATAGGCGATTGGAGTCGATGTTGAAATCGCTCCATATTTCCCCGATCAGGCGTTCAACTGCCCCAGCCGGTTCTTCCTGCCACCAGTACTGGCCGCCGGCGTCGGGAAATATGACAATATAGCCATGCTGGGCGAGAGCAGCGTGGCTTTTGATGATTCCCTCCAGCGCCCGCCCGCCCGACCCGCTCAGATAGACGATCAACGGGAAGGGCTCGTCACCTCGATAGTCTTCGGGCACGTAGGCGACATAGGGACGACCATGAAAGCCATTGCTCCGCATTGTTCTTAAGGTGGCGCCGGTCAATTGAGGCGGCAGGATTCTGGCCCGCTGCAGGCGTAACGCCCAGTCAGCATCTGCGTGACAGAGCGAATCTCCGGACGACGATTCCTCGACCCGCTCGCTCCCGCCTTCGAGGCTTGCTTCCGCTCCGTTGTCTGAAGGCCCGGCGACTCCATCCCGGCCGGTTCGGCTGTCGGAAAAGTCGCCTCCGACGCGATGAAGCGCGACTGCGGCGCGCCGGACGAAGTGGTCCGAATCCAGAAGCGCTTTCCGAATCATCGGTTGGGCGATCCGTTCGGACAGATTCTCCATCATTCGAACGGCAAGCGTCCGCACCCTGGCATCCGGACTTTCCAGCAAATCCCAAAGCTGGCGCTCGGCGGGAGGGGGCATTCTTTTCCGATAGGCAATGCCCAGAACCATCCTCTGGACGACCGGGTCCCCCAAATCCAGCAGGCTGTACAGTTCGGTGGAGGAGGCCGGAATGCGGTCGGATGTTCGCAGCGCGGCCAGCACTCCCAGTCGCGTGGCGGGTTGGGTCAGCCAGTCGGAAGGGCTGCCGCCCAGACGCTTCCCGGTCCATTCGATCCGAACCTTTTCGTTTCGCATCCAGAGGCCCTCGTCATCGGTCTCCGCCTCCCATTCGATTCGGACCATGGCTCCCAGCTTTGGCGAAAACCAGTACCGGAGGCTTGCAGAATCGCCGTTGGCGTCGTTGCCGATACGGATGCTTCGGTAACCGTTGACGGTTTCCCAACCTTCCACCTTCATTTGAAATCCGAAGAAGTCCGGCTCCATCCAACGGTCTCCGACGGCCACCGGTTGAGAGGGCAGCGGTAGAATCTCGCCGATTCCGACCAGCGAAACGCTGGGATGCTCGCGGACGGCCGACCACGGGAATTGGGGGCTCCCGGCCGCGGTAAAGCGATTGCCGGAAGCGAATGAGCGCGGCCACTCGCCGGCTTCGAAGCTGGGGCGCATCCGTTCGACAAGGTCCTCCGAACCCGCTCGATATGCAAGCAGTTTGCGTCGAATGCTGTTTCGCTGAACTCCGATTTGCATGGAGTCAGCCCCCATGTCGGTCACCAGAAGGTGATTCTCCCATCGTTCGAAATAGGAAAAACTCTGATTCGGCGCTTGCATCCGATCGTCCTGATTCAGGCTGCGCGCTGTGACCTGAAGGGTCTGCCGATAGATGAGATGGTCTCCGACCGAGAGGCTGTAGCGCAGAAGCGTCGGTTCGGGCGGCGTGCGCTTCCGAGCGTCGGACGATTCCTGCGAAGGGACCTGAAGGAAGAGCAACAGCCCGACCAAAAGCGCGATGTTCATTCGGAATGTAATACGCCTGCGGAGCCTTGCTGTTTCAGTTTATTCACAAAGGTTGCGCCATCCGCGCCGCCGGCCGGCGGGGAACGCGGCCGCTCACACGGGCGCCCATGTCACCAGAGCCAGGGTGACCAGGTAAAACACGGCGAACGGCGGCGCCAGGTGCCCCATGACGTCGCGGGCCTGAATGCGGACGCCGGCGCCCATGACCGGCATGATCGTCAGCAGGAAAAAGGGCTGGAGGAGGTTGCTCGAAGTCTCTCCATAGGCGACAGCCATCGCCACACGTCCGACAAGGGCCCGGTGCTCGAAGGGTGTCAAATCCGTCGCCATCCGGTTGGCGGTTTCGATCAGTCCGGGGCCCACCACGGCCCACTCGCCTCCAGCCGACGGGATGGCGAAGTTGACCGCCGCCCCTACAAACTGGGCGATGGCCGGAAGCGTGGCCGGTGTGGCGCGGGCGGCCAGTCCTTCGGCTACCATTACGCCCAGACCGGTGAACATCATGATGCCCGTAATGCCCGCGTAAAACGGGAATTGGAAAACCAGTCCGGAAATGTTGGAGCAAGCGCGCCGCATGGCCTCGACGTAGCGAATCGGCGTGCGGTGAACCGCCATGCCCAGCACCAGGAACAGAAAGATCATCAGATTGAGATTCAGGTCGAATCCGCGATCGGCGAAATAGCGGAGGAGGAACGCCATGCCGGCGACCGCCACGGCTGCCGAAAGCCATGGGCTGTGGTTCAGCAGGTCCGAGAGCGCCCGGACCGGCAATCGAGTATCCGCCGCTTCTTGTTCGACCGACAGCGGGTTCGGCATCTCCCGTCTCAAAGCGACCAGAGAAACGGCCTCTTCGGCCCGAGGATGCAATGCAAGCATCACCAAAGGAATGAGTATGGTGAAGAGGGCGAAGTAGATCAGATTGAGGCGGCTGCCCAGGGTATGCTCCATTCCAATGGTCGCAGAGAGAAGCCCGGCTTCGATCAGGAAGTTCCCTCCAGTGTTCAGCAGCAGCGGGATGGTGCTCGACAGGCCGCACACCCAGCTCCAGGAAGAGATGAAAACGCAGGCGGTCAGGAAAGGGTAATCGATTCCCTCGACCCTTTTCGCCAACTCCCTGGCCAGCACGGCCGTCAGCACCACCCAGCCCCAACTGGCCAGCGTAAACAGCGACCCCGCTAGCAACACCGCCAGATAGACCTGCCAAGGCCGGCGAATGCGGCGGGCCAGTCCGTCGATGCCTTTGGAAGCGGCTGGTGACAGGGCGATAGCGAAGCCGGTGGCCAGCACCAGGACCATTTGCATGGCGAACTCGAGCAGGAGCCAGAAGCCTCTGAACCATGCGTCGAGCACTTCGCCGGGCCCGGCCTCCGTAGCCGCCCAGGCGGCAAAGCCAACGCCAAGGGTCAAGAGAATGGCGAAAACGAAAGGGTCGGGAATCCACCTGCGAAGCCGTATCGCCAAAAAAGCGCCGAGCCTGCGCATCGTTACGGATTTCTCCCCTTCTCCGTCATTTGCCCGTCGCCCCGCGCGAAGCCGTTCAATTCGCCCCCTCGATCGAGCTGCGCAAGGAAATAGTTCAAATGAGTTTGAATCTCATTCGCCGCGGTCCCATGCGGAACAGCGCAAATGCGCTTCGGCCTTCCAAGGCCCCAGCGCCCCGATCTTCGGAAAATTAGTCGTATTCGCAAACGAGCGGATTCAGCCTGCGCCCAAGTACAAACCGGCATCTATAAACTTTGCGTGATCTCTGAGACCCGAGGGTGCGGGCAAGCGCCTCCGCGAGCGCACGTCGGAAGGAGCCGCTTACATCAGCTCCCGCACGGCTTCCTGCAAGGCTTCACGACCAGGGCGCAGCTGTTCTTCCGAGAGATCTCGCAACGGCGTGTCGATCAGGTTCATCAGATCGATGAAATCGCGCTGCTTCGGATTGACGTAGATGAGGCCGGTCAGAAACTCCCCGTCCATTTTCGTTTCCCGAAGCAGCCTCAGAGCGGCCCGGCGGTCGGTTGGGTCGTAGTCCCGCTCCGCCTTGCGCAGCAGGATCCGCGAGCCGTCGCGCATTTCGACCTCCCGAACTGCGCCTTCTTCGTAATCGATCGCTTCCATCTGTTCGAAGTGCGGGATGAAGTCGATTTGATGCAAAAGCTCCTCGTGCTCCTTGCCCCAGCCGTAGCTCTTTGTCGAGCCGTCGTGATCGTTAAAAGTCACGCACGGGCTCAATACGTCCAAGACCGCTGTTCCCCGGTGGCTGAGAGCGCTTTCCAGAAGGGCAACCAGTTGCTTCGGGTCGGCGGCGAAGCCTCTGGCGACGAACCCGCAACCCATTTCCAGAGCCAGCGAGCAGACGTCAATGGGGGTAAGGTCGTTCACCACGCCGGTCTTGAGCTGTGAGCCCAGATCGGCGGTCGCTGAGAACTGACCCTTCGTTAGCCCATAGACGCCGTTGTTCTCGACGATGTAGATCATTGGGATGTTGCGCCGCAGCAAATGGCAGAATTGTCCCAACCCGATGGAAGCGGTGTCGCCGTCGCCGCTGACGCCGATGCAAATCAGCTCGCGATTGGCCAGTACGGTCCCTGTCGCCAGAGAAGGCATCCTACCGTGGACGCCGTTGAAGCCATGAGAGGAGCCGAGGAAGTAGGCCGGCGTCTTGCTGGAGCAACCGATGCCGCTCATCTTGGCGACCCGGTGAGGTTCAACGCCCATTTCGTAGAACGTCTTGACAATCTGGCTGGTGATGGCGTCGTGACCGCATCCGGCGCAAAGCGTGGAGGGCGCGCCCTTGTAATCGGCCATGGTCAGGCCAAGCCGGTTTGTTTTCTTCGGTCTTGGAGCAACGGTAGACATAGTGAGTTCCTTACTTTTCCGAATTCTGTTCGAAGTCGCTGATGCGATCCGTCACAAAGCGGGCGTCCAGAGGAAGCCCGGTGTAGTGGATAATCTTCTGGAGCCTTGCCGGGTCGACGTCTCCATCGATCTTGATCAGGTCCGCCATCTGTCCGTTGCGATTCTGCTCGACGACGTAGACGCGACGGCAACGGCGGATGAATTCATGGACGATCTCGCTCACTGGCAGAGCCCGCAGGCGGAGATAGTGCGCCTCGATCCCGTATTCCCGGCTCAACTGATCGAGTGATTCCAGAATCGCCGGATCGCTGCTTCCATACGCGATGATTCCGATCTCCGCTCCCTCGGCGTAGCGCACAATCGGCTGGGGGACCAACTTGCGGGCCGTCTCGTGCTTGCGGCCGAGCCGGTCCATCAGATTCATGTAGTCTTCAGGGCGTTCCGAGTAGCGCGCGTTCTCGTCGTGGCCGCTGCCTCGGGTAAAGTAGGCGGCCAGCGGGTGATCGGTTCCCGGAAGCGTCCTATAGGGGATTCCGTCTCCATCCAGGTCCTTGTAGCGAGAGAACTCGCCGAGTCTTTCCAGGTCTTCGGCGGTCAGGACTTTTCCCCTCTGCAGCGGGCGCGTCGGATATTCGAAGGGGTCGGCCATCCAGTTGTTCATCCCCAAGTCGAGATCGCTGGCGACAAAGACCGGCTGCTGCAATTGTTCGGAGAGGTCGAATGCCGTCATCGCCATTTCAAAGCATTCCTTCATGTCGGCCGGAATCAATACGACGTGTCTGGTATCGCCGTGCGAGAGGAAGTACATGGATGTGATGTCTGCCTGCGATGTACGGGTGGGAAGTCCGGTGCTGGGGCCCACGCGTTGGACGTCGAAGATGACGCAGGGGATTTCCGCGAAATAGGCCAGCCCGGCGAACTCTCCCATCAGCGAAATGCCGGGGCCGGAGGTTGTCGTCATGGAGCGCGCTCCCGCCCAGCCTGCGCCGATGGCCATTCCGACGGCGGCCAACTCGTCCTCCGCCTGCACGACGGCGAACGTCGCCTTGCCGGTCTTCTTGTCGATCCGGAAGCGGCCCAGGTATTCCGAAAGGGCTTCGCCCAGGCTGCTGGAGGGTGTGATCGGATACCAGGTCACTACAGTCACTCCGGCGAAAACGCAACCCAAAGCGGCGGCCGAATTTCCATCGATAATGATCTTGCCGGATGTGGCCTCCATCCTCTCCACGCGGCAGGGGTCCTCTTTGCGCAGCTTGTCCCGCGCAAACTCCGCCCCCAGGTGCGCGGCACGAATGTTCAAGTCGATCGCCTTCTTCTTGGCCTTGAACCAGTCCGCGATAGCTCGCTCGACTTCCTTCATTTCGATGGAGAGAAGTTCCGCTGCAGTTCCAACGTAAACCATGTTGGCGATCAATTTGCGCAGTCGGACGTCGCTGACGATTTCGCCGGCCAACGCGTTGAAGGGCACCGGATAGTAAATGAGGTCCTCGCGCAACCTGGAAAGGTTCAGCTTCTCTTCGAAGATGACGGCGCGGCCCGGTTCCAGATTCATCACGTCCTCGGACGCCGTCTCGGGATTCATGGCGATCAGCAGGTCGATTTCCTTCTTCCGACCGACGTGGCCGTCTTTAGAAGCGCGGATGGTAAACCAGGTCGGCAGCCCGGCGATATTGGACGGAAACAGATTCTTTCCGCTCACTGGCACGCCCATGCGGAAGATCGAACGCATCAGCACGTTGTTTGAGGACTGGCTTCCGGAACCGTTGACGGTAGCCACCTCGATGCTGAAGTCGTTGACGACCTCACGCTTCGAGGTTTCGCCAGGCGTCTTTTCTTCGGCTCTGATTTGAGCTGTGTCCAAGATGATCTCCTCAAGTCTCAGATCGTAATAGTCTACACAAAGTCTCTCATGCAGGGGAATTCTGTCCGCGAACTCGGACTGGATCTATTGAGAAAAAGGCCAGTGAAAAGGAATCCACGTGATCCGCATGTCGCTCCCATTCAAGTATAACGCGATTTTATCAGATTTCATGGACATTTTCAGGCGTTGACGGCGGAAATCGGAAAGCCCTTCCGGGGCCGATCCCGGCGAGTCGCGGCCTCGCGAGACGGGAGCTCCGTAACCCAATTCGAGACCTGCGGCCGAGCTGTTCCGCCTCCTCGTTGCTTTGGTTTCCGGCGGACGGGTCGGGATACAATGAGGCGAAGTGTCCAGCAGTAGACTGAGAGAGAACCTCCATTTCGTGTTCGTCCGCACGCAGTTCGCTTCGAACCTGGGCTCGGCCGTGCGCGTCGTCCGGAATATGGGCTTCGAAAAGGTCGTCCTGGTGCGGCCTGAATGCGAAGTGGGCGCAGAAGCCAGGAGTTTTGCCATGAAAGGGGCGGAGCTTCTCGATCGTTCCCAATTCTATCCGTCTCTACGGGAGGCGGCTACCCAGCTGAGCGCGCTGGTCGGAACCAGCGGGCGTTTTGCCGGCAGGAAGGCGCCGGAGAATCGGATCAGTTGTCGGCTCTTTGCGGAACGAATCCTTCCGGACGCGCTCAGCGGTCCGGTCGGAATCGTATTCGGGCCGGAAGACAACGGACTGAGCGGGCAGGAGTTGAAGCAGTGCCAGTGGCTGATGGAAATTCCGACGGACCCGGATTATCCCACTTTAAATCTGGCCCAGGCGGCCGCCGTCGCAGCCTACGAAGCCAAAATGGCTCTTGCGAAGGCGAAATCCGAGCCGCTCCTCCATCTGGCCTCTCCCAAGGAGAACGTCCTGCTGCTGCAGCGCCTTGAAAACTTGCTGCGGAATGCACGGCTGCCCGGTTACCTCGTTCCGGATCGCCTCATGCATCGTTTTCGCAGAATCTTCGCCCGGGCGCAAATGGAGCGCGAGGACGTGCAGATGTTGCAGGGCCTGATCTCGATCCTGGAGGATGCGGAGCGCTAAAATTGGCCGCCATAGCTGCGGTCAGACCGCCAAGGTTGGTTCGGCAGCCGACTGGGGGTTACCGGTGCGAATGACGTCCATAAACGACGAAACTGAAAAGACCGCGTTGCCGATTCCTGGAGGGCCGTAGCCTGGAGGAGCCGGCATCCGGAATTTTTCAAAAGCGTCCCTCCATCGCTTCAGCAGGCCGACATGATATTCGAGAGGCGCGCCGCCTGCGTTCGTTCGTCCCAACTGGCTGAGCGGTTCCGGGCACCACGTGGTGAAACGCGGCAGGATTCCGTTTGACATGAAGAACTCAATGCCTTCCGCGGTCGACTCAATGGCATCCTGAGGATCCGAAAAACCGAAGGGCCGAGCCATCTCGATTCCAGCAACGAAGTTCGGGATGACCCGATCCGGCCCGAACACTTCAGCCGCGTCCAGAATTCTGCGAATCCATTCGTCTCGACCGATGAACCGGTTCTTGCCGGCGCATATGATTTCAAAAAGTCGAGAGTCCCAAACCTCGTAGTTGGGATGGTAGATCTGCACCCCGGCATCTTTCAGGCGCTGCGCCTGGTCCTTCGGCAGGGCCTGCACGACCGCCTTTGCAATCCAGCGCCCGGGAAATCTCTTTTCGATGGCTTCGGGGTAACGGCCGTAAAACTCCGCTTCGCTCATCCCCTGAATATCGGTCGTCACGCTGCCCCCGGTAACGGTGTAAGCGCGGCTCCGGGAATCGGTTTCCGCAATGATTTCCAGCGCCTCCAGGATTTCTTCGACCGACTTGACTGCGGTGTAGGAGCGTCCGCTCTTTTTCTGTTGGCGGTAATTTTCGTTGATGTCGCAGAATCGGCACTCTTCCTCCTTCCCGAAGTACTGACACAGGCGAAAAACGGTCAGGTACAGCAAGTATCCCCATTCGATGGTGGGTGCGATGTCGCTGATCGGCTTTCCGTTCGACAGTGTCCGGCCGTAGTATTCGGGGAATTCCGGGTACTGCACGTTGCAGATCTGCAGGCCTTCCAGGCTCAGAACCAACGAACCTCCCTCGATTTCAACCCGGTAGGGCGAATGGGGATTGACGCGAACCGAAACGATGGTGCGGCGGAAATTGCGTTCTCCGCCAGCCAGGCAGATTTCTTCCGGAACGCGGAAGTTCTCTCCCATTTTCATTTCCGAGATCGGGACCAGATCAAAGGAGAAAATGAAGTAGGCTTTCGGCTTGCAGCCGGAGGCGACCCGAAGCGCGTCTTCGGAAAATGCGACCCCCGCTCGCAGGAGGTCCTCCTTGAAGAACACCTCGGCGGGCAGATCTTCGTACTTTTGCTGCAGCCGCCGGATCTCCCGCCAATACTCCGACATGGTCTCAGATTAGCAGAAAATGGAGAGGCTCGGCATCAACGGGCGCCGATGGGGCGCCCGTCGCTCCGACATCCCGCGGTCGAACCGTTTCGCATGCGGAGTGCCTCCAGTTGATGTGTGCAGCGCAATTGGCGGAGCGACGCGGCCGCCTCGGCCGCGTTGATTTGACCGCCAACCTCCCCCTGAACCCCCGAAGCTCACCTAAACGCGCCCCATCGCATCAACGGGCGCAAGGCGCCCGTCGCTCCGCCATCCGGCGGTCGCAACGTTTCGCATGCGGAGTGCCTCCAGTTGATGTGTGCAGCGCAATTGGCGGAGCGACGCGGCCGCCTCGGCCGCGTTGATTTGACCG
>CAZAEY010000124.1:0-10640 GCA_964484155.1 uncultured Acidobacteriota bacterium
ACGAACTACTCGTACCGCAGCGCTTCGACCGGATCGAGTCGGGCGGCGGAGCGAGCCGGATAGAGCGTGGCCAGGAAGCTGACCAGAATGGCTAGCGAGCAGATAACGACCAGGTCGGATGCCTGCAGATGAAAGGGGACGTAGGGGATCTGGTAGACCTCCTGTTCCAGGCGAAACACGCGGTAGGCGTCGAAGTACCAGACGGCGGCGCTTCCGATCAGTGCGCCCAGAAAGGTGCCGATCGTTCCGATCATCACGCCCTGCAGCATAAAGATCGTCATGACGGTGCGCGGAGTCCCGCCCATGGCGCTGACGATGGCGATGTCGCGATTTTTTTCCATCACCATCAGCGTGAGCGTGCTGACGATGTTGAGCGAGGCCACCAGGATGATCAGGCCGATGGCCACGGTCATCGCCAGCTTCTCCAGCCGCAGGGCCGCAAACAGCGGCCGATTCAGGTCCACCCATGTATTGGTTGAAAACCCCGGACCTGCCTCCTGGCGAAGGTCCTCCGCCACGCTGAACGCAGCGTGGATGTTCTGTATGCGAAATTCAATCGCCGAAACTTCGTCAGGCCGAAGGGAAAAGAAGGTCTGGGCCTGCTCCAGAGGGATCAGCGCCCAGTGGGCGTCATACTCATAGAGGCCCGACTCGAAGATTCCGGCTACGCGAAACAGGCGCACTCGCGGCATTTGGCCCAAAGGAGACAGTTCACCTTTCAGCCCCACTGCCCGGACCTCGTCGCCGGCGGAAACGACGAGGGTGTCGGCCAGATTCTTGCCAAGCAGGATCAACGGCAATCTTCGCTCTCTTTTGAACTCCTCCAGGCTCCCCTCCACCAGAGCCAGCTCGGCGAACAGCTGCTCGACGGCTCGTTCATCGGTCAGCCCGATTCCCTTCAGCACGGCGGGCTCCTGTCGAAAACCGCTTTGCAAAAGCGTCCATCCGTACACGGTCGGCATCATGCTGGTGACCTCGGGGTGTCCGGAGACCGACGCCATAGCCGACTGAAAATCGGGAATGGAGGCGTTCCCCACTCCGACCAGATTCACATGAGATGTGGCGCCCAGAATACGCCGTTGAAATTCGTCCTGGAAACCGTTGTTCAGGGAGAGGGCGACGATCAAGGCCGCCACACCGGCGCCCACGCCCAGGATGGAAATGATCGAGACGATGGAAATCAGCGCCTGCTTTCGGCGGGCCTTCAGGTATCGGAGGGCGACGAACAGTTCGAATTTCACTGCCGGTTCCTTCCGGGTCTCGAAGGCAGACCCGCCTCTCAGCTTCCCGTCGTCGCCGGTCGCAGCTGCGGAAAAAGTATGACCTCCCGAATCGAACTCGAACCGGTCAGAATCATAACCAGTCGGTCGATCCCGATTCCTTCCCCGGCGGTCGGCGGCATGCCGTAGCTGAGGGCCTTGACGTAGTCTTCATCCATTCGATGGGCCTCGAGGTCTCCTCCGGCTCTCTGGCGAAGCTGGTCCTCAAAGCGTATTCTTTGCTCCTCGGGATCGTTCAGCTCGCTGTACGCGTTGGCCAATTCCATTCCGCCGACAAAGAGTTCAAACCTTTCGACGAATCGCGGATCGGCATCCTTTCTCTTGGACAACGGGGACAGCTCCACGGGGAAATCGTAGATGAAAGTGGGCTGAATGAGGCGTTTTTCTACGACGGTCTCAAACAGCAAACCGAGCATTCGCCCCCATCCGGCGTCCGCGTCCGGCTCGGCCTGCAGCGAGGTCAGAAGACTTCGCAAAGGAGCTTCCTCCAACAACTCGTTTTGGGACGGAGGATCGTCTCCTGGCCAGAAGCGCTGGATCGCCTCCACCATGGAGAATCGCTGGAACTCCTGGAAGCGAATGGTCTTCCCTTTAAAGTCGGTTTCCAGAGTTCCGACGGCGGCTGCTACAACGGCTTGGAGCATTTCTTCGGTCAGGTCCATCAGATCGTTGTAATCGGCATAGGCCTGATAGAACTCCAGCATCGTAAACTCAGGGTTGTGCTGCGTGGAAATTCCCTCATTTCTGAAGTTGCGATTCAGTTCGAAGACACGGTCAAAGCCGCCGACGACGAGTCTTTTCAAATAGAGTTCCGGGGCCACGCGGAGAAAAAGCGTCAGGCCGAGCGCCTCGTGATAGGTCTCGAACGGGCGGGCGGCTGCGCCCCCTGGAAGCGCCTGCATCATCGGAGTTTCGACCTCCAGGAAGTCGCGGCCTTCCAGAAACGATCGGATTTCTGAGATCGTGCGGCTGCGGACGGTGAAGATCCGCCGAACCTCGGGATTTGCGATCAGATCCAGATAGCGCTGGCGGTAGCGGGTTTCCACTTCCGTCAGACCGTGCCACTTTTCGGGAAGCGGAAGGAGCGATTTGGCAAGAAAATGAAGACGGTCCACGAATACGGTCAGTTCCCCGGTTCGGGTGCGAAACATGGCCCCTTCGACGCCCACGATGTCGCCGATGTCGAGCAGTTGAAACAGCTTGTAATCCGCATCGCCCACTCGATCCTGTCGAACGTAGATCTGGATTTTCCGGCCATCGCCCGCCAGGTGGCCGAACCCAGCTTTTCCGTGTCCGCGCAGCGCAGTCAACCGTCCCGCAGTAGAAACCTTCGGCGCCCCGGACTCCAATTCCTCTGCGTTTCTGCTGGAGAATTGCTCCTGAAGCTGGGCAACGGTGTGGGTTCTTTCGAAGCGGTGCGGGTACGGATCCAGCCCCAGTTCCTGGATTTCTTTCAGATGGCTTCGTCTCTGTTCGACGAGATCTGTCTGGGTGCTCATGCCGGACTTCGCTCCAACTCGTTCTTGACCGCGTCCAGAATGCCGTTGATGAAATCGGGCGACTTCTCCGTTCCGAAGCGGCGAGCGATTTCGACGGCCTCGTCAATGACCACGGCGCGCGGCGTGTCTGCATAGAGGAATTCGGCGATGGCCATCCTCAGGAGGTTTCGATCGACGACGGCCAGCCGCTTCAGGCTCCAGCGCCGCGCAAACTGTTGGATGAATCCGTCAATGACCTGGCGATTCTCGACCGCTTTCTGAAAAAGGTGGTCGGCGAACGCCCGCTCGCCGGCCGCAACTCGCTGGGAGGCCCAGAACAGCTTTTGGATTTCTTCCGGGTCAGCATCTGTCATGTCGCTTTGAAACAACATCTGGAGGGCGCATTCTCTGGTCTTTCGCCGGCTCATTTGGAATCCGCTTCCGCGATTTTGCGATAGAGGGAGGCCATTTCGATCGCTGCAGAAGCGGCCTCGACTCCCTTGTTGCCGTACTTGAGTCCTGCGCGGCTGATGGCCTGCTCGACCGTATCGGCGGTGATGACGCCGAAAGTGACCGGAATCTGGCGCTCGATGGCGACCCGGGAGATCCCGCTGGTGACTTCGCCGGCAATGTAGTCGTAGTGTCCGGTTTCGCCACGGATGAGGCACCCGAGACACACCACGGCGTCGTACTTCCCTGTATCGGCGATTCGAGCGGCCGCCATTGGAATTTCGAAGCTGCCGGGAACGGAGTAGACCGAGCAGTTCTCCTGTTTTCCGCCGCACCGAAGAAAAAAGTCGATGCTTCCCTCCAGCAGCTTGTCGGTGATCATATTGTTGAACCGACTGACGATAAACGCCAGACGCAGGGACGAAGCGTCCAATCGCCCTTCTACTTTTTGCATGCTGTCCTCGACTCCTATTTTCCTTGAAACTCGGGTTTCCGCTTTTCCAGAAAGGCCCGGGCGCCTTCTTTCATATCCTCGCTGGCCGCTGTAAGTCCGAACAGGGTCGCTTCGTAATCCAGCCCCTGGTGCAGCGACATCTCCGCGCCTCCGTTAACGGCCTGAATCGCATAGCGAAGGGCCAACGGACCGTTCTTTAACATTTTACCAGCCAGTTCCCGGCAGAAGGGGAGCAGATTTTCGGCAGAAACCACGTGGTTGACCAAGCCGATTTCCTTCGCTTCGGAAGCTTCGATGATCTCTCCGGTCAGGATCAGTTCCAGAGCCCTTCCTTTTCCGACCAAGCGGGTCAGCCGCTGCGTGCCCCCGTAACCTGGAATGATTCCCAGCTTTACTTCCGGCTGGCCGAATTTCGCGTTCTCGGAGGCAATGCGAATATGGCACGCAAGCGCAAGTTCGCAGCCGCCTCCCAAGCAGAATCCGTTGACGGCGGCTACCACGGGCCGTGAGAACTCTTCCAGCCGGCTGAATAGCCGCTGGCCTCTCAAGGCCAACCCGCGTGCGGAAAGCGCGTCGAGCTGACTGAACTCTCGAATGTCGGCTCCGGCCACAAATGCCTTTTCCCCGGCGCCGGTCAGGATCAGAGCCCCTACGCTGTCGTCCCCTTCGAGATTCTGCAGCAGCTCACCCAGCTCCTCCAATGTCCGGTGATTCAAGGCGTTCATGACCGCCGGGCGATTAAACGTCACAACGGCCACGCCTTCGGAGAATTCGACTTGCAGGTTTTCAAATTCGTTCATGACGTTTCCTTCGGCTTTCAACTCCCCTGGTTGTAATCGTAGAATCCGCGGCCGGACTTGCGCCCCAGCCTCCCAGCCAGCACCATCCGCTTTAAAGAGGGAGGCGGAGCGAATCTCTTTTCCTTGAATTCGTCAAACATGATGTTCGCGATATGGAGCGTCGTATCCAGCCCGACGAAATCCAGCAGTTGAAAAGGGCCCATCGGGTGCCCGCAGCCGAGCTTCATGGCGCGGTCGATATCCTCCATCCCGCCGACGCCCTCTTCCAATGCGCGGATGGCGTCCAAAAGATAGGGCACCAGCAGCCGGTTTACCAGAAATCCAGGCCGATCCTCGCACTGGACGGGTTCCTTTCCGAGACTGCGGGCCAGCGCGACGGCCTGCTCGACCACCTGTTCCGATGTGGCGATGGTGCGAACGACTTCCACGAGCTTCATGACAGGCACTGGGTTGAAAAAATGCAGCCCCAGGAAGCGTTCCGGCCGCTGGCAGGTCGTCATCAGGTCGGTAATCGAGAGAGAAGAAGTGTTGGAAGCGAATACGGTCGACGGAGGTGAGACCCGCTCCAGGCGTTCGAAAACCTCCTTTTTGACTTCAAACCGCTCCGAAGCCGCCTCGATGATCCAGCAGGAATCGCCCAGGTCCTCCAGTCGTTGCGTGAAACTCAGTCGCGCTCGAACCTGTTCGGCATCCTCGGGGGTGAGCTTCGACTTCTCTACGGCGCGGTCCAGCCCCTTCCAGATCGATGATCTGCAACGATCGAGGATGTCGTCCGAAATGTCATGGACTGCTGTCTGATATCCGGACACGGCGCATACCTGAGCGATGCCGCTTCCCATCAGTCCGGCGCCCGCCACACCAATCTTGTTGATTTCCATTCCGAACTCCAGCAACTTTCAGATCAAATCCCGCAACGACGCCCGTTCACTGTACCATCCCTCCCTCTTTCTGGATAAGGATCATGCCCCGCAGAATGTAGTGCATTCCTGAGCTGACGGTCAGCGCGAGCGTCAGGTAGACGACGATCCACAGACCTTCAATCTGAATTCCGACGCCGTTGACGATCAGAACGAGCATGACCAGGAGGAGCTGGCAGGCAGTCGTCAGCTTTCCCAGCAATGAGGGTGAAAACAGGCGCCGACCGATCGTCAGATTGATGATCAGTACGCTGAGAACCAACAGGAGATCCCGGCTGATGACGGTGACCGTCAGCCAGAGCGGAATCTGAAAGTTCAAATCGATCGAATCCAGAGTCAGAACGATAAAGGCGCTGGTCAGCAGGAGCTTGTCGGCGAGAGGATCCAGCATGGTACCCAGCGGCGTCTTCTGTTTGTAGCGGCGCGCGATCAATCCATCCAGGAGGTCGGTCAAGCCGGCCAGAAGGAAGACCGCCAGCGCCCAGCCAAGATGCTGATACAAGATCAGCAGAACGAACACGGGGACCAGAATCATGCGCAGAACGGTCAACTGGGTTGCCGATGTCATAGGCCAAGTTTGAAATTCTACGTTCGAATCTGAAATTGTTCCAACCTCAGGAAAGCCGCCGCGCACATACGGCATCTCAAGCCTCGGCCCCTTGTCCTCGAGACAGGAGCCTCCGTCCTGCAATTTAGGAGGGCCCCAAGGATGCGGGTTGCCTCAACGGTACAGGATCCTCGTCCAACAAGGATCAAGAATGTGCGCTCGGGCGCAGGCGCCGCCGGATTCACCTGCGTCAAGTCTGGAACTGGATCTCCCGCTTTCGATGCGTCGGGCGGTGCAATTCGTGAAGCTTCGTCCGCAGGAAGCTTTCAACCTCCGAAATTCTCTCCATTCGCAAAATCTGTCGCACATGGTCTTCCAGCTCGACGCTGTCCAAGGACCGGAAAATGGCCTTCATCTCGGGAATCATGCGGGGACTCATAGAGAGCTGCGCGAATCCTAATCCGATCAGGATCGCGCCATGCACGGGATGAGCGGCCGTTTCGCCGCAAACGATGCAAGGCGTAGCGGAAGCCCGGGTCTTGTCCGCGATCGACTTCAACACCGTCAAGACCGCCGGGTGCAGCGGATTGAACCATTCTGCGACGTCATCGTCGTTTCGGTTGACCGCCAAAAGGTACTGGATCAGATCGTTGGTTCCAATGGCCGCGAAATCGACCAGTTTGAGCAGCGAGTCGAGGACCAAGACGGCTGAAGGGACTTCGATCATGATCCCCACTTCGACTCCGGGAGCTTCCACGCCTTTTTCATGGAGCTGTTCCCGACATTGGTCGATCAGGGAGCGGGCGGCATGCACTTCGTCGGCGCTGGTGACCATTGGAAGAACGATCTTGAGATTTCCCTCGCGCCCGGCGCGCAGAATGGCTCGCACCTGACTTTGAAAGACTTCGGGGAACTTCAGGCTGAAGCGAATACCCCTCAGCCCCAGGGCTCCTCCTTCGTCGCCGGCCTTAAACCGCAGGCGGGAATTTGGGGCGACGTCGAGCGTGCGGATAATGGCCGGACGGTCGCCAAGGCGCGCGGCCAGTTCCCTGTAGATCTCATACTGTTCGTCTTCATCTACGGCGACTTCCCCTTGCTGCCGTTTCATGAACAGGTACTCTGACCGGAACAGCCCGATCCCTTCGGCGCCCGCCTCCAGCGCTCCGGTGACCTCGCTGCCGACTTCGGTGTTGGCAAGGACCACGATCCTTTTGCCGTCGCGGGTCTCGCAAGGCGCCGCATCCCCCGGCCGGACCTTCCCGAAAACCTGTCGGCGCTCGATCCGGCTCTGCAGCTCCTTCAGTTCCCGCGGGGAAGAGCCGATCCGCACGACTCCGCGGTCACCGTCCACGATGACAGGCTGGCCGCTTCGATAGACTTCCTTCAGATCTTCAATCCCCGATACAATCGGAATTCCGTAAGAACGCGCGATGATGGCGACGTGCCCGGTCCTCCCGGCCCGGGTGACGACCATGCCCTTGACCCTCTCCAGAGGGAAATGCGCCAAGGCCGAGAGCCCGATCTCCGGCGCGGCCAAAACCACTTCACGGGGAACGCCTTCCTCTCGAAGGGGGCTGAGTTCGGTCAAGTTCAGAAGCAGGCGTTGCGCCACCTCTTTAAAATCGGACCCCCGCTCTCGGAAATATGGATCGCGCAGCGATGCGTACACGGAAAGCCATTCGTCGGATACCCGCTGCACCGCTTTCTCCGGAGCGTCCAACTGCTCCCGGATCCGCCCTTCGATCTCGCTCAGATACGCGGAATCCTCCAGCATGAGAATATGAGCGTCAATAATGTGAGCGTGCTCGGCGCCCATTTCGGCCTCAAACTGCTCTTTGACGCTTCGCAATTGCCGACCGGTGCGCTCGACGGCTTTGCGGAAGCGAGCCAATTCCGTTTCCACTTCATTCGGTTCAATTTGAATTCGGAAAAACGTCGGCGTCTGAAAGTCGACTCGACAGATGGTTCCGACCCCGATGCCGGGAGTGACTGCAACCCCCTTTAAATGGATGACTCCAGGATGTTTTGCGGATGTATCTTTCATTTCTCTTCACCAAACCGATCTCTCACGAATCCGACTACGGCTGCCAGAGCGTCGGATTCGTCCGGACCCTCCACGGTGATTTCCAATTTCGTTCCCTGGGCCGCCGCCAGCAGCAGGATCCCAAGAATGCTCTTCGCGTCAATTCGTTGCCTTCCGTCCAGCCTGGAAAGCTTAATATCGGACCGATAGCGGGAGGTCAGCTCCACCAGCCGAGCCGCCGCCCGGGCATGCAAGCCCAACTGATTTTCGATTCGAACCACATCGCGAATCATTCTCCGAGCAGCTCGCTGGCAATGGAAATACGGCTCTGTCCGTGCTCCTTTAACGTTCGCGCCAATTCGCTAACCGATTCCTTGCCGCTCTGACCGGCCAGCTTGATGATCATCGGCAGATTAACTCCAGTGACGATCTCAACCCGTCCCTTTTCCAGAAGCGCCAGAGATAGGTTGGAGGGAGTCCCGCCGAACATGTCGGTCAGAATCAGCACCCCTTTCCCTTGATCGACGGATCGAGCTCCCTTTTCGATCGCTTCTTTGGACTCGTTGACGTCCTCGTGCCAGCCGATCGAAATCGCTTCGATCCAGCCCAGATCGCCAACGATCATTTCGGCTGCCGCCAACAATTCATGGCCCAGCTTTCCATGCGTGACAACCAAAGCTCCGATCTTGGCGTTTTCCGTCATTGCAAGTGCTCGTCTCTGTGAATCAAGTTGACCCTGTGCCCCCGCCCTTGAAGGCGAGCTTCCAGCGCTTCGGCGATCATGACAGAACGGTGCCTTCCACCCGTACAGCCGATCGAAACCGTAAAGTAGGACTTCCCTTCCTGAATGTACTTGGGGAGTAGGTATTCTAGCATATCGGATATTTTCCCTATGATCTCCTCCGTTTCCGGATGCTTCCGCAAGAAGTCTACAACTTCGGGGTCGCTTCCGGTTTTTTCCTTCAAGAACGGTTCGAAATTCGGATTCGGGAGAAATCGAACGTCAAACAGCATATCGGAGTTGAAAGGGATCCCGTGCTTGAATCCGAAACTGACCAGCGTGATGTACAGAGCGTCCTCGATCGAGGAACGCTCCCGGAAGTGCTTGTAAATCAATTTCCGCAGGTCGTGAACGGAGAATTCGCTGGTGTCGATGACCCGATCGGCCAGGCTTCGAATTACGGACAATTTCTTGCGCTCTTCCTGCACGCCCTCCAACAGAGACGTGTTTCGAGCCAGCGGGTGCGTCCTTCGCGTCTCGCTGTAACGACGAGCCAGCTCCTGGTCGGAGGCGTCGAAGAAAATGACGGTGGAGTCAAACGGCAGTTTCTCCAGCTCCTGCAACAGCCTCTTGAATTCCGAGTCGGATTCGCCCAGACGTACGTCCACTACGACGGCCAGCTTGTCGATCCCCCCTCCAGAAGCCATCGTCATCTGGATTAAGCGGGGAATCAACCGCGTCGGCAGGTTGTCGACGCAAAAGAACCCCAGGTCTTCCAGCGCCTTGAACGCAGTGTGCTTGCCGGAGCCGCTCATCCCGGTGATGATCACCAGGGACTTGCCGGACGTTTCTCTCAATTCAGTCTTTTTCTTCATCCTGGGCGTGGCTTAGCTTCTCCTCCAAGGTTCGGAAAAAATCGGAGGCCGGGCGGTACCCCTGCTTCCTCAACAGTTGAATCCGAATGGCGACTTCCACCAGAGTGGCCAGATTGCGGCCTGACGCGACCGGCATCGTAATCAACGGGATGGGTACGTCGAGCAGCCTGTAAAACCTTTCGTCGACTCCCAAACGGTCGTATTCCGCATCCCGCCTCCAGCGCTCCAGGCTGATGACAAGATCAATGTCCCTGCCCGCGCTGACTGCCGAAATGCCGAACAGATCTCGAATGTTGATGATCCCTAGCCCCCGCAGCTCCATGTGAAAAGCCAACTGGTCGGGTCCTGAACCGACCAATCGATCCAACCCGTGCCGCTTGACGACCACCAGATCATCGCTCACCAGACGGTGCCCCCGCAGAATGAGGTCCAAGGCGCATTCGCTCTTGCCCACTCCCGAGTCTCCCGTGATCAGAACGCCGAGCCCGAACACCTCCATGAAAGTGGCATGAATCGTGGTGGAAGGCGCCAGCCGTTCTTCCAGAAATCCGGTCACTTCGTCGATCGCGCGACTGCTGAGCGAATCGGTTCTGAGAACCGGAACTCTGTGGCGGCGGGAAAGCGCAAGCAGCTCTTCGGGCGCCGCCAACCCCATCGTGATGATGATGCAGGTCAGCTTCAGACTGAAGATCCGCTCCAGCGCCCGGCGCCTCTGCTCCGGCTTCAGCGTCTTCAGGTAGTCCCCCTCCGTGCGTCCGATGAATTGAATTCGCCCGGAGTGCAGGTAGTCGATGTGGCCGGACAGAGCCAGCCCTAGCTTCTGAATCCGCGGCGAAGTGATGACGTTGTGCAGGCCGCTGGCGCCCGCCAGCAGTTCGAACTGCAATCGCTTCGCCCTGGCCTCATACAATTCCCGCACCGTAGTCGGAACGTCCGGCTCTCGTTTCGCTTCAGACATCTACTTGCATTGTATTGAATGACGGCCGCGGGGGGAAACGGGAGGTTCCGCGTTCTGCGTTCTTCCCGTCGCGATTCGATGAGCTGACGGGCCCAAATGAGGCCGAAAGGCCGCCAGTTTTTAGCCCAGTCCGTGAG
>CAZAEY010000125.1:0-10559 GCA_964484155.1 uncultured Acidobacteriota bacterium
GTACGACGCCCTGTTGCGCCGGTTGAAGTGACCGTGCAAACCGCCGCGGAGTCTTCAGCCTGCGGATCCCGTGCATGGGAGAGACGGGAATCAGCCGGTGATGCGCCGCCCAGACGAGTAACGAGTTAAACGCGGATAACTTCCGATCGATCGTAGCAGCCTTCAGCCCCCTCTGAGACAACCGCACGATCCAGGCTTCTATGTCTTCGCGCCGGACGGCGAGGAGGCGGGCTTCTGGGGCAAAGGCGTCGCCGTGGTCATTGGGACCGCCTGCTTCACCAGCGTTCGCATCGCCGTCCGCGTTGACCAAGGCGACCTCCCGCAGAAAACTCTCCAGATCCCGCAGATACTCAGAAACCGTCCCCGCCGCATACCCGAACAGATGCGGAGCGTTCTCCCGATACCCGCTCAAAGGCCGCCGCTTCCAATCCTCTCCCATCCCCCAGGCAATACCACCTCCACCAAACCGTGAAAATGGCCGCAGTGGGATCCCTTTAATATCCGAATCTGAAAAGAAGCTGGAATCAGAGCAGGACGTGCAGAAACGGTTGAATCCACCCAAAAATCTGGACTACGCACTTCCATTGCGCGTCGAAACTCCGGTGGAACTCGACGACCCAGCCAGGACAGCGATATTCCGAACTACTGCAGCACCTGGGCCGGAATCGCGGAAAGCTGTTTCAAATCGGATCCTCCGAACATCTGCTGCCCGACGAGCGGTTGACTGGACTCCACCCGGACATATCCGCCGGCCTGGCCAGCGCTCGAAGGAACCAGCTCCGGAAGAAGCCTCGCCAGCCGCTGTCCCGCATTCAGGACGAAGTCGAGCCGTCCGGTTTCGGAGCCGTTGGCTCTAATGACCCGCACGGTCACAGCCGCGGGCTGGTCGCCAGGATTAAACAGCGCCAGCCCGGTAAAGAAGCCGGGAACGTTGGCCACATGACTGAAAACCGCATCTCTAAAGGGCCTGTTATCCAGTGGCAATGCGGCCGCGTACTCCAAGTCATCGGGAGACCCGAAAACGACATCGCCTACAAGGCCGGGGCCGTCCGCCTCCACCTTCAGCGAGCCGACCGTAAGACGATCCGGGGGAAAATTGAAAATGTCGGCAACATCGCGTTCGAAAGAATCATCCGCCTCGAGCGGGAAGGCGACAGGCGCTCCCAAAGTGGCGCCATTGTCCGCCACCGCGGTCAGCAGGATTCCTATCGGCTTTTCCGAGGTGTTGACCAGCTTGAGACTCGTAAAGACTCGATCCCCGCTCGAAAGCTGCGCCGAATAAAGGCGTCCCGTCTCGTCCGGCTCGAGAGCGTTAAACGCAACGATGGTCTCCGGATCATTGAGACGAATGGTCTCAAACCCGAATATGCCGCCCCTCGGACTGGTCACCTCCACCTTCAAGTGTGCGCTGATGTACTGCGTGTAGTGGAAGAACATCGATTCAATATCGATCTTAAACTTTCCCTTCGCCTCCAGGGTCACATACCGCGTCTGCACCCTAGCTGACCCCTTAGGTGATCTCTCGACGCCGACCAGGGTCAGCAAGACCTGCACCGAATATCCGTTTGGATTGATCAGATAAAACTCACAAAGCGGGGTCTTTCCGCGAAAACGCTTCTCCCCGCTGACGATCCTGGGAAAGTAGAGCGTCCTGGAGGGATTCATTTGCGCCGTCGCTCCGTCCAGCGCGTCGCCGTCCTTGAGGAGAAAGAAGCTTCCAAGGGCCGGAGAATTGGTCGTGAGTTCGACCCAGTGATTGCTCTTGTCTCCCTCTGGAAACATTTCAATTCCCATGTGGGCCCATTGCCCTTTCGCCGGGAGATTCATCAGGCCTCTCTGGACCGGAAAATACCACTTGTCGACTTCCGTTTGCGGATAGGTCGCAAATTGAAGCGAAGCGTCTTCCAATCCGGGATTCGAGACAGCGTAGCCGGTGAACCGCCCCGCTCCCTCTTCCAGCACTGGAAAAGCCATATGGTGCTCGCCCCTCAACTCCGCTGCGGCCGGCGGGACGCCCTTGGGCCGGTTGTGCAGCTTGGACATCGGAAATAGAATCACTTCATCCGCCGTGCTGAACGCCAGTTGATCCTCCCCCCAGATAAAAAAGCTGCCTGTCGGCCAATCCGCATCCTCAAATTTGATACTGCCCTCTCGCTGGTAGGTGCGGACGTCGTACGCTTCGATGGTGATCGACCTCGCTCCAACCTCGGGCCGACCTCTATACATGAGGAAATAGACGAGACCGCGGTCGAGATCTGGCACGATTGCATCCGCCCAGTAGAAATCAGGAGAATAGAGATCGAAGGAAAAAAGCCCGATCCTTTCCCGTCCTTGGGCATCAATGATCGAGCCGTCGGGTGTAAAGCAGAGATCGTATTGGCATCGCATGGCGTCTGTGGCCAGGTACATGTCGCTAGCGCCCGGCGCGGAAGATGCGACTTCCACACCTTCAGGCCCAAAGGATATCTCCCTGAAATCTGGGAACCCGTAAATCAAGGTTCCGGACTCCGACCATTGAATCGAAGTGACTCCATTCCACAAAGCCATTCCATTCCACAATAACTCGGGAACCGACGTCGGCCTCTGCGTTGCGCCATCAAAGGCCTCGACTCCCCGTGGGATCACGTCGAACTCGCCTCCAGGCAAAGCCGACTTTGCTACGACGAAGGATTCCGGCTGGCCGGGGACCGACAGGATCTCATTGACCCGGGCCGGAATGGGTCCAAAGAATAAGTGGTGATAATAGAGCGGAACCCTCAAGTCCGGCTGCATCGTCGAAAGCCGGAACCGGCGAACCGCCCAACCGGAATACAGGCCCGCATATAGGTATTCACCATCATCAGATACGGCCATTTGCCATGGATCCGCGCCAATCCAATGCGCATCTCCGATCGTCCCCTGCAAAGGGTTGATTTCGACGAGGCTGTTTCCAATGTCGGAAGCCCAGTTTGGGGTGGCGGCGATTAGTCGTTCCCGCTTGCTGTCATACACGATGCCGTTGTTCAACAAAGGCAAACGACGAATCTGGCTGTTGATCGGCTGTGGCGCCGGACGTTCGAAGATAGGCAACGGTTTGATCAGGGAAGTTGGAAAAAGTGTGATGAAGGGGGCGTCAGGAGCGTACCCGCCCATTGCGAGCACCTCGCTTCCGCACAAGACCGTCTGTTCGGGCGTCCAGGGAACCCTCCTTTCGTCGAACCAGTTCGGATCATCGTCGGATGTGAACGATCCCACTCTTCGAAAAGTTTTCAGGTCGAATTCCGCAACGTAGAATGAGTGCCCGGAACGCGCTGGAAAATAGACTCGGGACCGGTTCCAGTCGATATCGAAGGAGCCGGCAAATAGCGCTTCGAAGCTGTAGTAACGCCCTTCAATCGTCCGCTTCTGAGGATCTACAATGCGCCCGTTGCTCGTATACATGAGGCCATCCCTGAACTGGAGCGTCGTACCCCAGCCGAAGAAGAGTCCGATGATCCAGTCGCTGTCGAGACGAATTCCGGCGCCATCCACTGTGAAGCGATACAAAGGAAAGGAATCGCTGGCAGTGCTGTATCCCCAGACTGTTCTTGAGTCCTCACCAAAGGTCATCCGGACGACGCCCAAACCGGCTGGAACGAATTCGGGACGCATGATCCCGTCGTCGAAAACAGCAATCACTGCTTCCGTCGGCCCCCAGCCGTACTGGCCTACCGAGACCGCGATCGACCCTGGACGGTCCGGCAGTACGTGAATCTCGATTGGAAGTCGCAAGTCTCCCAAGCCCGTCGCTTCTGTGGAGAACAACAGATCAATCGAGAAACTCTCAAGATCGATGCGAGCGATCTCTCCACCCCAAAGCCCGACGTAAAGATACCGCTCATCGCGGGACATCGCGACTGCAGACGGGTTGCCCCCCAGATAGACGGAGGCGCCGATGACGCCCGTGAAAGGATCCACTGCCGTGATCGAACCGGCTCGCTGTGGCGCTTCCTCGGCGACCGCTACGTACAGAAGGGAGCGCGAGAACGAATAGACCATTCCGTGGCTTTGCAGCGGGAGCGTCCGAACCGACTGCCCTGGCGCAATTGACGAAACCGCAACCGACAAAGTGACCAGTAGAAGCGAAGTTCGAATCATATGGTTGGTTGAAATTCACGCCGAACGGCGATTTTCCGGAGAGCAACAAGGAAAAAGGAAGCGCCTGAATGCGGCTGAATCGATCCTCCTGTCCATACCCGCCGCCCCTGACTAAACGTTCAGGCGAAGCGGGATTGAGGATGAGATGCAGGAGGATTCCGAAAAGTTGCATTCCTTCAATACAATATTCGACATTCCCACTGCCGCTGCAGATTCCGCATCCCGAGATCTCAAAAAAGTCGATTCTCCAGCTGAGCGGCTGACCGTCAGCCCGACTCGATGACGCGGCCGCCGAATCCATCGGAAACGACGGTTTGCCCCGGGGGCGCCCCGGATCGGCGATGCTGCGCTCCGGAATGGTCCACGGGCGTGCGGTGCGTCGCGTGACGCTCGTCTGTGGCTGCGCCGCGAGAGATCGACCTAGTGTCCTGAGTCAGAAGTTCGTCTACAGTCGGGCGGCGCTGCATCCCGCCTGGCTGCGTTGCTCGTCGCGCACATATTCCCGATATGCTTGCTCCACGCGCCTTGCCAGGCGGGAGCGTCGCCGCCCTTTTTGTGACGACCAACTTCTGACACAGGACACTGGCTGTGTGCGCATGATATCTTGTGCGACGTGTTGAGAGACACTAGTTCTGATGCACTTCGCGAGCAGGCGCTGGCTCAGCGTCGACTGGGCGGGGTTGGGCGTCTCCGAACCGCGTGCATGATGAGCCAGTCCTTGCATGAGTTGGCGAAGGCGCGAATACAGAAGCGGAATCCTGAACTGGATGAACGCGCGGTGCTTGAACAACTCATTTTCGAACGCTATGGCATCCGCCGAAAGTCCTGAGCAAGTCATCCGGCGTTTCGCAGCCATCCTGGAGAAGGTGCGCATTCCTTACATGCTGACGGGGTCGTTCGCGTGCGGGTTCCACGGGGCACCGCGCGCCACTCAAGACATCGACCTCGTCATTGCTCCCAATCTGGGTTCGTTGAGGCGTCTGCTCGACGCACTGCCGGGGGATCGTTACTACGTTAGCCGTGAGGCCGCGCTGGATGCGTACGGACAGGAATCGTTGTTCAATGTCGTCGACAAGGCGTCGGGCTGGAAGATCGACCTGATCTGTAGGAAGTCGCGCGAGTTCAGCATCACGAAGTTCGACCGTCGCACCAAGGAGGCCTTTCTCGGGCAGCCCGTCTACGTGGCGTCTGCCGAGGACACCATCATCGCCAAGCTCGAGTGGGCTAAGCTCTCCGAATCAGACCGTCAACTCGAGGACGCAGCCGGCATCGTGCGGGTTCAAGGTGATGATCTCGACGTATCGTACATCTCGACCTGGATCGCCAAGTTGGGTCTTTCCGAGCAATGGGAGAAGGCGAAGGCGCTCGCCGGCTAACAGGGTTTCGGTCCGATGCAGACCGGCTTCTTGGCTTCAGTTTTGGCTCCCGGCAAGGCTTTCAGCCGACCACCGGAAAGTTTTCAGGCCGATCGGCGGCCCGTTACGCTGCGAAAACGCAGGCCCGTTGGCGCCCGAGGCGCTCCACTGTCCGCCGCCACTCACACAATGCTCATAGAGCCGCCAACGAGGCTCAGTTCACCGGATTTTATACGGACTGCTCCTCCCGGCCCCGAAACCGAGAAAAGCCGTGCCTTTTCCCCGCACTCCGGATACAATCCTTTCCGTTAGCCAGACAAGAGAACGTGCTACGGCAGGTACTTCGACAGTGTTGCTGCGTGCCGTCGGCAAGGATCGAGGTGACTGAGGTTGCAGTCCGATGTCGATAGTTGAGATCTACACCAATCAATATTGTTGGCGTCGGTGGTCCGGAGTCTACCCTGACTTGGGCGACCTTTCGGATACGCTGATCATCGACCTGGGATGCGGCATTGGGGATCAGGCTCGTGACCTCTCCAGACTCGGAGCGACCGTGTTGGGCGTCGATGCGAACCAGGATCTGATCGATCATGCAGACCGGCGCGGGATTCCGCGTGCCCGTTTTCTATGTGACAACATCGCGAATCTGAAGGAGCACGTATCGGAGACCGACGGGATATGGGCGAGCTTCACGGTGGCTTACTTTCCGCATTTTGACCAATTCCTTGACTGCATCGATACGGTCCTGAATCCAGCCGGTTGGCTAGCGATTACGGAAGTGGACGACCTCTTTGGTCATGAGCCTCTTGCGTCACGATGGGTTGCTCTCGTCGAGCGATATTATGGCAGGTCACTCGAGGAGGGCGTCTATCGCTTTCGGTCCCACGACCATGTGCACGAGGTTCTGTCCCGGCGTGGTTGGCACATCAAGATCGACCGGAGGCTCGAAGACGATGAGTTCTGCTTTACCGGTCCCGCAGATTCGGATCTCGGCGAGGCCTGGAAGACCCGGATGGGCTTCATGATGCCCCGATTCCTCGAACGCTTCGGAGCCGAGGCTGCGGGATTCGATTCAGCATTCTTGCAGTGTCTCGCGTCCGAGGAGCATCGTTCCAGGTCCTACGTTTGGTTTATCCTGGCTCGTCGGCCCAATGACTGTCAGAATGCTGGCTAACAACGGCATGCGCCTGACGAGCCTCGCCCGCAGGTGGTGAAAAAAATATATTAATGATGTTGCTATGATCAGAACGTCTGACTGGTCATTCTGAAGACGAACCGACCGCGCGCTTGACACTTTTTTCAGCCCCCCATATACTGACTCGAATCGCCAATTTCTAGCTGAGCGAAAATCAAATCGACGCGTGCTTGATTCCTGCTCCAGACGTTGAAAATCCGTGGGGGACCAGATGCCATGAAAAAATCGAACATTCGGAGGAGTCCCGGGAGGCTGATCGGGAGGATCGGCGTCGTCACTCTCGCCCTCTGCATGGGAATTGTGTGGGCCAATCAGGAGGCGGATCATCGGAGTGAGCAGCCGAGGCCGATCGAGCTCGGCGCCAGCGGCGGCAACATCAACGATCGGACCAATCTTTTCTGTTGCAGCGGGACATTGGGCGGCCTCGTGGAGAACGCCTCCGGTCAATTCATATTAAGCAACAATCACGTCCTGGCTCGCTCGAACAACGCGCTTCTGGGCGAAATGATCATTCAACCGGGTTTGATCGACCAGACTCCGGTCTGCTTTCAGGACGCAGGCGACACGGTGGCCCATCTAAGCGATTTCGTTCCCATTCAATTCAAGAGAGGTCTTGGCGGAGGAGGACCGGAAAACGAAATGGACGCGGCCATCGCGGAGGTCGTGGCCGGCGCCGTCGACCCGAGCGGGTCGATTCTGGCTATCGGCCCAGTCAGCGCCAACACGGTCGCGGCTTCTTTAGGCCAGGTGGTTCAGAAGAGCGGGCGGACTACAGGTCACACGCTGGGCGAAGTCGCCGCCATCGATGTCACCGTCGAAGTCGGTTATTCCAGGGAATGTGGAGGCAGCGTCAACCAGACGGCTCGGTTCGTCAACCAGATTCGAATCACCCCGGGAACTTTCAGCGCAGGAGGCGACTCCGGCTCGCTGATTGTCGAATCCGATTCCGTCGATCCCTCGGACGGTCTGCCGCGGGCTGTGGGACTGCTGTTTGCCGGCAGCAGCACGTCGACACTGGCCAATCCGATCGACTCCGTTCTGAGCGCATTCGGCGTCAGCATGGTGGGCGGGACGCCATCCGATCCGGATCCGGATCCGGATCCGGGAGGCGTTGGCGCAGTGTCCGGCGCCGTCACAGACGCATCGAGCGGGAATCCTATCAGCGGAGCCTCAGTCAGCGTCGATACCGGCCAGTCTGCAACGACCAGCAGAAGCGGAAGCTACACCATCAACGATGTGCCCGCTGGAGAACGCCAGGTGACGGCATCAGCTGCAGGCTACCCGAGCGACACGAAATCGGCCGCAGTATTCGACGGAGCCACCACCGTCGTGAACTTTGCATTGGGTCAGCCGACGGAAGGCTCCGATAGCATCGTCGAGTGCGTCACCTATAACACGACCGGCGGCCCTGACGGCGACAGGGATCTGCTCATCACGATTCAGGTGGTGAACGACCTTGGAAACCATCTTGCGGGAGCGGAAGTGCGCATTGACGTGTTTCACAATGGCTCGCTGTTCGCTTCGGGATCCGGCTCCTTCACGGATTCCCAGGGCGAGGTGACTTATACCGCAAGGAGGGCGCCGGACGGCAATTACTTCACCGTTGTTACAGATGTGATTTCGGCGCTTGAATTCGAGGGATCGACGCCGGAGAACAGCTTCGATAAGGGCATCGATTCGACTCCCGACGCAAACTGTCGGCCCGCGGGTTCCGAGCTTACTTCGGCCGGACTTCAGCGCGCTCTTGAAGCGAAGGGCCGCAACACCGATTTCCTGTTCAACATCCAGGGAGTGGTCGGCGTCGGCGTGGGCCGCTCCGCAGAGGGGAGTCCCGTTGTTGAGGTCTATTTGTCAGAGGAGAGCTTTGCAGCGCGAAGCCAAATCCCGGCATTCCTGGAGGATGTGCCGGTTCGCGTGATCGTGACCGGCGCCTTCATCGCGTTTTAGTCCGGCTTTCTCACCCGGGTCTGCCACGTGGGAGCGCGGATGGCGCCCCGCATCGCGAGGCGCAAAAAAATTCTCTCCAACGCCCCGGCTGGCGCCGCCGGCCTCGCGCTGCGCCTGAAGGGGGCTTTGAAGCTTCGGGACTCCGTCCGGGGGAAATGCTTCGTGCAACATGGCCAAAATTCACTACGTGTTGATCTTCGCAATCTTGCTGGCGGCGGGAGCGTGCAGGCGCCAGGACAGTCTCGGATCGCGCCCGGAGTCCGCTCGGTCTCCCGAGATCTCCACGAGCCAGCCTCCTTTGGAGCCGAAGGACGGCCCGGAGATGGTTGACTTGATTCGAGCCGGCGAAATCAAGAAACGTCACGACCAGGAACTGATGAGCATTCCGGGCGTCGTGGGCACAGGGCTGAGCAGAGGCCCGGATGGAGCGCCGGTCATAGAAGCGTATGTGGAGCGTCTCAGCCCGAAGTTGGAGAAGTCTGTGCCGGCCGAATTGGAAGGCGTCCCCGTTCGCATAGTCCTCACCGGGGCTTTTCAGGCACGGGAAGACAAAGAACCATAGCCTGACTCCTTGCGCGGCTTCCGGCGCGCATTGGATTCGTGTCTCCTCGCGGCTCGATCCGGCGGAGTCCTGAATGGCGAATGCGTGCGGCGTCCAGCTGGAGGTGAGGCAGTGGAGAAGGAAAAAAGCACGAGAAAAGGATGGAGGCTTATCGTGTTTTTGCAGACGCTGCTCTGGACTGCGGCCTGGTCCGCCTAATGCTTGAAAAGCGGCTCCGGGCCTTGCAGCATGGTGTCGCGCCCGTCCGCTTGACCGTTTGAAGCAGGGCGTGCGTTATCGGATTGTTGACAGCTTCCGGGTTGCAACCGGGTGGGAATTCAAGGTCTAGCGCCGAACCGGGCGCTGCTGAGCTTGGGCGTTCGGCGGACAAGAAAGACTGCTGTGATCGAGATCCGAGAGGAGCATCCTGACGATATTGCAGCCATTGGCGTCGTGAACAGGCGTGCGTTCGGGCGGGACCAGGAAGGCAACATCATCGATGCGTTGCGGTCAAATGGGGCGGCTCTGCTTTCGTTGGTCGCGACCCTGCATGGTCGGGTCGTCGGTCACATTATGTACAGCCCTCTCACCGTGGGAGACGTGATGGGGGCGGCGTTGGGGCCGATGGCCGTGCTTCCGGAATACCAACGCCAAGGGATCGGAAGCCAACTGGTCCGGGAGGGGACGCAACGACTCAAGGAGACAGGCTGCCCGTTCATCGTCGTTGTGGGGCACGCTCACTACTACCCGCGATTCGGGTTCACGCCCGCAAGGGCTCACGGAATCACGTGCGAATGGGACGTGCCGGATGACGCGTTCCTGGTGTTGGTGTTGGACGAAGTCAAAACGGGCCGGGTCTCGGGGACGGCGCGGTACCGTACTGAATTCTTGACGGTTGAATAGCAGCCTGTGGTGAAAGTCCTGATGGGTCGTTCGCGATCGATATGCCGGCCGATGCTTCTCACCATCCAATTCGGAGGGGGTTAAGGATCAATGACTAACGAGCTAAAAGGGAAACGAATCAGTCTGTCAATTCTGATTTTTAAGACGGTCATCGTGCACACGATCACTTATTTCGTTGCCGGAGTTTTGGCATACACGCTCGGAAATTACGAGAAAACGTTTTCGCAACCTCCGTTGTCCCATTTCATGCGACCCACGTCGGATCCCTGGGTCATGGCTGGTCCTTTATTCCAACCGATCCGTGGCGTCATCTTTGCTCTGGCTTTTTACCCCTTGCGAAACGTCCTCTTTGGCACAAAAGGCGGGTGGCTGATTCTATGGTGGCTCCTGCTTGCCCTCGGCGTCCTATCCACATTCGGACCAGCTCCGGGCTCTGTGGAGGGGCTGATCTACACGATCATTCCGCCGCTGGCTCAGATCCTTGGTCTGTGGGAAGTCCTTC
>CAZAEY010000126.1:0-10541 GCA_964484155.1 uncultured Acidobacteriota bacterium
GATGTCAGAGCGACGGGCCCGCAGGGGCCTTTGATTCCGTCTGAACGGGTTCAGCAATCTCGCCGCTTTCGAAGAATCGGACGATCAACGCGGCCGAAGCGGCCGCGTCGCTCCGCCATCCGGCGCTCCGCGTGCTTTGTACTGCGTTAGGAGGGCGCTTCGTCGGTTTCGTGACGCTGCGCCCCACATCAACGCGGCCGAAGCGGCCGCGTCGCACTGCCATCCGGCGCTCCGTTTCACCCGTCTTCTGCGACACCCCCGCCGGTGCAAAATCTTTCCGCCGAAAAAACTTGACTTTTACAAAAAACACCCACCATCAAACCCAGAACTCAGTCCGTCAGGCGGGCGCCCAGGGTCTGAGCGACGTACCGGGACGGATGTGCGGCAAGATCGAGAATGGCCGGTTCGTTCAACGTCCGTCCGAAGGCGTCTGACAACAACTGCACCACCGGTCGCGAAAGCGACTCTGGATTGATTTTCACCACTCTGCCCCTTTCCCCGCTGTTCAACACCACGATTTCGTTGTAGGGATACAGCGAGAACGCGCGCACCAGTCCTCTCAGCAAGCGCTCCGGGAAGGCGGGGACGGGATCGGTGGTCAAGGCGAAAAGGGTATCGTAGCCGGAAAGCGCCGCTCGATGATTTCGCGGATGGATGCAGGCTTCGAAAACGTCAATCAGTCCCAACGCCTTGGCTTCTTCTCGAATTTCCTCTCCCTTCAATCCGGAGGGGAATCCGCTGCCGTCCTCTCGCTCGAAGACCTGTCCCACGATCACGGCCAGTTCTTCGTGCTGAGGCCCCAATCGCTCCAGCACGCGCGCGCTCATCTTCGCCCGGAATCGGAGCAGCCGCAGTTCGGTTTCCGAGACTTTGGTCTGCAAGTGCATCAATTGTTCTGGAAGGAAAGCCACTCCGACTTCATGCAAAAGTCCGGCCAGCACGATTCTAACGGTCCTTTCCCATTCGAACTCGACAGCGGCGCACAGTGGAATCGAGAGAATCGCCACGTTCACGCTGTGGGCCGACACCGAATACGGCTGCTCGCGGTTGGTAGCCTCCAACAGGAGCGTGGAGTCAGTCTGCAGGCCTTCCACCAGTCGTTCGGCCAGTTCCCGCCCCGACTCGATCTGCGGATTCTGGCCGTTCTGAACGCTATGCAAACTGTGCAGCACGAATGCCATGCACTCAGCGTACAGAGGATTTTCCGCGTCATCGGTTTGAAGCTGATTCAGCCAATCGCCGGGAAACGTCTCCAATTCTCGCCGAGTGACCATGGCGGCTAGCGATTCACCGGGACGATCATCCTCTTCCAAAGCTTCGTCCGGCTGGGGCGAATCCACCGGATCGATCTCCCGAGTGCATGCATCCCGGGTCTTCAGAGTATCGGCGGCGGTCGGATTTTCTTTCGCGCTGGCGGCGGCCCTGACGGAGGGCCTCACCCTTTCCTGAAAAGGCTCGGGATCCCGCCGATCGGCAACTTCCACTAGATACCGCCTTTCAAAGCTCCTCAATTCCCGTCGCAGATCCGTCAGCGAAATCATCTCAGCCGTCTGCGAATCGGAATCGATCGAAGGCGACGCCAGTTGCTTGGATTCGTCCTCGGACGCCTCGACCTCGACCCGTTGCCGGAACTTCCCGGGAATGTCAGAGGACAGATCGCGTCCCCTGAACCGAAGCACCGAGAGAACTCTGGTTTGAAACTCCGTAACCGGAATCGGCTTTTGGATGTAGTCAGCCGCATTGGACTGATGACCGATCAATTGATCTGGAATCTCTCCCTTACGGACAACGAACATAAACGGGATGTCTTCGATTTCGGGCGTCTCCCGGACTCGCTGGGACAGCATGTACCCGTCCCCGTCGGGTAGGTTCATGGCCGAAATGATCAGCAAAGGATGGTGGGCTTCCACCAACCGCAACGCCTCTTCTCCTCTGGCGGCGGTCAGAACTTCAAACCCCATGGATGAAAGAACGGCTGCCAGGTGAGCCTGATCCGAGGGGTCGGCCTCTACAACGACGACCTTTCCCCCGACGGCCGGAACGGGTTCTCGGGAATCGTTTCCGCCCGAGGAGGGGCCGTTGAGAGCCTCCGACCGCTTAAAAAGTAGATTATTGCGAAAGTCCATTCCTTAAAGCACGTATTTTATGATTTCCTGCGTCACTTGTGGAGCCTTTTTGTTGGCGCCCTCCAGCAAGCATAGATCGGCTAAATTGTTGATTCGTCTGGGGACTCCGTTCGTCATCCGGTAGATCAGATACAACGCCTCCTGCGTAAACACCTCGCCTTGGGCGCCGGCCACGGCCAGTCGGTGGCGAACGTATTCGGCGCTATCCCGCTGGTCGAACCGATGCAGATGAAACTTGATGGCGATACGCTGATCCAGTTGGGGGTATAACATGATCCTTTCCCTCAGTTCCGGCTGACCCACCAGCAGGACATTTATGAGAAAACGGTCCTCCAGTTGGATGTTCAGCAGGAGCCTCAACTCCTCATACACCTGGGGATCTTCGATGATCTGCGCTTCGTCGATAACCATTACGTTTTTCTTACCGATAGCCAGATTTTCATAAAAGAAAGAGGATAGCTCGCGAAACCACTCCACGCGGGTGCTTCCCGTCACGCTTTGCCCGAACTGGTGGCTCAATTCTCGAAGGAAATTCTCCCGGTCGAAGATCGGGTAGTTGATGAGAGCCAGTTCGAATTCTTCCAGGTCGAGGCGGCTGATCAAGGTCCGGATCAGAATCGTTTTCCCGCATCCGTATTCTCCTGTCAGCATGGCGCAGCCCTTTTCGCCGGCCACCGCGTAGTGCAACCTGTCGAGTCCTTCCCGGTGCTCCTCCGAGGGGTAAAGAAACCTGGGATCCGGAGTGTTTTCGAAGGGTCTTTCAGACAATCCCCAGTATTCAAGATACATGGTGTGCGCAAACCCTCGGTTTGGAATTGAAACGCCGGACGCCCGCGTCTCTCACTGGACGAGCCACATCCTTCAATCGGCAGCACAGTATCACAACCGGAGGAATGCAGCAGATTTGTATTCTAACGATTCCGGCGCCTGAATTTCGCCGTGCCGGAATACCGGTCGCGGAAGCCAGTTCGAGAAATGATGAATCATTTGAAGCCCGTTTGGGTTGGGGGAAAAGGCGGGCGGGGCTGTGCGTCTTGGGTGGGCCTCAAGCGGCCGTATATCAGGTCCAGTTGATCGACGGTCGACCGGTTACCTCCCCAGCCTTTGAATCTTCCCGTCGCGAGTCAGGACGAAGCCCTCTGGGAGAGTCTCTTCAAAAAGGGGCCGGAAGCCTTTGACCGACCAGTCCCGTTCGGTCAGCAAATCGATGATCTGGCGTCGGATGCGGGGCCTGTCCTCGGCATCGGCATAAGTCTGCAGAATCGCATCCCGCTGCTCTTCTTCCTCCAACTCGAGCAGGTACTCGACGGCAGCCAGGCAGGTGTCGTCATCGTCGTCTTGAAGATAATTGCGAACGACTTCTTCGAGATCTGGGGAGTGAATGCTGCGCACGAATCGAATAATCTGCGCTTTAGGTTCCGGATTCGCCGGAGGGTGTTCCCAGTGAAAGCGAAGGAGTTCGGTGATCCGCGCCGCAAACTCCTTCTCCGGAAGGATCGTCATCAACGCCTTCAACGGCCAGTGCAGCTGCATCTCATTTCGGAGGAAGTGCATCAGCGGTTCGATGGCAACTTCGCCTGAAGCAGCGATCCAGCGGTAGACCTGCAGTTTTTCGTCTTCGTCTTCAGTGGAAGGGGCAACCGAAATTGTGAAGCGGTCCAGCAGCGCCCGCAGGGATTCCGGCGTTCCCATTTCGTACAGTCTCTCGGCTGCGCCCATTCGGACGGAGGCGTCGCCATGGGGCTCTTTTACTTTCTTTCGCTGCCGTGCAATCTGCTTTTCAGGAGCGCGGCTGAAAAGCGAAAAGATATCCATTTGTTTAGGAATATCACAGCCGATTTCCAACTTCCAACGCGAGGGGAGCGGGGCCTGCGTCGCGGGGCGAATCTGCCGCAAGTGGACCGCCAGCGGCCCTGTGAAACAGGCTGATATCAAACTGGTAGGATGAAAGAGAAATGAAAGCGGTCGTGATCACCAGGAACGGGCCCCCTGAAGTCCTCCAGCTTCAAGAGGTTGCGGACCCCCGGATCGGCGATGACGGGGTTCTGGTCCGCATTCGCGCCGCCGCGTTGAACCGAGCGGACCTGCTGCAGAGGAAAGGGCTCTACCCAGCTCCGCCCGGTACTCCTCAGGACATCCCCGGATTGGAGTTTGCCGGCGAAGTGGAAAGTCTCGGCGAAGGGGTCGCCGACTGGAAAAAGGGAGATCGGGTGATGGGTCTGGTTCCCGGCGCGGGCTATGCTGAAAAGGCGGCATGCCATCCGCTCCTGTTGTTGCCGATTCCGTCGAATCTCAGCTTTGAGGAGGCCGCCTGCGTCCCGGAAGCGTTTCTGACCGCTTACGACGCGCTATTTCGGCGGCTTCGCCTCAGCATCGGAGAGGACCTCCTGATTCATGCGGTCGGGAGCGGCGTCGGCCTGGCGGCGCTGCAGCTGGCGAAGGCGGCCGGCGCTCGAGTCTTCGGAACTGCGGGCCAGGATTGGAAGCTGGAGAAGGCGGGCTCTCTGGGACTGGACGTCGCTATCAACTATCAGAGGCAGGATTTTTGCGAGACCGTCTCCGCAAGTACGAAGGGCCGCGGAGTCGACCTGATCCTCGACCTTGTCGGCGCGGACTACTGGGATCGCAACGTTCGCGCGCTGGCGGAAAAGGGCAGGATCGTACTGATCGGACTCCTGAGCGGCTCGGAGACGAGTATCGACCTGCGCGGGCTGATGAGCAAGCGCCTGCAGGTAACCGGAAGCGTTCTGCGAAGCCGCACTCTGCTCGAAAAGGCGGATTTAACGGCGGAGTTCAGGGCTCGGGTTCTCCCGCTTCTTGAGAGCGGCAAGCTGACGCCGAACCTGGATCGGGCGTACGCGCTCGAGGATGCGGCCGCTGCCCATCGCTTTATGGAGGAAAACCGGAACTGCGGAAAAATCGTGCTGAAGCTGGCGTAATCCTCTTCGCTGGGTTGGGATGCTGTTACGAAGCCGTCGGCGGGCTGCTAGCCCTTAAACGGAACCGGGCGGTCCCGGATCAATTCGACGACGTTTTCGATGTGGGGTGTCTGTGGAAACATGTCGACAGGCTGAACGCGGCCGATTCGATAGTCCGGGGAAAGCATTTTCAGATCGCGGGCCTGGGTGGCCGGATTGCAGCTGATGTAGACGATCCGCTCTGACGAAACGGCAAGCAGCCGGTTGAGCGCATTGACGTGAAGCCCTGCCCGGGGCGGATCCAGAATAACGACGTCGGGCCTGCCCATCTCCTGCACAAAGCCTTCGTCGATGATCTTTTCCACTTCTCCGACCGCAAACTGCAGGTGTTGCAGGCCGTTGTCGGCCACGTTCAAGCGGGCAGCTTTAACGGCTTCCGCGCTGCTTTCGACGCCTACAAAGGAGGCTCCGCTGTCGGCGAGAAAGATGGAAATGGCCCCGACGCCGCTGTAAAGGTCCCAGACTTTGGTCCCGGCGCTGAGGTCAGCAAAGTCGCGGATGACCTCAAAAAGCTTCTCGGTCTGGGCGGAATTGGGCTGGAAAAAAGTGAATGGCCCGACGCGGAAGGATTTGTCTGCAATCCGCTCGGAAATCCATCCTCTCCCGAAGAGCGGTTCGGTCGGAGCGCCTGCGGCAACGGGCGAGCGGCCCGAATGGATGCTGTGCAGCAGCGTTGTCACCTGAGGAAACGCCGCCTGCATCGCTTCCCCGTATCGAGCGACTTGGTTTTTGGCACCGTCCGTTGTCACCAGCACGACCATGACCTCGGCGCTCTTCCAGCCGGTTCGAATCACCAAGTTGCGGGCAAACCCTTGATGGGCGCGAGAGTCGTACGGCGCCCAGCCGGCCCGCGTCGCAAAGTCGCGAGTCCAGTTGAGGATTTCGGCGCTGAGAGGGCTTTGCAGAAAGCACGCCTGCAGGTCCAGAATCCGGTCAAACCTCCCGGGAATATGCAGGCCCAGTGCAAAATCCTTTTCCAGAGGCGTTTCGCTTGCGATTTCCTCGGGAAGGAGCCAGCGTCTGCTTCCAAACGAGAACTCCATTTTGTTTCGGTAGTAATAGGGGTCAGGCGACGCCAGTGTCGGCGCCACGGGAATCGCTTCGAATCCGCCGATCCGGCGCAGCAGCTCTCTGACCTGTTCCCGCTTGAACTCCAGCTGCAGCGAGTATGCGACGTTTTGCGAGGAGCACCCTCCGCAGACCCCGAAGTGAGGGCAGCGGGGCTCGATGCGATCCGGCGAGGCCTCCAACAGCTCTTCGATAACCGCCTCCAGATGCCTGCGGCGCTTTCGTATCACCCTGGCTCTGATTCGGTCTCCTGGCACGCCGAAGGGAACGAAGACGACCAGCCCGTCTGCGCGGGCCACACCTTTGCCTTCGAAAGCAGCCGAATCGATCGTCAACTCCAGAATGTCTCCGCGCGAAACCATGCCATGGCGATCTTATCAGAGCGGCGTGAGAGAGCGCTTCGTTCCGGCAGGCAAGGCGTTTCCTGAGGTTTGGGATTGTGCATCGACCCGATGCGGGCGGCACAATGCCGCCGCATCTGAACAGGCGCCCTGCTTCGCTCTGATACAATTCCGCGTCATGGGATCGGAGCGGATCCGTGTGGGAAACGCAGGAGGCTACTGGGGAGACGATCCCCATGCGATGCGGCGGCAGCTTCGAAGCGGAAGGCTCGATTATCTGACCCAGGATTTCCTGGCCGAGGTAACGATGTCGATCCTGCAGAAGCAGCGAGCTCGCGACGCCAGTCTCGGGTACGCCGTGGACTTCTTGAGCCAACTGAGCGGAAGCCTGCCCTTTCTTGGATCTACCCGGATCATTTCAAACGCAGGCGGGATTCATCCGCTGGCCTGCGCCCACCGGGTTAGCGAGCTGCTGCAGGAAGCGTCCTTGACTTCGAGCGTCGCCGTCGTCACGGGGGACGATCTCATGGGCGATCTGGATCGTCTGATTCAGGAGGGAGTCAGCCTGGCCAATATGGAGACCGGGGAGCATTTCTCGAAAATTCGCAATCGCGTGCAAAGCGCAAACGCATATCTCGGTATCGGCCCGGTCCTGGAGGCCCTTGGCCGGGGCGCCTCCATCGTCATCACCGGGCGAGTCACCGACACGGCAATGGTGGCGGCCGCCCCAGCCTTCGAGTTCGGATGGGACCCGGAGAACTGGGACAAGTTGGCTTCAGCGGTCATCGCCGGCCATATTCTCGAGTGCGGAGCCCAGGCGACCGGGGGCAACTTCACCGATTGGCGCTCCGTGCCGTCGTATCAGGACTTCGGATATCCGATCGCCGAGTTCTCCGCCGATGGCTCGTTCGTCGTAACCAAGCCGGACGCCACGGGAGGGATGGTGAGCAGGGAAACGGTCGTTTCCCAGTTGATCTACGAGATGGGCGACCCGCGTCGCTACATCACCCCTGACGTCGTGGCCGATTTCTCCACGGTCCAGCTGGCGGAAGAAGGTCCGAATCGAATTCGAGTTTCGGGCGCAAGGGGCCGCACCCGTCCCGATCAGCTCAAGGTTTCCGTTTCCTTCAGCGACGGATTCAAAGCCCATGGCCTCCTGATCGTCAGCCGCCCGGAAGCGGTTGAAAAAAGTTACAAGGTTGCAGAGATCTTCTGGGCGAGATTGGGAGTCGATTTCGAGGAAACTTCCACCGAGCTGGTGGGTTTCAACGCCTGCCACAGGGATCTGGCGCCTCCGGTCGATCCGCCCGAAGTTCTTCTGAGACTGGGCGCCCGTGACCGTGACCGCGGCAAGCTCGAAGAATTCGCCAACCTGTTCGCCTCGCTCATTTTGAGCACCGTCTCGGGCATTGCTATCGTTGGAGGGCGCCCCCGAGTTCAGGAGGTAGTGGCGTACTGGCCCTGCCTGGTCCCAGCGTCCAGAGTGACTCCCGAAGTACACATCCTCGAGTCGGGCAAAAGGTACTCGACGCCGCATCGTCCCGCCGCAAAAGCTGCTGCTTCGATCGAGACGCCGGTTGAGGAGGCGCAGTCAGTTGCCGCATTCGATCCAGACGTCGTCGAAACCGAACTGAGGGCGATCTGCTACGGAAGGTCCGGCGACAAGGGAGACGCATGCAACATCGGAATCGCAGCCCGCTCCGAACTTGCTTACGAATGGATCCGGCTGCATCTGACCGCTGAGCGGGTCGGGGAACTCTTTACGGGAATCAGTCACGGAGAGGTCGAGCGTTTCGAGCTGCAGAATTTGATGGCGTTGAATTTCCTTCTTCACAATTCGCTGGGTGGAGGAGGAACGGTATCGCTGCGGATCGATCCCCAAGGCAAGACCCTCGCGGACGCCCTGCTGTCGACCCGATTTCCCATCCCGCGGGAAGTGCTGAAATCCGTTGGGTGAGTTTCTCCAGTGCGGCCGCTGTCGGTCGCGTTCAAGGGGTGAGCGGCCTCCGCGACAACCCTTCCAAGAAACCGTGACGACTGTGCCCGCTGCCGAATGTTGGATCTGACATACAGTAAAGAGTCGGTTCGAATGGATCGTTACTTCCCGTTTCACCACTTTGGATGGAGGAGTCTGAGTCATGAATATACGACGCACAGTTTTTTCGACAGTCGCCATCTCGGCGCTGATTCTTTTGGCCGGCGGATTTTTGGTCGTTTCGGGTCAAGCGAATATCGGCGACGGTCTGATCCTTCACAAGGAGGTTCGGTCGAAGGGAATGATGGGCCAGGGCGGAAACGAGACCAGTACGACCTACCTGAGTCAGACCGCACTCCGTGAGGAATCGTCCGGCGGAAGCGACATGATCATGTATCTGGCGGAGAGGCGCTTCGTGCTGATCGATCATGAAAAGAAAACTTACTCGGAAATGAGCGTCGACGATCTTCAAAACCGCATGGATGATGTCTCCAAAGCCATGAGCGATCCGGAGAATCAGCAGGCGATGGAAATGTTGAAGCAGATGATGGGCGGGGGCGCGGGAGAGGTGACTTTCAGGCATGTCGGCGAAGGAGGATCCGTTGCGGGATTCTCCACACAGAAATACGAAATCAAGATGTCTCCGATTGAGATGACCTTGTGGGCGACGTCTGAAATTGAACCGCCAGCGGCGTATTTCGACATGATGAACTTCAGGATCGCCAGCAATCCCCTCTTCGATACGGCCCAGTTGATCGAAGCCTTTCGTCAGGTCGAAGGGTTTCCGGTCAAGACCGAGACCAGCATGCAATTAATGGGCATGAACATGGAGACTGTCAGCGAAGTGACTAAAGTGGAGCGCGGCGCGATCGATCCCGCGAAATTCGAACTTCCCGCTGGTTACAACAAGGCCGAATTGAAGTTTTAGTCCGGATACTTTTCACGCGGGCAAGGCTTCGACACTACCGGACCATTTTCAGCAATTCATCCCTGAGCGCCGCCTTCGTGTACGGAGTTCCGTGCGGCAAGTCGCGATGCTGAAACCAGGTCGTGGGTCTGGGAGCCTCACCCTGCCAGAGGATTCCCGGCCGATACAGAACGAACAGGTCCCAGGCTTCGTGCTGCGGGTAGTTGAACTGATCTGCATAGACGCGCGAACCGAACTTCCAGAGATCCCAGAAATGGCTCGCTCGAGAATCGGAAAGATACGCGGCCGCTCTACCGGCAGCCGCACGACTATCGGTCTGCAGATACGGCGCCCACAACGCGTAGACTTTCACATTTGCGTTTGGCAGTTCCCTGAGAATCTCATGCACTTCGGAGGCCCCCCGAAGACAGTGTCCTCATGTGGGCGAAAAAACGACCACAAGCCGCGTACGATCCGCTGCTGAATTGAACGACTGCTTGAATTCCCGGGCATCGAATGAGAGCGGGGTGATAGGAAGGTCCGAAAGGTACTGCGCGCCGAAAAGACTCAAATAAACGGATATCAGCAACTTCATGGCCACTCCAGAATACAACAAAATTCTCTTGCGTCTTCTGACCTGTGGTGATGCAAAAAAGCTGCCAGGGTTGCGAAGAGATTCCTTTCCCCGTCGGATCGCTGCCTCCAGGAAATTGCGCATTCCTGAGGCCCGACTCAGTTTGCGGATTCTTCCAATGAACATTTCCGCGACTTCTTTCGTAAAGTTTCATGTAGGAAGGAAGGCGCAAAGATGCTTGAACTAGTCTTGCTGTTGATGCTGGGGCTGTTTGTCGTAGGTTTAATTCTGGCGGTCAAACTCGTCTTCACACTGATCGTGATCCCCCTGAAAGTCGGGGCAGCCGTACTGCAGATTTTTTTCTGGCTTCTGATCGGAATACCATTGTTGATCGTTGGTACCGTTGCGCTTGCGCTCCTGACGCCGGCAGTCATTTTTCTGGCGCTGGGTTTTTTCTTCTTGCTGCTGCTTTGCGCTCCTTTTTTGCTGATCTTCCATTTGATCCTTTAGCAGCCCGTGGTAAAAGTCCTGACGGGTCGTGTTGCGAGGGCCTCACCGCGGCCCCAATCAAG
>CAZAEY010000127.1:0-10485 GCA_964484155.1 uncultured Acidobacteriota bacterium
AAACCACACACCATCAAAAATAGAACCCAGAACCCAGAACGAACTACTCAAGGCTCTTCAGGCGCACGAAGAATCCGAGAAGAATCAGAAAGAGTGCGCAGAACGACAAGCCCATCATGACTGCCGCCACCAGGTTTTCGAGCGCGATCAACCGCACAGCGTAGATGACCGAAGTCGCCACTGCAATGCCGCAGGCAGCGTACATGGCCGACAGTTTGTCAGCGGCGATCTTTTTCCCGAGGTACAGCATGACGGCGGCAATTGCGATTGCAAGGGTCAAACCCCCTCGACTCGAATACAGGTAGAAATCGACAAACCCTCCCGCGAGAGCTACGAGGGCGAAGGCGAAACTGGTCCCCGCGGCGAGCTTCACCTGTACGATCTTACCCGAAATGACCGGTGTCGGCCCCCTTCGCGTCGAATTGGAGGGATTTCTTGCGAAATTACGCCTCCGCGCCTTGTCTCAACCGCTCAAAATCAATAACATGCTGGAAAAGTCGACGGGGCTGACCATGGAGAATTCGATATGCAACTGAGCTTATTGGACTGGTTGATCATCTTCACCTACTTCGGACTGGTTCTCTTTATTGGTTTACTCTATGCGAAGAGGGCGGGTAAAGGGATCGATGAATTCTTCGTTTCCGGACGGGCGCTCCCCTGGTGGTTGATCGGCACCTCGATGGTGGCGACGACCTTTTCCACCGACACCCCAAACCTGGTCACCGACATCGTTCGCACCGACGGTGTGTACGGAAACTGGGTCTGGTGGGCCTTTCTGATCACCGGTATGTGTACGGTGTTCTTTTACGCCAAACTGTGGCGCAGATCGGGCGTGCTGACCGACATCGGCTTTTACGAACTGCGCTATTCGGGCCGGCCGGCGGCTTTTCTAAGAGGCTTCCGCGCTCTATACCTCGGATTCTTCTTCAACATCATGATCATGGCCACGGTGACGCTGGCCGCCATCAAGATCTCGGGCGTCTTGTTGGGGGTGGACAAGTACACGACGGTGATAGTGGCGGCGGCGATCACGGCCGCCTACAGCGCGACTGCGGGCCTGTGGGGAGTTGTGGTCACCGACCTGTTTCTATTTGCGCTGGCCATGACCGGTTCGCTGGCGGCGGCTTATTACGCTCTGCAGCGGCCGGAAGTCGGGGGCCTCGAGGGCCTGATAAGCCACCCGGATATGGCGGGCAGACTTTCCATTTTGCCCGATTTTTCCGACTGGTCGACCGTGCTGATGATCTTCATCATCCCGCTGGCGGTCCAGTGGTGGAGCGTCTGGTATCCGGGCGCCGAACCTGGGGGCGGCGGATACGTCGCGCAAAGAATGCTGGCCGCCAAAGACGAGAAGAATTCCGTTCTGGCAACGCTTTGGTTCAATGTTGCCCATTATGCGATCCGCCCCTGGCCGTGGGTGATCGTCGGTCTCTGCTCCGTTCTCGTGTACCCGACGTTTCAATCCATCCAGGAAGCGTTTCCCGGAATCGATCCCTCTATCATCGGACACGATCTGGCCTACCCGGCGATGCTGGTCTTTCTGCCGTCCGGACTGCTGGGCCTGGTAGTGGCATCTCTGGCAGCCGCATACATGTCAACGATCAGCACTCATTTAAACTGGGGATCCTCCTACATCGTCGACGACTTTTACCGGCGATTTGTCAGACGAGACGCCTCGGACGCTCATTACGTATTGGTGGCGCGGATTTCCACGGTCGTGCTGATCGTTTTGGCCGGCTTGCTTTCGCTCTGGCTGGAGTCCGCGCTGCAGGCCTTTCAAATCCTTCTGCAGATCGGCGCCGGAACCGGCTTGATCTTTCTGCTGCGATGGTTCTGGTGGCGGATCAACGCGTGGAGCGAGATTACGGCGATGGTTGTTTCCTTTCTGGTGGCCCTCTATTTTCAATTCGCTCACCAGGCCATCGGTCTGGAACCGCTGCACGGCTCGCTGAATCTGGTGATAGGAGTGGCCATCACCACTGCGGCCTGGCTGACCGTGACTTTCTTGACCCCGCCTGCCAGCGAAGAGCGACTGCGCGACTTTTACGAAAGGATTCGGCCTATCGGGCCGGGATGGAAGAAGGTGGTCGGAGATCGGGTCGCGGACCCGAATGAAAGCGCCGGCGCCGCATTCGCCTGCTGGTTTGCCGGCGTGGGAGCCGTCTATTGCACTCTGTTCGGCACCGGGTATTTCCTATACGGACATCCGCTGTGGGGCGCCGTCCTCGTGATGCTGGCGGTCCTACTGGCAGGCGTCATTCTCCGACTGCTCCCCAGAGTCGGGGTGAGGGGGTAGGTTTTTTCGTTCCGCGTTCCGCGTTCTACGTTCTGAGTGCTTGGTGCTTGGTGCTTGTAACGCAGGAGTCAGGAGTCAGGAGTCAGGAGTCAGGAATACAGGAATACAGGAATACCCGGAAAATCGCACGCAGCACGCAGCACGCAGCACGCAGCACCTAGAACCTACCCCGTCCTGTGGCTGCTGCTGAGGATTTGAAACGGTACGGTCTGCTCGGTGGTTTCCTGGGCGATCTGGTCGGTCACGGAAATGACGAGATTGTAGCTTCCCGGTTCCAGGGGTTCGGTGTTCAGCATCGATCCGGCGAAGAAGCGATCCGAGAATCGGTGCAGAAGCTGCCTCAGGTCGCTGTTGGCGAACGGGGTGTCGATTTCCTTTCCGTCCTTTACAAGCCGGATTCGCATGGACAGGTCAGCTTCCAGCGACTGCTGATCGGCCATCACATTGTATACCTCGAAATAGAAACCGAGAGGGTTGCCTCTTTCGAACCGTTCCGACTTGCTGGGGTAGACCTTCACGTTCCCCAATACGAAGGGATCGGTGATGAACTCTTCGAATTTGGCCGGCTGGACCCGGTCGGCCAGAATCACCGGACTCATTTCCAGCTTTTCCTCCGTGTTATTGGGAACGATCAGTCCCCTTTCCAGCGTGCCTATTTTTCCGCTCTTGACGTCCTTGACGATGGCCACGAGCTTATAGCGGCCAGGTCCAAGCGGAATGTTCTTTTGAAATCTGGAGCTGACCGGTTGACTTTCTTGGCTGTCGGAAAGAGTCAAGTGGACCGTCTCGTCGAAATGATAAATTCGATGCCTCGAAAGGTTTTCCACTCGTCCGTAGACGTTTAGCGTCGCCTGTCGGATTCCTCCCGATCGCTCGAAGGTGAAGTCTTTGGTATCGAAAAAGAACGTTACCGGGACCAGGTAATCGGTGGAAGTCACTCGAATCAGGTCGTGGCGAACGTCAAATGAAAGGTTATCGTAGTAAAGATTGATATCGACGATCGACTCCAAGTCTGTGAACTTGATTCCTGGAGCTGTCTGCAGGTGTGTGTAACGGCGCAGGCGTTCAAACAGATCGTCCTTTTGGGAGAACATCTTCAAAGGGTTTCCGACACGCCGGGTCGCGAAGTTCGCCATGGTGCGCGTCCCGATTCGCTCGGCCTTGGTCGCGCCTCCCAACCGTTCGGCTTCGGTCAGCCCCAATCCCGGAACCCAGAGCATGGCGTCCTTGTCCATTTCATCCCGGGCGAATACGTAATGGCCGCTCAGAGTCTTGTCGACGAACTCCACTTCGACGTTGCTTCCGATATCCAAGATATGGCGATAGGTCCAGCGCAGCCAGGAATAGGTCGTTGTCACTCCTCCGCCTTCGCTCAGAGGCCGATAGTACTGCTCTCCCTGATCGAAATACTCCGTAGTGTCGGGCGGGCCGTGAATGATGTAAATGCGTCCCCGGTCCGTTTTCCAACCGGGTGCGCCGACTGAAAAATGATCGTTGGCGTAAGCGATGCGGCGGTAATGTTCTTCGCGGAATTCATTGATGCCTGATTCCGGGTCCGGATCCCGGCGGAGCCAGAACTGTTCAATGAACGCCTCTTTTTCCTCGGGAGTAGTGAGACTGCTGAAAACGGCGCGCTCTTCGTCTGTGATGATGTACAGGACATCCTGGTCGAGCCATCGTTTGAAAAGATCGTCCGCCTCTTCCTGTCGAATCTGATCCTGACTCCGTTGCGAGTAAGGGACCCCGGCGACCAGGATCAGGCCGATGACTAGTACGATGGCTGTTCTTACTTTCAAACTTTCCTCACCTCACGTCGAATTTCAAAATCGCTAACGGTTGCAATTCCAATCTATTCTAATCCATCCGGCGGTTTCGGGAAAGTAAAAGGCTGACGGCGGGCCTCCGCGTCCCGACTTTCCCTTGCCGCCTTCAATTCCCTGTACCGCTGAATCGCCGCAGCCGCCCGCTCCCGATCCCCGCTGTGGGCGTACAGCCTGCTCATCTGAAAATGCACGTCCGGCTCGCGTGGGAGAAGAGCGGCCGCTTTCTCCAGGTGGCCCCTTGCTTCATCCGCTCTATTCTGACGGAAATGAAGCTTGGCGAGGTTCAAATAGGCCTCCCCGTGGCTTGGGGCTCGCCGCAGCACCTCCAGGAACAGTTCTTCCGCGCGTTCGTCCTCGGCTCTGGCGTAGGCGATCATCGCCTGATAATAAACGGCGTCGAGCTGATTCGGATCCAGTGCCAGCGCCTTGTTGAACTGCTGGAGCGCCTCTTCGTATTCATTGACGAGATACAGGGAAAATCCCAACAGGGTGCGGGCATCGGCATCGTCCGGACGCGCATCCACATAGCGCCGCAGCATTTTGTGCGCGTCGCGATTATCGTCCGAGTGCAGAAGGGCCTTTCCCAGAGCCAGTTGATATTCCGGTTCTTCAGGCTCGAGCAGCAGGAGCAGTCGCAGGGCGGTGACGGCTTCGGTGGGCAGATGGGCGGCGATGCTGACCTGAGCGAAATCCAGCAGCACTTGCGGGGAGTTCGGGGCGAGCCTCCTGGCTTGCGCCATATACTCCCACGCCTCGTCCAGATCCTCCTTTCTGAGCGCCAGCCCCGCGAGCGCCCGCAGGACTGAAATCGAATTCGAATCCAGCTCCAGCGCTTGGCGGTAGGCTCGAAAGCTGCTTCGATCGTCGCCGTCAGTCAGGTAAAGTCGGCCCAGCAACTCCCAGAATCGCGCTCCCCGGTTTTCATCAGCCACCGATTCCAATACAGAGATGGCGGCTTGAAAATCGCCCGCGTCCGCCTCCATTCTGGCCATTTCGGCAGCCAGGGCAGGGTGCCCCGGCAGAGCTTGCAGCCCCGAGCGGACCGCCTGTCGGACTTGCTCTTCCTTTCCGAGCGCCTGCAAGGCCTGAGTCAATCCAAGATAGTTGACGTCCAGACTAGGGTCCTTTTCGATGCCGGCTCTGAAATGCTCCTGCGCCTTCTCGGCGTAGCCTGCGCCCAAAAGCAGCGCGCCCGCCTCGGCGTACGCCTCCCCGGAATGATTCGCTTCGTTCAGGAATTCCAGAAGCAGCTTTTCGCCGGATTCCACGTCGCGCGCCTGAATGGCCTGGTCGGCTCGCCCCAGCAGAGACTCGTCCGGAGAAGCCTGCAAACCCAGCAATAGTCCCAGAACTGGAACCCACATGATTGTTTCGATTATAACCGAAAGTCCGGACGAGACGCAGATTCGGCCGACCCACTGAGCCCGCTCGTCTCGCTTTGCCGCGGCCCGCTCTGTCGGAAAGCTCCAAAGCGGCTATAATAGGCGCAATAGAAATGAAGCACTATAAGAAGATCTCGTTCGCATCGCTTTGTCTGCTCGCATCTCTGCTTATTTTCGCTCAGCCCCCGGAACGGGAGTCCGATGCGATTTTCCAGGCTGAAGGCCTGAGCGTCATCGTCGACGTCGTGGTTACGGATCGCCGAAACCGCGTGGTGACGGACTTGAAGCCCGAGGACTTTGTCCTCTATGAGGATGGCGAGGTTCAGGAAATCGACAACGTTGTTTTTTTCCATTCCAGTGAACAGGCTGGCGAAGCGACGACGGCTTCTGCGGACCGCACCGATCCGATCGTTCCTGAAGATGAGATTTTTTCACGTGCCGCTGGGTCGTCCATCATCGGCCCCAGGCACAATCTGATCATTTTTCTCCTCGACTATTCAACAACGGCGTATGAAAACCAGCATCTGGTTCAGGAAGCGGCCATCAAGTACGTTCGTGAGAACCTGCATCCGACCGACTTCGCAGCCGTCTTCGTTTTGGGATCGGGGCTGCGGTTGCTTCAGGATTTCACCAACGATGCCGAGCGGCTGGAGGAAGTCCTGCAGCTTCGCGATTTTTCGGGGCGCTCATTGGCCAGTCTGGCCGATGCGCCCACCGGACCGGGTAACGCCGGGCTGGTAGCGGACGGCCTGGTCGGGGCTCCGGCCGCCGGAGGCTCTGCGGAAGCCGGTCAGGCCGCCGCGGAAGGTGGCTCCGCACTCGCCGCAGCGGCTGTTGGATTGCGCATTGAGCGCATGTTTTACAGCATGCAGTCGTTCGTCCAGGAACGAGAAGCGCGCGGGGTGCTCCAGTCCATTCAAGCTATTTCACAGGTCACCGCTCCGATCGAAGGGCGCAAGACGCTGTTTCTCTTTTCTCAAGGATTTGTGGTCGGTCCGCACGTCGAAGCCGCTCTCGAAACGACCATCAACATGGCCAACCGGGCGAATCTGGCTATTTACGGTGTTGATTCGCAGGGCCTGGCAGCTGGAACGATTTCCGGCGCCCTGGTCCCGGAAGGGGAACTCGGAAGCATCAGCGCCCGCAGGCAGGGAAGCCCGCTGTTCGGCCGGCGCATCGACGCCACGGGAGGCGAATCTCTGTTTGACCGGGCCAAGCAGGTCGGCTCGGACGCGCGAGACAGCGCGCTGCGCCATGTGTCGACGGCAACCGGCGGATTCGCGATTCGCCACACCAACGATCTGCACGTCGGTTTGAAGAGGATCGACGAAGACATCCGAAGCTACTTCCTGATTAGTTACCGCCCGAAGAATCAGGAACTGGACGGGAGTTTCCGGAACATCCGCGTTGAGATACAACGATCCGGCTACGAGGTCCGTCACCGTTCCGGGTATGCCGCTCTGCCCACAGGCATGGAGATTCTGAGTGCGGAAGATTTTCAAATTCTGACTGCGGCTCAAAGCGGCCAGATTCCGCTTACTATGCCCGCCTATCTGCGCGCCGAGCAATTCGCCGGCCAAGGGCTGGAACGAGATGTCCTGATCAGTCTGGAGGTGCCGACCCGGGGGATCGAGTTCCGGTCCGCGCAGCAGGATGGAGAGACGGTGCATCAGGCTGAGATCGAAGTGATCGCCATCATGAGGGATGAGTCAGGAAGAGTTTTGATGCGATTCGGCACTCCAATGGACTTGAGCTTCACCTCGGAAGAGCTGGAATCGTTAAAGGAAGGCGGACTGAGCTTTAACAACAAGACGGAGCTGCTTCCCGGCGTTTACTCCTTCCAGGTGCTGGTGAGGGATCGGAATTCCTCCAATGCCGCCCTGATTGAGCGGCCCTTAAGAATTCAGCCTCAAACGGACGGCCTCAGCGTGAGCTCGGTCGTTTTGGGTAAAAGCGTCGAACAGGGCCGGATCGGCGCCTCGGAGATGCTGACGGTTGACGGCAATACGGTTGTGCCTTCCGCCGGCAGACAGTTTTCGAATGGAGAGAATCTGGTTTACTATTTCGAAGTTTATCCGGGCTCAGATTCGGGCGCCCTGGCGGTCGACCTTTCCGTGCGAAGGAGCGGAGCTCAGGAGGCGTTCGATCTTCCCGGCCAGTCGATTTCAACGCGACCGGACGGCGCGAAGATTCCCGTATCCAGATACATCGAATTGGCTGGGTTGCCTGTGGGGACCTACTTTCTGACCGCCCGGGTGCGCGACGAGCGAACCGGTGAAATCGCTCAAACTCAGACCCCGTTTCAGATCGTGCAGTAAGGTGCGGCCGGATCCACAATGTGGCAACCGGCTCAGCCGGCGATCAACATCGCAACCAATGCTCCTCGCCGTCGGCAGGCCGCCTCTGCAGACAAGTTCCTCCGGGATGACCCGATCCGATCGGCGCAAAGCCTCACCGCCGACGCGCCGTTCGCTTGCGGAGGCGGGCGCCCCCGGTGGGACGGGCCGGAAACCGTTCTCAGTATGAAACCCCGCTCGGGTGGTCTATAATCGGAGGCAATGAGTCGCGTGGCGAAGTCGTCGCTTTTTCCATTTGCCTGCGTTCTGGCTCTTGCGTGCGTCAACTGGCTGTTCGCCCAAGAAGCTGAGCGAAGCGAGCCCGCCCCCCCGCACGTTCTGCGAGTGCAAAACCTTTCGGTCGTGGTGGACGTGGTCGTAACGGGCAGGGACAACCGGCCGGCAGTCGGCCTCGGACCGGAGGATTTTGAGATCCTGGAGAATGGGGTCGTCCAGCCGATAGAAAATTTTCGGGCGGTTTCCGCCGAGGTGCCCCAGGGCTCTGAAGATCTTGCCGACCGAGGCGCCCCAAGCCATCAACGGCAGGCTGCAGAACGAGTGGAGCTGCCCCGCGAGCCGAATCTGATCGTCCTGCTTCTGGACTATGCAACCACTGAGTTTACGAATCAGAATTACGTTCGCGAGGCCGCCAGCCGGTATGTCAAGGAAAGGCTGGGTCCCGACGACCTGATGGCCGTATTTCGCGTGGGGATGAGTCTGCAGTTCGTACAGGGCTTCACCGGCGATCGCGACGAGTTGCTGGCGGCGCTGGAAAAGCAGGAAGCGGCGGGCTCCATGTATGCGGCCGATCAGGCCTTGCTGACCGATTTCGCACAGGCGGCGCAGGACCGCGTAGAGCTGCTGACGACGCAGATCAATTCGCTCTCAGGCGCACAGGGATTCGCGCCTCTGGGTTCCGGTGCCATCGTCGATCTGTTGAATCTCCAGTTGATGCAAGCTCAACAGATTGAGGGCACCCATTACGCCAATCTCTCCTACAGCCGCGAGCAGCAAAGCCGGCCCGTCATCGGAGCCATCGAGACGATCGCGCGGGGAGTCCGCCACATACCGGGACGCAAAACGCTGATCTTCTTTTCCCAAGGATTCTCCGTCCCCTACACCGTCGAAAGGGCCTTGTACCGCGCGATCGAGGAAGCCAATCGAAACAACGTCGCCGTCTACCCCATCGATTCGGGCGGATTGCAATGGAGGGCGCCGGCGATGGAAGGAGAACTGTACGACATCAGCGCTTTGCGGGCCGGCGATCGGGTGAAGGCATTTGGCGGACTTTCGCAGTTCGACAGGGCTCGCGAGATCGGTAGCGATCAGAAGGACAGCACGCTTCGCTACATCGCCGCGGCGACGGGAGGGCTTTTTTTACGGCACACCAACGATCTGCTGAGCGCGATGGAGCGGGTTGACGCAGACGTTCGCAGCCATTACTTGCTGACGTACCGTCCCACGAATCTGAACTTCGACGGCGAATTTCGCGACATACAGGTCAAGGTCGGCGGAAAAAACCTGACCGTGCGCCACCGAAGCGGCTACTGGGCGATTCCGCCAGGGGCTTCGATGCTTTCCGCCGAAGAGTATCAATCACTGATTGCAGCCAATGGGAAAGCCGTCCGGGACCCGCTGCCCCTGTACGCTCACGCGGCGCACTTCCCGGCGGGGATGGGCGAATTCGACGTGCACCTGACGGTGGAGGTTCCCAATTCCGACATTCGACCGCAGATATTGGACGACACGACCTTCCTGCACGTGACTGCGACCGGTCTCGTTCTTGATCAGTTCGGCGACGTCGTCACCAGCTTTCGCGGACCAAGCCGAGTGCAGGTTTCGCAGAAATCGCTGGAAACGCTGCAGATGATCCGGTTTGACACCCGCTTCCGTTTGTCGTCTGGCGCATATTCTCTGTTAGTCCACGCCCGGGACCCTGTGTCCGGAAGGGAAAGCTTCCAGCAGCGGAGTCTGAGGTTGGAGCCGATGGCCGGCAGCCCTTCGGTCAGCAGCCTGGTCCTTGCCAAGGATTCCGATTTGACTCGCATGCGGGGGGAGGATCATCTCAGCGTCGAAGGGATATACCTGAATCCGACCGCCAGCCGCCGTTTTCGGCCGGATGAAAGCCTGGTCTATCTGGTGAACCTGTACAACCCGGGCCTGGAGGGAAGCGAGGGGAGGACTCGATTAAAGCTGGAAACCGGGATCTGGCGCCAAGGAAAACTCCTCCACCGCCAAGAGGAAGTCATACAGGAAGGAACCCTTCGTCCGCGTCCCATCCCCCATCTGCAAGTGGCCCGATTTCTCGACCTCAGTGATCTCAGGCCGGGATCCTACATTCTCAGGGCGCGCCTGCTGGACGAAATCTCTGAATCGGAATGCAATTCGCAGGCGGCGTTCTCGATCGGCGAGCGCTGAGCTGAGCGCAACTCGCCAAGTGAGCTTCAAAGCCAGGAGCCAAGCGCGAGGCGCCCCTGCACCCAGCAGCGCCGAAGAATAAATTGCGCCAGGGAGCGGCAATAATCCGCACCCACTTTCGTACGCTTTCGCGTCAGCGGAGTCTCCGAGTCGGACGACGAACGCGCCCGGGGGGCGGGAGCCCCTGCAAGCCCGCACAGCGGGCGACGATCAATAGCCCACCGCGGAAG
>CAZAEY010000128.1:0-10483 GCA_964484155.1 uncultured Acidobacteriota bacterium
AGCACGCAGCACGCTTTCCTTCCTTCCCGATTGAAGCAATAATAGCAAGTCATGGAACCTGTAACGCTTCCCTTGGAGGAGTTTTGGAAGTGGCTGGCCGGGCACTACAACTGCATTTTAAGGGCGGGGACTTACGACGCAGTGCTTTACGATGACGAGGATCTCCACTGGCACTTGGCCGGAGAGGGCGGGGAGACGCGGGTGGTGCAGCTTGTGTTTGGGAAGCGGTTGCTTGGCGAGTTGCTGATCGAGCCGGATCGAGTCACCTATGTGGAAGGGGTGCCGGGCGACGGGGAAGAGGAATACATTTTTGAGCTGATCTGGGAGGACGCGAGAGATCGCGTATCCACTTGCTTTTTCGTCCTGACGCATGGCTTTGAGGATGACGATAGGGGCTTCAGTCCCATTCATTGACGAGTGGTCGCTCGACCGACGGCAGGTGGGAGGCGAAACGATGGAAACGCCGCAATGAGGCAATTTCGAATCCGGAGGTCCAGGGCGGAGCCCAGAATCAGGACTCCTCAGACGGCGGGTGACTTCCGGTCTTGTAACCAATTTCACCAGAACCTGTTGCAGAAACTGACAATTTGCAGTAATGTGAGGCAAATTTTCCAATGGCCTCCGCCGCCTCGGTTGCGACGCCTGAAGAAAAGCGGCCTGACGGTTCGAGCACTTCTGATTTGGGGGACGTGTTCATGGAAGTTCAACGGATTTTTCTGCTTTCCCTGATCGTTGTCTTTTCGGGCTCTTGGCTGCAGTCGCAGACCCAAAGGAGCACTGCCGATCTGGTGGGTCGAGTCACGGACGCTACCGGTCAAGTGCTTCCGGGAGTCGAGGTGCAGGTTCGGAATGTGGAGACGGGTCTGACACGGGAAGGAGTCACCTCAGACGATGGATTCTATCGAATCTCCTTACTTCCGCCGGGAGACTACGTCGTGCGTTTCGAACTTCCCGGATTCGCCGTTCAGACGGTGCGGGGGGTCCAGTTGACGGTGGGACAGAGCGGCGACCTTTCGGTCAGGATGGAGGTGGCGCCAATCGACACCGAAGTGGAGGTTGTCTCGGACGCAGCCATCGTAGAAAGGGTGAAGTCTGCGCAGACCTCATTCGTCGGGCAGGAGGAGATCAACAGCCTGCCGATCAATGGCCGGAATTATCTGGACTTCGCTCTCTTGACTCCAGGCGTGGCCGACAGAAACACGCTGAACGCTTTCGGGGTGGTCCAGACTCCAACCAGCGGACTTTCATTCGCAGGGCAAGACCAGCGGAACACTTATGTGGCGATCGACGGCGCCGACAGCATCGACGTCGTCTCCAACAGCGTGCGCTCCACTTTGAGCCAAGAGGCGATTCAGGAATTTCAGGTCATTCGCAGCTCCTATAACGCCGAGTTCGGACGGTCCCGAGGCGGGGTCGTCAACATCGTCAGCAAGTCGGGGACCAACGAGTTTCACGGCAACGCATTCTTCTTTTTCCGCAACAATGCATTGGACGCCCGGAACTTTTTCGCATTCGGACCGGACCGCACGCCGATCGACCCCGATTTCAGGCGCTATCAGTGGGGAGGAACGCTGGGAGGGCCGATCGTACCCAACAAGACCTTCTTTTTTGGAACTTATGAGAGACTCGATCGGAAGGAGGCCAACTTCGTGACCTTCCTGGACGATCGGGAGATCTTTCAGGCAACCCCTTCCCAGCAGGAACTGTTCGGGTTTCTCAGCTCAACGGGCATCCCGACTCTGCAGTTGATGTCGGCCGCCTTCACTCACCCGCAGTTCGGCGTCTTGAACACATTGGAAACTAATTTCCCAGCGACCTTAAATCTCTTTGAGAGCGAAAGCGGCTCCTTTCCATTTGAAGCCGAACAGAATTTATTCTCGGTCAAACTGGACCATATTTTTTCGCAGAACAACAATTTATTCGTCCGCTTCGATTACTCGGATTCGTTCAACGACGGCGTCGAATTCGGAGCGCTGCAGGGCGTCAGCAACGGGGTCTCGTTCGACAGCCGGGATTTTACCGCGGTTTTGGGAAACAGCCATATCTTCTCTCCGACGCGCTTGAACGATTTCAGGTTTCAGTACGCCAGGCGCGAGTTCGCCGTGCCTACAAACGACCCGATCGGCCCGGAAATCTTCCTGGACGGAGTGGCCCTGTTCGGCCGGGAATTTAACAACCCAACCGCCTATGACACGAACTTCTTTCAATTCGTCAACAATTTCACGTTTTTCTCCGGCAACCATTCTTTCAAGACGGGATTCGATCTGGCGGTGAACGATCTCAGCGGGTTCGCCGAGGTTTTCATGGGCGGGCAGTTCCGCTTCGGCGAGGCGATTCCATTGGCCGCCATCATTGACAATTTGTTGGGGGCAGGAACGGCAGCCGGACTAATCGCCCAGCTTTCGACGCCTGAGGCGCTTGGGGGATTGGGCCGACCCGCACTGGCGGCTAACGTTCTGAGGCCAATTTCCACAGTGCAGGCCTTTAATTTCGGGCTCCCGATCACTTACCTGCAGAGTTTCGGCGACCCCTCGACCGAAGTGACATACACGCAGTTGGCGGCATATTTTCAGGACTCCTGGCGCGCTCGACCCGACCTGACGCTGCATCTCGGGCTGCGCTACGACATCGACTGGAGGCCGACGACCGTCAATGTCGTAACAACAGCGCCTCCCTTTGAGCTGAGCGAATTCGCCGTGAAGGACCGAAACAACTTTGCGCCCAGGCTGGGATTTGCCTGGGACGTCGGCGGCGCCAACCGCACCGTGGTCCGGGGCGGTTACGGCATCTACTACGGCAACTTCTTCCAGGCCGTCGGCTTTGTCGGCAAAGTGCTGTCCGGCCAGCTTTCGCAGGTCTTCTTGCCGATTACAGGACTTCCTGGATTCGACGTGACATCGGCGGATCTTTTCGGCTTCTTTCGGCAGACGGGGCAGGTGGGGGAGCCGATGCTGGCAGCTTTCGGGATTTCCCCGGGAACGACCCCGTCGGGGATTCTCCCGATGTCGCCCGACGCGGTCAATCCTTACAGCCAGCATGCCAGTTTTGGAATCGAGCACGCGTTGGCGGCCGATTGGGCGATTTCTCTCGACTACATGCTGAACCGGGGCGTCAAGCTGCTTCGATCCCGTGACATTAACGTGCGAGAGATTGGACCGAATCAGTTCGCCCTTCCGGGACTGGACCCACGCTTCATCCAGATCGGAATGATCGAAACAAGCGGAAGCTCGATTTACCACGGATTCACGGCCTCCCTGCGAAAGCGGTTTTCCGACGGTTACTCCGTCAACGTCGCTTACACGCTTGGAAAATCGATCGACGATACCACTGATTTTGCAACCCAGACTCAGGCCGCCGACCAGACGAATCTCGCTGCTGAACGCGGTCTTTCCACTTTCGATCAGCGGCAGCGGTTGGTCGTGAGCGGAGTTTTCAACAGCCCCTATCACGCGGCGCGGGGGGGAGGCGCCTTAAACAACATACTGGCCGACTGGCTGGTTTCCCCGATCATCGTTTTCGGTTCCGGGCGTCCGTTTAACCTTTTGACCGGCTTTGACGCCAACGGGGACGGTCACGCCAACAACAGCAGGCCATTTCTTGCAAACGGAGACATGGTGGGCCGCAACACCGGAGAGGGACCGAGTTTCGCCGGCGTCGACCTGAGGGTTTCGCGCAAATTCCTACTGCCGCGCGAACGCACTGGCTTTGAGTTCATCTTCGAGGCATTCAACCTGTTCAACCGCGCCAATTTCTCCGACGTCAACAACGTCACCGGGGCGTTGATCCTGGATTCTGGAGATGTGAAAGGAAGTAAGGATATTCCAGCAAATCGCTTCCTGGGTTTTACGAGAGCTCTGGACGCCCGGCAGTTGCAGTTCGGCTTGAAGTTTAACTTTTAACGCTACTCGGGGATGGACCGTATGAAAAAATTGATAGCATTCATGGCGCTTCTGTCTGCGACTCTCCTAACGATTGCGCACGCTCAGGAGCCTGCGCCCGTAAGCTTCAGGAACTTGGTCTCCGTTGGAGACAGTCTGGCGGCGGGATTCCAGAATAATTCCTTGAATGCGGCGGGACAAAACCATTCCTATCCGGCTTTTTTCGCCCGTCAGGCGGGAACGTTTCTCTTTCAAGCGCTGATTACGCAGCCGGGAATTCCAAACGAATTGACGCTGGTGGATCCGGGTCCTCCTCCGGTCATCGAATCGAGGCCCGGCCCTGCGGGAACCCGCGTTTTTCCATTGATCGTACCGCAGAACCTGGCGATTCCAGGGCAAAGGGTGGCGGATGCGCTGCTGACCCGCCCGTCTCTGCCGCTCGATTCTCTTGAAGATGTGATTTTGGGAGTGCCGATTCTTTTGATTCCTCAGTTGGGAATTCCCCCTCTGAGTCAAGTGGAGTTGGCCTTTGTGCTGCAGCCGACCATGACGCTGTTCTGGCTCGGCAACAACGACCTGCTGGGGGCAGTCGTAGGCGGCGATCCGTCGCTGATCACGCCTGCGGAGGCCTTTCAGGCCGGGTATGCTACGGCTGTGGGAACGATTCTGGCCAGCGGGTCGAGCATTATCGTCGCCAACTTGCCAGATCCCACTCGAGTGCCGTTTCTGATTTCCGCTCAACAGGTCGCCGCTTTGGCCGGTGCGCCGTTGGCCGCCATCGGCCCCTTGCTGGGGATCGCCGAAGGGGATTTCGTAACCGCCCCTGGCCTGACTCTGGCTTCCCTGATTCTCACCGGACAGCTTCCCGGACCCCTCCCGGACAACGTCGTGTTGACGGCCGAGGAGGTTCTGTCGGTGCGCGCGTCGGTGGATGCATTTAACGCCTTCATTCAGCTATTGTCGCAGGCAATGGGATTCCCGGTAGTAGACATCCACTCCTTGTTCAATGACATTGACGAAAATGGTATCGAGGTCGGCGATCGGATTCTAACGACAGGATTCCTCGGCGGAATCTTCAGCATAGATGGGATCCATCCGACTCGCACGGGTCAGGCGCTGATCGCAAACGCCTTTATTGAAACCGCCAATGCTGCGTTCGGGAGGAACATCCCTCCGGTCGACGTGGCTGCGGTTGCGGCAGGCGACCCGCTCGTCCTTTTTTCAGCTGGGCCGCCGCCCCAGGCGGTCATGTCGATGGACCTGGAGTACTTTGAGCGGTTATCCATGTTGTTCAGGGACCACGACCCGGGCTTGCTGGATAGTGGCGGTGCGCCCGACCTTAGTTTCCTGCGAGGCTTGCGGTTGGCTCCCGGGCCTGCCGCCCCCTCGGTTGCGCCGAAATCCGGAATTGGCAAGAGGCTTCCGGCCGGAGGACTCCACTAGCAGCCTCATCGAGGAGCGGCTGCTTTTTCTGGTAAACTGTCCGAGGCAAGCGGCCGACCCGGTCGACGACGCCGTCGTTTGGAGAATTGACAGGTCGAAAATTCGTGTGGTAGCGTTGGCGCTTTTTTAGTGCTGACATCACATTGCAGGAGGATTCCATGGCGCCCAAGGGGAAGCATTTTTTTACATCGGAGTCGGTGACCGAGGGTCATCCGGATAAGATCGCGGACCAGATTTCGGACGCGGTGCTCGACGCGACCCTGACCGGAGATCCCATGAGCCGTGTGGCGTGCGAGACCCTGATCACCACGGGCCTGATTGTGGTCGCAGGCGAAATCACGAGCCAAACCAATGCCGACGTCCCAACCATCGCTCGAGAGACCGTCCGCGACGTCGGGTACACGAGGGCGAAATACGGATTCGATTGCGAGACCTGCGGCGTCATCACATCCATCGACAAACAGTCGCCTGACATCGCACAGGGCGTGGACACGGGCGGAGCCGGGGACCAGGGTTTGATGTTCGGATTTGCCTGCAGGGAAACTCCCGAATTGATGCCGATGCCGATTCAGCTTGCCCACCAGTTGACGCACAGGCTGGCTGCCGCCAGAAAGAAGGGGATTTTGAGCTGGCTCCGGCCGGATGGGAAGTCCCAGGTGACGATCGAATATGAAGGTCGTCGTCCCGTTCGCGTGGAGGCGGTCGTCATTTCCACCCAGCACGATCGTGAAATCACCCGAGATCGAATTCGAGAGGAAGTGATCGCTCACATCATTCAAGAGGTCATTCCGGAAGAATTGATCGACAAGGATACGAAGATCTTCGTGAATCCAACCGGACGATTCGTAGTCGGAGGCCCCCAGGGCGACTGCGGCCTGACCGGACGAAAGATCATCGTCGATACGTACGGAGGAGTGGGCAGCCACGGTGGCGGGGCCTTTTCCGGAAAGGATCCTTCCAAAGTCGATCGCTCCGCGTCCTATATGGCGCGCTACATCGCCAAGAACTGCGTCGCGGCCGGTTTGGCCGACAGCCTGGAGATCCAGCTGGCTTACGCGATCGGCGTTCCCGACCCGGTGTCGATTATGATTGACAGCGAGGGAAGCCGCATCGGCGACGACGATCTCCGCGAATTGATACGCGAACATTTCGAACTCACGCCCGCCGGCATCATTCGGCAATTGGATTTGCGGCGTCCCATCTACCGAAAGACTGCAGCCTACGGACACTTCGGACGGAATGAGGAGAGCTTCACCTGGGAAAAGACCGACAAGGCGGAAGCGCTGCGTCAGGCCTTCGGCTTGAGTGAGGTCGACGCAAAGTCCGTAGCCGGCTGATATTAAAACCCTTCCGGTCGAGAACCATACGGAGAAAAATCAACCCATGAGCAAAACGATGGCCTTAGAATACGACGTCAAGGACCTTTCTCTGGCCGCCCGCGGACTGGACCGGATCGAATGGGCGGATCGATCAATGCCCGTTCTGCAATTGATCCGGGAGCGGTTCGCCAAGGAAAGGCCGCTGAACGGAATCCGAGTCGCCGCCTGCCTGCACGTGACCACGGAAACCGCTAATCTGGCTCGAACCTTGAAGGACGGGGGCGCCGATCTTCGCATCTGCGCGTCCAACCCCCTCAGCACCCAGGACGATGTGGCGGCTTCGCTGGTCGCCGACTTCGGCATTCCGACTTTTTCGATCAAGGGCGAGGACAACGAAACTTACTACGCGCACATTGAGGCCGCGCTGGCTCATCGTCCGCAGGTGACGATGGACGACGGCGCCGACCTGGTCACCACGGTGTTGTCGAAGAAGCAGGATCTGATTTCCGACATCATCGGCGGTACGGAGGAGACGACGACCGGCATCATCCGACTGCGCAGCATGGCGGAAAACGACGTCCTGCGCTTTCCCGTGATCGCCGTCAATGACGCCGATACCAAGCATCTTTTCGACAACCGCTATGGCACCGGGCAATCGACCATCGACGGAATCGTGCGGGCCACGAACATGCTGCTGGCAGGCAGCACGTTCGTGGTGGTCGGCTACGGCTGGTGCGGCCGGGGAGTAGCCATGCGGGCCAGAGGGATGGGAGCGCACGTCATCATCACAGAGGTGGAGCCTGTGCGGGCGCTGGAAGCCGTCATGGACGGATTTCAGGTGATGCCCATGGAACAGGCCGTTCAGGTCGGCAAAGTCTTTGTGACGCTGACCGGCAACAAGCACGTGATTCGCAAGGAGCATTTCGCAAAGATGCAGGACGGCGCAGTGGTCGCCAACAGCGGGCACTTCAACGTCGAAATCGACATTCCCGGACTGGAGGAACTGGCCCAGTCCAAGCGCCGAATTCGAGACGTGGTGGACGAGTACGTGCTGGAAAGCGGGAAGCGGATCAATCTGCTCGGAGAGGGCCGGCTGATCAATCTTGCGGCCGCCGAAGGCCACCCGGCGTCGGTGATGGACATGTCCTTCGCCAATCAGGCGCTGGCGGTCGAATACCTGGTGCGGAACCACAAGGAGCTAGGGCCTCAGGTGTACACCGTTCCACGCGAAATCGACCGCGAAATCGCCCGTCTGAAGCTGCGCTCCATGGGCGTCCGCATCGACGAACTCACGCAGGAGCAGGACGCATACCTGGCCTCCTGGTCGGAAGGGACGTAAACGGCAACCCGGGAATCCCTTTTGCAGCTCCACAAATAGCGAAAGATCAACGCGCCCGGGGCTTTGGCCTTCGCTGCTGAGGAGCCGGCCCTGGGCCTCTTTGGCCTGCGGGTGTACTTTGCAGGGTCTTTACCGCCGTTCGATGGCCAATCCGAGAGGCGTCCAGGGCTCGCATCAGGCGCGGCCGCGCCTGATCGGGAGCCGCCGGCAGCAAGTGCGCCAGAATGCGTGAATGGCGGGAGGTGGCCGTGGCCGCAGTCCCCAAAGCGTCCCGATTGTGTGAAGTTCGGACTGAGTCCTGATTCAGCCGGCTGTTTACGATTTCCATCCGCCTCGTATACCGTTCGAGGGCCGGTTCCGCCTCCGCCAAGCGACCTCGCCTGCCCGCCTGTTCAATCTGTTCGAGTTCCTGGTGCGCTTCCCTCATCAGAACGGATGTCGGGCTTCTTTCTAAAGCGTCATCGGATTCGGGTGGGGAATTTCCGAAGGTCGTGGCGTACGAGAACATCGCCAGGCATGTATAGGTCATCATCCTGCTGCGGCAAGATTCCATTTCCCACTTGAAAGGAAGGCAGAAGTCGAGTATTGAATGCAGACGACAGTTTCAGCAATCCAATTCAGGAGGTTCAACGTGATCCCCACTTTGATTCGAAAACCGAAGCGGCTGATCTGTTTCGCTTCTGGTTTCGTGGGTTTTCTATGGCTGTTCTCGTCGGCTTTCAGACCGGAAGTCGGTTGGGCCGCTTCCAATTGGTCCAAAATCATCCATTTTGATTCCTCCAAGGATTCTGTGGAAACGAAAATTCCGCTGGATGAAATCGACCCCGACTTTCCCCGCGACTGGTCGGGTTACGATGCCCTGGTCTTTGAATTTCGGGCTTCCTCGCCGCAGCGTCTGGACCTCAAGGTATTCCGAAGAGCCAACGGAGCCGGCGCGCCGGGCTACAGCCGAATCTTGTTTCACCCGTATCCGGGCGTGTGGGCGCGGGCCGCCATCCCCGTCTCGATGCTGGCCGCGGCCCCTGCTTCGGGCCACGACATGGCTTCGGTGGGGAATCGCTCCCGGCTGGGCTATTTCCTTTCGCTGTGGGGGCCATTCGCTCCGGTGGACGATGTGGAGGCGTTGGTCTTCGAGATGAGAGATCCGGTCGGCACGCCACGATTGGAGCTTCGATCCATCGCTCTGGCCCGGGAGTCGCCGGGCGACGCCGTGCTGGACGGCCTGCCGCTGGTCGATCGATTCGGGCAGTACGCGCACGGCGACTGGCCGGAAAAGGCGACGGCGGAGGAGGAGCTGCAGGCGGCCTGGGTGCAGGAGGATGAGAGCCTGAAGCCCGGCGATTTTGGCTACTGCCCCTACGGCGGCTTCCTGCACACGCAGGCGGAGGCGACCGGGTTCTTTCGAGTCGAGAGAATTGACGGCAAGTGGTGGTTTGTGGATCCGGACGGCCATTTGTTCCTTTCGGCCGGCGCCGATGTCATGCGGCCCGACATGACGACGCCGACCGCCGGCAGGGAAGAGCTGTTTGAACAGCTTCCTCCGGCAGAACCAGCTTCAACTACCGGGAGGCCCGGAGCCTCCTTTCTGACCTGGAACCTCCAGCGGCGGCTCGGCGAGGACTGGGTCGATCGATGGATCGATCTGACCGTGCGGCGGATGGAATCCTGGGGCCTCAACACGATCGCAAACTGGAGCGATTCGCGACTTTGGGACGCCAAAAGAAAGCCTTACGTGATCCCGCTGAGAAGCTGGCAGACGGAGGTGTCCTACCTGGGGCTGCCGGACGTCCACTCAGAGGAGTTCGTCCAGCTGGCCGACGAGCTAGCGCGGGAGCAATGCGCTCCGCGCAGGGACGATCCGTGGCTGCTTGGATACTTTCTGGCTAACGAACCTCCCTTTACGCAAAAGGAGTTGCAGACGGCCGAAATGATCCTGGCGGGACCGGAAACCGCGACCAAAGCGGCGCTTTTGAAATGGCTGGAAGAGGAAGACAGTCCGGAAAGAAGGCGGGAGTTCATCGACCGGGCCTTTGAGCGATACGTTGAGATCACGAGCGCGGCCGTGCTCCGGCACGATCCCAACCATCTGAATCTGGGCATGCGGGGGGGAGGTCGCCCCACTTCAGCCGAAATTCGCGCGGCTCGAGCCTTTGACGTCTATAGCGTCAACATCTACAGCGAAGTTGTCTCCAAAGAACGAGTGCAGCAGGTGTCGGAGCTGACCGGCAAGCCGCTTCTGATCGGAGAGTTCCATTTCGGAACGCCTGGCCGGGGTCTGTCGGCCGGACTGGTTCAGGTCCGCGATGAAGCGGAGAGAGGGGTCGCGTATCGACGCTATGTGGAGCAGGCGTTCGCGATGCCCGAACTCATAGGGGTGCACTGGTTTCAGTGGGCCGATCAACCGGCCACAGGCCGCTTCGATGGCGAAAATTACAACATCGGCCTGGTCGACGTCACCGATCGCCCGTATGGGAAACTGGTCGACGCCATGAAGCGAACCCATC
>CAZAEY010000129.1:0-10400 GCA_964484155.1 uncultured Acidobacteriota bacterium
CGCGTAGGCGCGATTGTTTTGCAGCAGATCGCGAGTGAGAAATTCGCGCCAACCCGCGGTCGAACAGATCGCGCTTTCCTTCGCCCGTGAAAACCGTCGTCACCTCCGTGTCCAGATTTTCACCGCGAAATGTGCTGCGTACGGTGAACAACACGTAGTGTTCGAGCGCGTCGTGCGCCAGCGCCGCGCCAAACCCCGATGCCAACAGAATCGCCAGCCCTGCCCGCGCCAAGTGGATATCTCACTCATCTTTCGGGAAGCCGCCCGAAGGCGAGTTTGAACGCGAAGGTATAACCCGGCGGCGTCCCTGTCAAGAAAACCTGAGAAACAAAGTGAGCGGGGGGACGGGAAGCGGCTCGATCGAAGAGGCGGCGGTGGGATCCAGAAACTTTCCGAAACGGGTGCCCGTGTTCGCAAAGCCCCAGGAAGGAAGTTCGATTTGAAAGGAATCCAGGGCCTCCCGAATTCGTTCCTCTGATCTCTTGTCGATGATGCGCTTCCCTTTCAGTCCCGCCGAAAATGCCTTGGCGAGAACCCTGATTCGCCCTTGAACCCATACTTACCCTCTTGACCTCGAATGATCAAGCGGGGGAGTGCGGGCTAAGCGCCTGCCGACCCGCTTGGAGCCGAACGCGAAGGAAGGCGGGTGGTTGCATTTCGATTCGCCTGCTGATAGCCTCTTCGGAAACTGCCATGCTCCGTGAAAAATTGGCGAGGATTCCTTTCTTATCCCCTCACAGGATCCTTCTGTGGTCGGTCCTGTGGGTCGGCTTCACTTCCGTCGCAATTGCGCGGGAAACGTCCTGTCCACTGACCACCATCAATGTCGCCCCTCTAAACGACCTCGGACCCGGGGAGTACAAACCGGGCGTCTTTGGAGGTCTTTATCCAGACGGAATGAACAACCGTCCGCAGGCTCACGAATCGGCAGGGCGAGACATTGCGATGAATTTCATCCTTCCACGAAACGCTATGGGGCAGGTGGATCCGGCGGGAGGACGAATCGGATTGATTTCAATCGGCATGTCCAACACCCAACTTGAGTTCGACGGTCAGGAGTACACATTCAAGCCCCGGGCTGAAGCGGATCCCGCCGCAAATTCTGCGCTTGTTCTTGTGAACGGCGCTCAGGGAGGCCAGACTGCAAAGTGGTGGAGCCGACCTCATGCGCCGGCATGGGAGGTCTTGGAGGAGCGCATTCTGGAAGCAGGGCTCACATCCGCGCAGGTTCAGGTTGCGTGGATCAAGCAGGCGGAAAGGAATCCCGCCGAACTCGGGGAATTTCCAGCGCATGCCCAGGTTCTGCTGCAGCACCTGGAGGCGATCGTCCAGATTGCAAGGGCCAAGTATCCGAATCTGCGGATCGTCTACCTGTCCAGTCGGACGCGCTCCTACACGGACGACCCTGCAACGATCAATCCCGAGCCCTATGCGTTCGAGTCGGGGTTTGCGGTGCGATGGCTGATTGAAAAGCAGCTCTCCGGTGACTCTGGGTTGAATTTCGACCCCGTTGCAGGCGTGGCGCCATGGTTGTCATGGGGCCCCTACCTGTGGGCGGATGGAGAAGCCGGCAGATCGGACGGCTTCGTCTGGTCGTGCACTGACGTCGCCGCGGACTTCACTCACCCCTCGGCAAGCGGCAGGGCCAAGGTCGCCGACCAGCTGCTTGCGTTTTTCAAAACCGATCCGACCGCAGCGCCGTGGTTTCTGCGTGGCGACGCAGTGGGAGCGCCTCCCGAGGTTGAGGCGTCCGCCGATGTGAGTGAAGGTCATGTTCCGCTGACAGTGCAATTCTCCGCCATCGCTGACGATCCCGACGGCTCCGTGACGGAGTTCGCATGGACGTTTGACGACGGAGGCTTTTCTTTCGAGCAGAACCCCGGCAAGATCTTTCCGGCTCCGGGCTTTTACGAGGTTCGACTCACCGTTTCAGACAACGATGGAAACACTGCCTTGGCAACCATCCCCATCGCGGCGAACGAATCTGGAGATCCAAGCCCTCCCCAGATCGTCGAGCCGACAGCCTTGGCGGACGTCGTCGTCGGAGTCCCTTTCTCTGCGACATTCAAGGCCGTCGGAAGCAGTCCGATTTCATGGAATGTGGTCGCGGGCGAACTGCCGCCGGGCATGGCGCTCACTCCGGAAGGGGTCTACGAGGGGATTCCTGATCTTGTCGGAGACTACGTCTTCTCCGTCGAGGCAGTCAACTTTGTCGGATCGGATTTCAGAGACTACATCCATTCCATTCTGGAAAGCGACTCGGACGGCGTCATTCATCTTTTCAGCCCCGTTGGAGACGCGCACGTCACCGACGGAATCCGAGCCGATTCGAACTTCGGGTCACTTGACACGCTGCTGGCGAGAACGACAAACGCCGTCGGTCGCAACGCTCGGTCCTTCCTGAAGTTCGATTTGTCGAGCCTCGATTGCACGCTGACGTCCGCCCAGCTTCAGATGTTTCTCAACAGCATCTCTCTGAGCAACAGTCCCCCAATCTGGGCTTATTCGGTGCAGGAAGATTCGTGGGATGAAGCGACGATCACGTGGAACAATCAGCCGCCGGCGGAAGCGCCGATGGATTCCGTACAGATGGCCGCAGCCGGCAGCACCTATTCCTTTAACGTCACAACATTCGTCTTGCAGCAACTCGGAAACGACGGGATCGCCGGATTCAGCCTTCGCTTCGATGCGGTCTCGAATGCGCTGGCCTCGTTTGACAGTCGGGAAGGCGCCAACCCGCCCATGCTGGAAGTCGCTTGCGAGCCGTGATGCTGGGCAGTCCGCAATTCCTACACGCCTCCTATTGCGGCGTCGGATAGCGGCGCGTCTACTGCGTTGATGCTCCTTGGAAGACAGAATCCAGAAGTCAGAATCCAGAATGGCTGGTCACTGACTTGAGGCTCTCGATCGCAGTGAGAACGTGAAATCTGAAAATTGAAATTTGAAACCCGAACCTCTGAACCTCGGAACCACGGAACCTGAGCCACTTCCGTCGCACGCCTTGTATCCGCGCGGCTCTCCGCCGCCTCGCTACGGAGACGTGTGAGAAATGCGGGCGAATCGATGAGACTCCCGTTTTGCAACGGAATTTTCAAGACGTCAAGCGCCCCCAGGCGAAATCTCCCAAAATTGTCGTCAATGAAATGCTTCTCTCAGTTCCCGCGCCGAGAGACCGCCAAGCAGCTTGTGCCAGAGGTGTTCTCTGTTGTTTTCCACGGTGGAGACAATCTCGCGCATTCTTTTAAGAACAGGAGGCGAATCCTCTTCATACACGTCCCCCTGCAGCAATTTGAGCACGTCCAGTCGATAACGGGGATCGTTGATAAACGCTGTGAACAGGATGTTCAGCCGGTAGTAGACGCTGATGAAGTCATACCAGTTGCGCACTCCCCGCCGCATCGTCGTTTCAAACGTCTCGAAGGACTTCTTCGAGAAATCGCCTGTTTCAAGGGCCGACAGAATGTCTTGGTGGGCGAAGCGTGAGGAATTCAAAGCGATGCTGACTCCGGTGGAGAAAATGGGATCGACGAAGCGGGCGGCGTCGCCGGTAAGAACCCATCGGTCCCCGGCTATTTCCGTCATGGCGTAGCTGTAATCCCCTTCTTCGGTGAACGGACGGAGCTGCGTTGACTGTTTGAGATTCTCGTAAAGCTCAGGCCTTGAGGCGACGGTGTGCCAGAAAAAGTCCTGCCGGTCCTGCTTGCTTCCGACGAAATTCTTTTTCTGAGTGACGACGCCGATGCTCGTGACCGAATCGGTAATCGGGATCTGCCACACCCAGGAATTGGTGATGGGCAGAAAGTGAACGAAGATGTAATCCGCTTTTTCCGGCTCGATCCTCGTTCGATCGAAATCCTCAAACCAGGTGTGAATCGCGTACTGGTCGAAAACCGGGTCCTTGACCTTGAGATCCAGGCGGTTTCCGAGAAAGGTCCGCCTTCCGCTGGCGTCCACCAGCATCCGAGCCGTCACGAGGGAATTGGATCCGCTCATGCCAGCGACGCGAATCTCGGCGCGATCGTCGAAAAAACTGACATCATTCACCGGCGCGTCCTCATGCACGGTTGCCCCCAGGCGAGCCGCGTGCTGCAGCAGCAACTGATCGAATTTTCCTCGATCCACGTGGTAGGTGTAGTTCTGATCCACGCCGGGCTGCGCGCGCTCTTCGAACCGAATATCGGCTTCAGTGTTCGGTCTCAATCCCTCCCAGTCATGGCTGGCCGTCAATCGGGTGTTCGAGACCGTCCACACGGCGCCAAATTTATGCGGGAAATCGTTTTCTTCGATCGTTTCAAGGAAGCCGAGATCCTTGAAGACGCGGGTGGAAGATGGCACCAGGGACTCGCCCACATGCGGCCGCGGGAAGCGTTCGCGCTCAAAAATTGCGCAGTTGACGCCGGCCTTGGCCAGGTAAGCCCCCATGCTCGCTCCGGCAGGACCGCCCCCAATAATAACGACATCGTAGTCGAACTTCGATCGAGAATGATCTGACATAAAGCCGGTTTTTCCTCCTGACTTGGGTCATTGGTTTTGGATGGAGATCGAGATAGCACACGAAAGCGGCGGTCCCCACCAGTAGATTAGATGCATCGTTTTCGCGAGGAGTCCTCTGCGGCGCCCCTCTCCAGCCTTCATTCCCTGTGCACGGCCTGGGGGGACGGCCGCGGAGGAGTCGCGCAGACACGGCTTGCGCCGCTGCTGCCCTTCAACACCCTTCAATGAGGACGATTCGGGTAAGCAGACTGACACGCGGTCTCGCGAGCGAGCCCCCAACGGAAGCCGCGCGCCCCCGGCGGCTTCGTCAATCAACGAGCGACTCGAATGTACCACGACGGTAGGCCGGAGGGCAATGGCGGTGCTCCGCCCCCACGGCGCAAGAGGTGAGTGAAACGAACTTGGATCCGTTCGACGCGGCCGTGCAGCCCACCCGGCGCAATCCCTTGTGCGGAGTCGACACGATTCAAGGCAAAGGCGGGGCGATGGCTTCAAACCCGGCTGCAATGCTGAAAATCCGCCCGGCAACACCTGTGAAGCGGTTGGCGCAGGCGCTGCAGACCACAAGTCACAATTGGGCTGCTCCAAGGATCAGCGACGAGTTCTTGCAGGGCGGGCTTGGCGCTTACGGCCGCGACTTGGCGGCAATGGCCCTTAGGGCGCGCCGGCCTGCGGCGGATCGAGACGCCGCAGACCCGCATGGCTGGACGCGTCAGTCAAACATCTTAGAAAAATGCATGTGGGTCGTCAGCCATTTCCCATTCTGCTTGACCAGGATGTTGCTGGATCTTCCGGACTGGGTGTTCACCGATTCTCCCCTGGGCTGCCAGGTGAAGGTGTAGTAGCCGGTGACCACCGCGGTGTTTCCATTGTAGATTTGAATCAGTTCATCCTGCTGATGATAGTTCACGTGCTCCAGCGCTGCGGTCCCCTCGATGAAGCTCCTCCATGCGGAGGCATCGTGCCGGAGCGATGACGCCACATAGGTGAACGCGGTGTAGTCGCTTGCAAAAAACTGGAAATAGGCGTTGTAATCCTGATTGTTGAACGAAGCGATTTGCTTTGAAATCACCCCCTGGATGTCCTCCTTGTCTCCCGCATAAGCGGGGTTCAACGTCAGGAATAACAATAGAACAGGGGCGGCGAATCTCAAGTATCTCATCAGTAGCTCCTTGATGTGAAGTTTGAAGTTGGAACAAATACTCGCGGACTTTTGCTCGTCTAAGCCAGACAGTTCGATGTCGGGCTTTCAACGAGCGTGACATTCAGTTCCTTTCAGCTCAGCTCACCCAAATCGACCCATTCATCCGCGATTTGACGGTGGTCCGGGAGCCCTCTCAAGCCGATCCAGTGTGAGAAATGCGGGCTATTTCGGAACGGCCCCCAGTTGCTGCATGAAGCCGAGCGAATCCCACGCGGCGTATTCGTCCGTGATCCGACCGTTTTCGATGCGGATGATCGAGCAACCCGAAGTCTCAAACCTGCGGTTGCTGGCCGGGACGTCCCCGAGAGCGCCTTTCTGAGTGCCGCTGGCAGTCCATCTGACGGCGACTTTGTTCCCTTCGGCGACGGCTTCATCGAAGCTCACAACGAGATCGGGGAAGGCGGTTCGAAAGAACGCCACTCGCTCCTTGTATTTTTCCAGGCCTCGAAGGGGAGCCTCTTCACCCGGTTCGCGCCGCACAATTTCAGTGGACAACAGTTCATCGACTACGGTCGGATTTCCGCCGCTCCAGACTTGATCCATTAACTTTCTGACGATCGCCTTGTTCTCTTCAGACATCCTCTTCTCCTCATGTAGTGGGTGATTTGGAGCCGGATTCGCCGGTCCTCCTTCAATCTGTAATGCGGAAATCGAACGGAAAAGCGTCAATTCCGGATTCCATCTCGCCTCCGGGAGGCGCCAAGCCGCCGTCGGAGATGAGCGTACGAGGATGAATCTGAAGCTGCGGTACATTCTCAAGGGGGGGGAGTTTCGACGGACCCAGTCAGCTCATCTGCGCACGGCGATTCCGCGATAGAAATAGCCGAATATCCGTGGCGCCTTCTCCTGGTAGGCCTCCTCCAGCTCGATGAATTGAAATCCGCGGCTCTCCACCAGATCTTTCATGTCCCGATTCAGGTGGCAGCCGTCGCCCAGCCGCTTTTGCAAAGGCGTCAGTCGATGCTGCCAGCGCTGGATCGAAGGCTCGCGGCTGAGACCGTGCTCGAGGATGAAGAAGCGCCCGCGGGGCCGAAGGACCCGGCGGATCTCATCGATCGCGCGGTCCACGTCGGCGATGCTGCAAAGCGTCCAGCAGCTGACCGCCCCATCGAAGCTTTCAGAGCGAAAGGGGATTCTCTGCGCGTCCGCCAAACAGAGGGAGTAGGCTTTGCTGGTTGTTTTCCGCGCGCGTGCGACCATTGGCAGCATTCCCGGATTGGGCTCTAGAGCGAACAGTTGAACTCGTTCGGGATAGTGGGGAAGATTCAGGCCGGTTCCGAATCCGATTTCCAGAATTCGTCCCTCGACCTCATTCAAGAGAGACTTCCTCAACCGGGTCACCACTTCGTGGGAAAGCCCCCAGTTCATCAGGCGAGGGAAGATGTATCGCGAATAGATTCCCATAGGCCGCTCGAATGAGTTTACGCAATGGAGCCTGTTCCCGCACCCGCGGTTTGGAGCGTCGCCCGGCCAAGCAGGGCTCGGACGATGGATCGGGAGCATGCCCCTGCGCTCAGGCACAAGGCTAAATCACGCCGCCCGCACATCGGGCTTGCGGAGTGGGCGCCGCCGAAATGAGGAAGCCGACTGTGGAAGTCCCCTCAGGCGGCGACCCCGTCCCCCAAGTCTGAAACCTCACAGCTTTTGACGGAGGATTCAGATCAGGCGCCGGTCATAATGCCGCCATCGATGACCAGCGACGCGCCGGTCATCCAACTGGAATCTTCTGACGCCAGAAACAGGGCGGCGCGGGCGATGTCTTCGGGTTCGCCGAGACGCTTCAGAACCGTCCGCTCACCCGCTGCGGCGACTGCTTTGGAGGGGTCGGGAAAAGCTTCCGCCGAAGTCCAGATCAGTGGCGTGTCGACCGGACCGGGACAGATGGAGTTGATCCGAATGTCGGGACCGTAGTCGATCGCCGTCTGACGGACCAGGCCCACCAGCGCGGCTTTAGTGGCGCAGTAGGCTGCATGATTGGGAAATCCCTTGAATGCGGCGATGGAGGCGTTGACGACGATGGAACCGCCGCCTGCCCGCCGCATCGCCGGAATGGCGCATCGCATCAGGAAAAAGACGGAATCCAGATTGGCGCCAATCGCATCGCGCCACACCTCAAGCGGAACCTCGGTGACCGATCCCAATCCCAGGATTCCCGCGTTGGCTGCCGCCACGTCCACACCGCCGAACCGGCGGAGGCACTCATCGACCAGTTCCTGATTGGTTTCGTATCGGGAGACGTCGCCGTACACGAACTCCGCCTCGGCGCCGCAGGAGCGGACTTCCTCCAGCACTTGAGCGCCCCGCTCCGGATCCCGGCCGTTCAGGATCAGGCGGGCGCCTTCGCGAGCGAACAGCGCCGCCGTGGCTCTTCCCATCCCGCTCGTCGCCCCGGTGACGATGGCTCGCTTGCCCGAAAGTCTTGCCATGATTCTCCAGCCGCTGTTTTAACCGTCTTTCACACAGGTGTCAACGGGCCTCCGGCCGCTGCTCCGTGCAACGAACGCGGACCAAGTCTCAAAAGACGCGCTGGCTTTACATAGGGCCGCCCAGAGAACGTCATCTGCCGCAAAGAGCGCAACCCACGCGGATGCCGGTTCCAATCCTTCAGAATTCGGATCGAGAGACAGTCCTTATCTCAAGACGAAGGTCACCGTCACCGTCGCAATCACGGGAACCGGTTCGTCGTTGAGCAGCGTGGGGGAATAACGCCACTGCCTGACAGCGTCGACGGCGGCCTGATTCAGAAGTCGATGTCCGCGGAGCACATCCACCCTGGAAACGAGGCCTCGCTCGTTGACGGTTACCTGCAGGAGAACCATCCCCTGCACGCGCGTGCGCCGCGCCAATTCCGGATACTCCGGTTCTACGCGATGCACGAGTCTGGAGGCCTGAAGGGTGCTAACGACCCGCAGAGGTTCCTTCGGTATGGCCGGCGGCGGGGGAGGGTCTGTCGGGACGCCGATCAATGCCTCGGCGTGGGGAATCGGAACGAAGCCCCGGCCGCCGCCAGGCCCCGGCGGCGCGCTCATTCCCTCGAGGTTCTGCAGAATCGGAATGTCTTCCATCGCCGGAGGGATCCGGTCGGGAATCCTTTGCGGCTCGATCCACTGAGCCGGGTCCACTCGCACGACCTGAAGCTCCGGCTGGCTCGCCGAGACCGGAGGAGGCGGTGGAGGCGGCGCGGCCGGAGTCGGGGGAGGAGAGGCCAGAAAGGTCAACAGCTCGTGACCGGGGATGGCCTGGTAATAGATCAAAGGAGCAACAATGATTGCCGCCACCAGGACCGCATGCGCGAATAAAGATGCCGCAAGGGTTCTCTTACTTCGGTTTCGGGGGACGGGTGAAGATTGGAGCAAGCTTTCAAACATAGGACCTGACTTCCTCTCTTTTGGGCTGTTAATGTTTTCTTATACAATTTCCCGTCCAGTCGGCTGCAGCGCCGGCGCCGGAAGCGGGCTTCGTGGATCGACATCCCGCGGGTTGGATATCGGAGCGTGTCGGGAAACCCTTCGAGCTTCGGCTTCTGCGGCCCTCGAATCCTGCCTGCAGACTTAGAAACCGAAATGCCGAAAAGGTTCGGCCGGGAGGATTGAAACAACCTAATCTTCCGGAAGGATTTTAAGGCTGCGTGCGGATTTGATTCGGCTGCGGCGGGTCTTTTCCTGGAGACGTTTTTCTTTTGCGGCTTTGGAGGCTCGCGTCGGCTTGCGCGGCGGCGACGTCTTGAGCGCGGAGCGAATCAATCGGCCGAACCGCTCGACGGCCTCCTTCCTATTGGCCGCCTGGCTGCGGTGCTTCTGCGCGGCAAGTTTCAGGACGCCCCGCTTGTCGATCCTTAAAGCCAGTCGTTCTTTCAGACGATCCTTCTGCTCTCGGGTCAGGCTGGGAGAACCCTCGAGATCGAAATGCAGCGTGACCCTTGTGCTGACTTTGTTGACGTTCTGGCCTCCAGGGCCGCCGCTTCTGGAAAAAGAGAAAGACAGCTCCGCCTCCGGAATCGTCAAATCGTGATCGGGTTCTCGAGGCATGCGTCTATTGTAACGTCGAGGCGACGAATTCATTTGGAAGCATGGGGGGGCCGTTTTCGCAAATGGAGGCGCAACGGCAAGCTGAACGGCTTGAGCGCCGAATGTCAGAGCGACGGGACCCGCGTCGGGTCCAGTTGATGCAATGAGTCGATCTGCGATGCCGGGGAGCGCCTGATGCGCAAGTCCTCCTCCAGCCTGAAGGCCTACGGGGAGAGCGATGGATCGCGGCCAGCCAGGCCGAGGTCCCTTGCCACTGCCGCGAGCGCGGCATCGAACGTCCAGACCCCGCAGCCCCAAACCAGCGCCGCAGCGAGGAGTTGGGCGTCGATCCAGCCGATGCCTCGCCCGCTGAGCTGTCGCGCCAGCACCAGTTCCAGGACCTCCGCATCCTCGATCGTGGGCGCGGCGGGCAACCGCCTGAGATCGTCCAGCACCGCCTCCCTGTTTGAGCCCAAGCCTCCCAGCGCGAGCTCTCCAAGGATCCACGGATGCATCAGCACCTGGTCCGTCTCAAGGAGCGCCAGCAACCGGGCGGCCCGCGCCGTGCCTCGGAAGTGCTCGATCCACACCGAGGTGTCGACGAGGATCACCGCGACCGCTGACCCGCCCCAGGCCGGCGTCGGCGTGGCGCCCTTGCGTCCGGGATCTTGCCCCGCAGCGCCCGCAGGCGCCGC
>CAZAEY010000130.1:0-10258 GCA_964484155.1 uncultured Acidobacteriota bacterium
GGCAACGATTTCCTGCATCGTTGTATTCTTGACCTATCATCTGACGGTGGTCCGTCATTCAAAGGGACCCAGCATGCTGGTTGCCGAGGTCAGCCTGGTAGGACCGCCGGCCGATTGTCAGCAGTGTTGTTATGGCTGGCATACATCAATTTCACTCGCAAAGGAGGTCAAAATGGTTAACGAACCTGCTGTCGATCAGGAGAAGGCTGAGGAATTTGTAGGGAAGGTGCTCGGAGACACCAGCGCGGCCATGGTGACGCTGCTAGCGTCGATAGGCGACCGCCTCGGGCTGTTTCGGGACCTGGCGACGCGTGGTCCGGCCACCAGCGATGAGTTAGCGGAACGCGTCGGAATCAGCGAACGCTACGCGAGAGAGTGGCTTGGAGCGATGGCGAGCGCCGGCTATCTGGAGTACGACGCCGAACAGAAGAGGTTCACTCTTCCACTCGAACACGCGCCGGTCCTCGCCCAGGAGGGCGGGCCCTTTTTCTTTGGCGGCATTCATCAGATGATCCCGGCGATGGCGGGAGTCGTCGGCCAGGTTGCGGAATCGTTCCGCAATGGCGGCGGCGTGCCGTTTGAAGCCTACCCGCCCGAATGGTGGGACGGGATGGAGCGCTTCACCAAAAGCTGGTTCGAGAACCTGCTGACGCAGGTCTGGATTCCGGCCATGCCTGACGTCCAGCAAAAGCTCGAGCGCGGGGCGCGGATGGCCGACGTGGGCTGCGGGCGGGGCCGCGCGCTCATAAAGCTGGCCGAAGCGTTTCCGAAATCCAGCTACGTCGGATACGACATCTTCGGGCCGTCGATCGAAAGGGCGAGCGAGAACGCCGCCCAGGCAGGAGTCGCCGACCGGGTCAGCTTCCGGCAGCTGGACGTCGCGCAGGGGCTGCCGGAACAGTACGACGCGATCGCGACGTTCGACGTGGTGCACGACGCGGCGGATCCGCTTCGGCTGCTGACGGCGATCCGCGAAAGTCTGAAGCCAGACGGCGTCTACGTCTGTCTGGACGTCAATTGTTCGCACAAGCTGGAAGAAAACTTCGGCCCGCTGGGGGCTATGTTCCACGGCTTCAGCGTCCTGTACTGCATGACCACTTCGCTGGGCGCCGGCGGGGCGGGACTCGGAACGCTGGGCTTCCACGAACCCAAGGTCCGCGAACTGTGCTCAGAAGCCGGCTTCGGCGAAGTCCGCCGCGTCCCCCTGGAAAACCCGTTCAACATTCTGTACGAAATCCGGGCGGAGTGATTCGTCCCTACGGTCAGACGATTCGAGCTCTTGCCGCTCGGCCGGCCCGATGGTAACGTTGCGCTGGAGGAGATTCCCGATCTCGGGCCGTATCGCGCCTCGCTTTGAATCAAAATGACGATCGTTCATATGATCTGGATTGCGCTGTTAGCCGGCGGCCTCCTGTTCGCGCAGGAGCGAGCGGATCCCCGATTGGGCGACGGGCCTCTCGAACAGGCTTTTTCGCTGGAGCCTTGCGACCCCGAAGGCCGCCAAGGCGATCTCCTTTGCGGGTCGCTTCCGGTTCCGGAAAACTATGAGGATCCGGCGGGCCGTAGCATCTCTCTGAACATCGCCGTGGCTCCCGCCCTCAATTCAGATTCGGAAGTCCCGCCTCTGTTCATTCTGGCGGGCGGCCCCGGCCTGGGAGCGACCGGCATGAGCGGCTATTACCTGGGGCCGGGGCAAGCCTACCGGGAAAGGCGCGACGTCGTTTTGGTCGATCAGCGGGGAACAGGTGATTCCTCGCCCCTGCAATGTCCGTCGTTGGAAAGCCTGTCGCCGCTCGAGGAGATGTACCCCCTCCCAGAGGTCGAAAGCTGCCGGCGGGAGCTGGAGTCGAAAGCGGACCTGACCCAGTACACGACGCTAAACTCCGCCCGGGATCTGGACAGGGTTCGCTCGGCCCTTGGTTACGCCGCCATTGATCTATCCGGAATCTCCTACGGAACGGAATTGGCGCGGGCGTATATGAGACTGTTTCCCGACCGGGCCCGCAGGGCAATTCTGATCGGTCCTCCGCCGAACGACATGCGCACGCCGCTTCCTCACGCGGCAAACGCCCAGCGGGCGCTGGATCTCCTGTTTCACGAATGTCAGACGGATCCGGAATGCAACGCCGCCTTCCCGAATCTGAGGGAGGATTGGAGGTCGGTCCTGGATAAGCTGGCCAAGGGCTTCAGGACTGGCATTCTGGATCCAGTGACCGGCAAGACCAACCGCATCGAAGTCCGGAAGGGTCCATTCGCCGAGGCTTTTAGAGGGCTGCTGGCAACCGCCTCCGGCAGGCGGGACGTGCCGCGCATGATCCGAAGCGCGGCCCAGGGGGACTTCGAACCGCTCCTCAATGCCTTCCCGCGGGACGGCTCCGGATTCGCGGAAGGCCTCTACCTCTCGATAGCGTGCTCCGAAGGAACTTCGAGAATCGAGCCGAAACAGATTCGCCGCTACACGGCCGAGACCTTTTTGGGCGACTACCGGGTCAACCGCCAAATGGCCGCATGCGGCGTCTGGCCGCGATCCGCGCCGCCGCCGGAGTTTTACGAACCTGCGGCAACCGATCATCCGGTCCTGACTTTCGCAGGAGAATTCGACGCCACCACCCCGCCGACCTACGCGCGCGAAATCTGCCGGAGTCTGGAAAACTGTCTGCTGGTCGAGATTCCAGGCATGGGCCATGTTCCGTTCGACCTGCCGGATTGGCGAGGCGGCGATTGTTTGGTTCGCCTCTCGCTGGACTTTCTGGAAGCCGAAGCGGGCCGACATCTGGATCGTTCCTGCGTCGGCCGAATGGCGCCCCCTCCCTTTTCGACCGAATCGACCTTCCCGCTGGCGCCCGAACAGTTGCATGAGTTTCTCGGAACATACGAATCGGGAGTCTTGCGGTTCAACATCGACTTTTTGAACGATCGCCTGCGCGTCAAAGTTTTCCGAAATGAGGACCTTCTCGGAGCTTCCATGTTGAGCCCTCTTTCCGAGTCCCGATTCCGGTTCGACCATTTCCCCGGCCTGCACGCCACGTTCGAAAGCGATAGATTCGGAATGAAGGCGATCCTGAGCGACGGCGAAACGCTCCGCCGGATCGAAGAACCGGATTAGCAGATCGTGGGAAAGCCGCGATCGTTCAGATGGAGGGGCAATGATAAGATTCCGTCTCGAGGGCGCGCCCGCCTACTCCGAGGAAAATCGAACCATGACCGTAACCGTCTTTATTGAAATTCCCAAAGGGAGCCGAAACAAGTACGAATACGATCCCGAAATGAAGAGACTGCGGTTCGACCGGACGCTGTTCTCCGCCGTGCACTATCCGAGCGATTACGGGTTCATCCCGGATACGCTGGCCCAGGACGGAGACGCGCTGGATGCGCTCGTGCTGGTTTCGGAGCCGACGTTTCCAGGATGCATCATCGATGCGAAACCGGTGGGGTTGTTCAAAATGTCGGACGAAAAGGGTCCGGACGAGAAGATCCTCTGCGTTCCGCTGCACGACCCCCTCTGGAATCACATCGAGTCGCTCGATGGCGTCCCGCCGCACCTGTTGAAGGAAATCGAACACTTCTTCGCCATCTACAAAGATCTGGAGGAGAAGATCACCGGCGTCGAGGGCTGGGAAGATCGAGACGCGGCCGAACGGGCCGTCAGCGAAGCTCAACGGCGCCTGCGGGAATCCGGCTCTTAAGAACGCAACAAACGGGACCGGGTCTGGAAAATTGCATTTTGGCTGTTTATCGGGCAGACATGCGCCGCAAGACGGCCCATAGGGCCAAAATGCAATTTTCCAGACCCGGTCCCGTTTGTTGCGTTTCGGTCAGCCGCCCGCAATAGCCCCCACGATATAGAAGGGCTCCGTCCCGTTTTCGACCGCTTTCGGCAACGGAGCATCCGGAGACTCGTGCGAAAGATCCAGTTCGCAAGCGAAAAACCGGATAAAGGGACGGCGGCGCTTCGTGGCGCGGTCGCGAATGGTCCCCGTCAACATCGGAAAGCGCCTTTCGAGTTCATCCAGCACCGAGCGCTGCGTGACCAGCCCCTCAATCTCCAGCGCCACCTCGCGATCGACCTGCGCCAGATGCTGCAGATGGGCCGGCAAAACGACGCGGATCATGGCAGCGTCTGAACTTCGACGGACAGGACTGGCGGAAGGTCGCGAACGATGGCCTCCCAATGGTCGCCCGCGTCCGCCGACACATACACCTGCCCTCCCGTCGTACCGAAATAGACCCCGCAAGAGTCGAGCGAGTCGACGGCCATCGCCCCGCGCAGCACGTTGACGTAGCAGTGGTTTTGGGGCAGTCCCTCGGTGAGCGCCTCCCATTCTTCGCCCCCCGTTCGACTCCGGTAAACGCGCAGCTTTCCCTCTGGAGGGTAATGCTCCGAGTCGCTCTTGATCGGGACGACGTAAATCGTGTCGGGCTCGTGGGCGTGGACGACGATGGGAAAGCCGAAGTCGCTCGGCAGATTCCCGCTGATCTCCCGCCACGCCCCCCCTGCGTCGTCGCTGCGCATCACATCCCAATGCTTCTGCATGAACAGAACCTCCGGCCGGGATCGGTTCATGGCGATCCGATGCACGCAGTGTCCGACTTCCGCATCCGAATCCGGGATGTATTCCGATTTCAGCCCTCGGTTGATCGGCTGCCAACTCCGCCCCCCATCTTCGCTTCGAAACGCCCCCGCAGCTGAAATCGCGACAAACATTCTCTCCGGTCTTTCGGGATCGAGCAGGATCGTATGCAGGCACAGTCCGCCCGCGCCCGGTTGCCACCCATTCCCTGACGGGTGGCTGCGGAGTCCGGAGATCTCCAGCCAGGTGCGTCCGCCGTCGCCTGAGCGAAACAGCGCGGCGTCCTCAACGCCCGCGTAGAGGGCGTCCGGGTCGTCCGGCGTCGGCTCTAGATGCCACACCCTTTTGAACTCCCATGGGTGCGGGGTCCCGTCATACCACTGATGCGTCCCCGGCTCGCCCTCGTAGACGAACTCGTTTCCGACCGCTTCCCACGTCTTTCCGCCGTCGCTCGATCGCTGAATCAGCTGTCCGAACCAGCCGCTGGACTGCGATGCGTAAATGCGGTTCGGATCCGCAGGAGATCCCTTCATATGATAAATTTCCCAGCCTCCGAAATGGGGGCCGCTGACCTCCCATCGCCGGCGAGCTCCGTCCGACTCCAATGTGAACCCGCCCTTTCGCGTTCCGACCAGAACTCTTACGCCACACATTTGATGCTCCTTTCAACTTCCGCCTTCCCGCGTCGGAAGGCGCGTCCTTTTCAGATCGCGGGCAGGCCGTCGATCTCGATCACGGGACGGACTTCGACGGTTCCCTTCTTTGCCATCGGGATTCGTTCGGCGATGCCGATCGCTTCGTCGAGATCCTCCGCATCGATCAGAAAGTATCCTCCCAGCTGCTCTCGCGTCTCAGCGAACGGTCCGTCCGTAACCAACCGCTTTCCTTCCCGCAATCGAACGCAGGTGGCCGTCGATGTCGGATGAAGGGGGTTGGCGCTTAGGAACTTCCCTCGCGAGTGCAGATCTTGCGCCAGCCGAGCAGAGTCCTCATAGCAGTGCTGGCGTTCGGATTCGCTCAAGACATCTCGTTCTTCGAAATAAATCAACAGCATATACTTCATGCGTCGCCCTCTGGATTGTAATCGAACGGGAGGCCGACAATTCGACAGCCGCTTGAAAAATTTCTTAACATGAATCTATGCTGCCGGACGTGGACAGGGCGATCGACGAGCTATACCGCTCGGACTGGGGGCGGATCGTAGCCACGTTGATTCGCATCACCGGCGATTTCGATCTGGCCGAAGAAGTGGTTCAGGAAGCCTTTGCGAGCGCCGCCGCGCAATGGCGCTCCTCGGGAGTCCCGAAAGCCCCTCGCGGCTGGATCATTCAGACGGCGCGCCACAAGGCGATTGACCGCTTTCGACGCCGTCGCCTTTTTGCGGAAAAGCTGGACCTGTATTCGGTTTCGGCCACCTCGATTCAGGAGCCGGAGCCCGCTCCGGATGAGATTCCGGACGATCGCCTGCGGCTGATATTCACTTGCTGTCATTCGGCGCTCTCGAAGGAGGCTCAGGTTGCGCTGACGCTGCGCATGTTGGGCGGTCTGACGACTGAGGAGATCGCCCGAGCTTTTCTCATCTCCGTTCCCACTATGGCCCAGCGACTGGTGCGCGCCAAGCGAAAGATACGAGAAGCCGGCATTCCCTATCGAGTGCCTGAAAAGACGGAGTTGCCGGACAGATTGGACGCCGTCCTGGCGGTAATCTACCTGATTTTCAACGAAGGCTACCTGGCGACCCAAGGCGAATCGGCGCTGCGAACCGACTTGTGCGCCGAAGGCATCCGCCTTGGAAGGCTTGTCAGGGATTTGCTGTCTCCGCAGCCTCCGGCGGAAACGACCGGCCTTCTGGCGCTCATGCTGCTACACGATTCTCGCCGCGAAGCCCGCATCGACCGGGTTGGCGACCTGGTGCTGCTGGAGGATCAGGACCGCAGTCTTTGGAAGCGGGAACAGATTAAGGAAGCCCTGCCTCTCGTGGCCGAGGCTCTCCAGGCCGGGGCGGGGCCATACTCGATTCAGGCAGCGATCTCCGCCGTCCATTGCCGAGCGCCTCGGGCGGACGACACGAATTGGCCCGAGATTCTCGAGTTGTACGATCTCCTTGAACGTCTCCAGCCCTCTCCGGTTGTTTCACTGAATCGGGCCGTAGCGGCGGCCATGGTCGACGGGCCGCTTACCGGGCTTTCGCTAATCGAACGCCTTGCTGAAACCGGCGATCTGGACGACTATCACCTGCTCCATTCGGCTCGCGCCGATTTGCAGCGCCGTGCCGGATCCTTGCAGGAAGCCGCCCAAAACTACACCAAAGCGCTCGAGTTGGCCACCAATCAGAGCGAGCGGCGGTTCCTTCAGAGACGCCTGCGCGAAGTGGGAACTTCGGCTGGCCCCTCGACCGGCGGATATTCCCCCGCCCGGCGTTGCCGTTCCAATTCGTGAGTCCGGTTGAGGCCGGTTATGCACCTTACGGGGCTTCTGCTGCGCACCCCGGACATCCGTTCTCCTGCGGGTGAGCGTGAGACCCCGGCGCGCGTCGGGGCCCAATGCAGATTCCCAGCTTCCGCTTGCCCCCTTCGCGAGACACGCATCCTTCCGGCGCCAGTTGACCGTTTTTCACAATGATGCGGAAAGAGCGGCCGGCGACTCTGAGGGGCAATGATCGGCATGGAACGGCGCTCTGCTCCAAATAGACAGGGAATTTTTCCCTGATTCTGGAAAGAGCCGCAGGTTCCTGCGGATTCCCGCAACACGCGGCTTGGCGCGGCTTTAGCCTCAGGCGTCTGAGAATTGGAATCCGCATTGCATGCCTCCAAATCGGAGCGTCGGCTTAGATCGACGCCTACATAGATTCTAAATGGTTCAAGGAGGAATCGTTTGAGCGGGCCGAACCCATTGCAAACACCCTCGGTTTTCGGGTGATAGCTGGAAAAGTCCGGCGCCGCCTACTGGAAGGAGGCATCCCATGTTGTGGACAATATTTTTAATTTTAGTGATCCTGTGGCTCTTGGGGATGGTCAGCGCTTACACCCTGGGAGGATTCATTCATCTGCTTTTGATCCTGGCCGTTGCGGTGGTCCTGATCCGGATTATCCAAGGGCGACAGCCCCTTTGAGATTCGTTTCTCGTAGGATCGCGTTGCGAGGACTCTTCCTGTCGATCGCCTGAGGCAGGGGTGGAAGGTCCCGTAGACCTTCACTTGAGTATCTCAAGAGGTTCCAGCGCCGAAGGCCGCATGCTTTCATCCATGGCATTGTGAAGATCGGCCACTCGGTGCTGGGAGGGGCTGGTGCCGAGGGAAGCCGGCAAGCGCCTAACCGACCAGGGGCGTCTTCGACTTCCTCTCCGTGACCAAAAACCTCCGCGCTGTTAAAAAGGAGGTTGAACTCGCGCTCTGGTTCCATTCCGGCAGTCGCAAAAGGCATGGAGTTCCTATTCAAATTCAGCCCAGGGGCCGCCCGTAGACGGCAGGCGGCCTTTGTGCTGCTGGCAGTGTTCGCCGGGGCAGCGCTGCTGCGTTATGGAGACCTGACTCCTCAAGTTGAAAGCGATTTTTTCTTTTCCACCGACGATCGTCAGATACAGGCGGACCGGGAGATCCGGCGTATGTTCCCCTCCCGTCCCCAGCTGATCCTTTCGGCTCAATCGCCCGACATTCGATCCCTCGAGTACGGCACCCGGATCCACACGCTCTCGCTGAGGCTCCTGCAGATCGAAGGGGTGCTCGATGTGCGGGGCATTCGGCACGGGCCCAAAGACCTGGAGGACCTGTTTGATAGTCCCTTGTGGAGCCGACTGTTGGTTTCCGAGGATGAAAGCTCGACCTACCTGATTCTAACTCTAGAGACCGATGAGACTCACGAATCCGCCATTCCTCTCATCGAGCGGCTGGTCGACGAGTATCAGAGCTCGGACTTCCGGCTGGCGATTTCGGGCGTCCCCTTTGTCGTCCACGAGATCCGACGCCAGCTCCTGCAGGATCTGAAAGTCTTCAGCGTGGCGGCGATTCTCACCTTCAGCTTGTTGATCCTGACCATCTATCGTTCAGGCTGGATTCTCCTCGGAGGTATGATCGCCTGCCTGCTGGCCTCCATTCTGACGCTGCTGGTTCTGCCCCTGCTGGGAACGGAAGCCGGAATCCTCAGCCCAAACGTCGGCACCATCGTCTTCGTACTGACGCTGTCGCATATCGTCTTTCTCACGGCCAATTGGAGAAATGCCGCCAGATCGCAAGAGACCCTGAATCGAGAACAACTGATGATGCGGGCAGTCAGCTGGACGGGGCCAGCCTCCTTGTGGTCTATGGTCACCACTCTGATCGGATTCCTGAGCCTCATTTGGGTTGAAGCAAAACCTCTGCAAGAGTTCGGATTTTCCTGCGCGGTGGGCTCACTGACAGCGATTCTGAGCGCCTACCTGATCTACCCGGCCTTCCTGGCTTCAGCCAGGGCTCCCGACGGACGGGGAAATGACCGGCAGCAGGGAGCCGGCCATTTCTTCCACAGCCGTCACCCGGGCTTGGTGATCCTCCTGTTGGTCGCATTCGGCCTGTCCCTGCCCGGATTAGGGCAGTTGCAGACCGATCCCCCTCTTCCCTCCTTTTTCAAAGAAGGCAGCGAACTTCGAAATGGAATCGAGAGAATCGACCGGAGCGGTGGGAGTACGCCGCTTGAGATCGTCGTTCAGGACAACAGTGACGAGCTTTTGAACGAGAATGAAGTCTTCGAACGGATGTGGCAGCTCCAACTGGAACTTGAGCAGGATCCCTCGGTCGGCTCTGCCATCTCATTGCCGGTGCTGATGGCCGAGGCCGATCGGGCTTTCCTCTCGTTTCTCTTCAGCTGGGAAAGCGTGCTGAAGAAGATGGAAGGACCTGAACATAACGCCATTGCTCGAAGCTTTGTCACCCCAGACCGAACCAGCGGTCGATTCCTGCTCAGAATGAAGGAATTGGATCGGAATCAGCCTCGCCGGGCTGTCGTGGAACGGCTTCATGCTGCGGTCCGAAAAAACGGGTTTGAACCGGTCCTGACAGGGGGATTTTATTGGCTGCAAGGAGAACTTGCCGAGCTAATGACCTTGAGCATGCTTTCGGGGATGGGAGCTTTGGCGGTCGTGTTTTCGGTCATCGCCTTCTTAATCTCGCGTTCGCCCGCCCTAGCGGCGGCCATGATCGCCAGTTTCTGCTTGATTCCAGCCTTCTTCCTGGGTGTGCTGGGCCAGTTTCGCATACCCCTGGACATCATCTCTGCTCCAGGCGTCACCATAGCCATGGCCTTGGGAATCGACAATCTAATCCACCTTGTATTCCACGCCCGCCGCCAGGAGCGGCCTTCCTTGTACGATTGGAAGGCCTGGGTGAAGGCGCGCGCCGATCTGTGGCCGGCGATTCTGGGCTCTTCCCTCATCATTGCCGTGGGCTTCAGTCTATTTCTGCTCTCAAACTTTCCACCCACCCAACGCCTGGGCCTTTCGGTAGTGGCGGGGACAGTCTGGTCGACCCTTGTCGTACTCCTGCTGTTTCCAATTATGGCCGCATACTTGGGTCGATCAAAACAGCTTTACCCAACGTCACCATCGTGACTACAGGAGGGGACGTCCACGAGTTCCGGGTCCGCCAGTAAACGGTCGCCGTAGGCTTCCAGGAAATGGCGGATCTGGTGAACAGGCAGGGCGCTCAGGTAACGATT
>CAZAEY010000131.1:0-10207 GCA_964484155.1 uncultured Acidobacteriota bacterium
CCGTCAGCACCCCGGGGGCTATTCTCCAGTCAGATCCTGCTTGATTCTGGAACCCACCCGATCATTGAAGCGCCTTTACACACCAATTCGGCCCCGCTATGCTCCCCCTCGCTAAAAGCAAATTCCTATCGGTCAGGCCGCGCGTGATTTTCAGGTGCGGCTGCCGGCTTATTGAATCACCAGGAACCACCCTTAAATTAAATCAATCCTTTTCAACAACTTATCTCGGTCCGACCCCATTTCCCATCCCCCTGATGTACTTCTGATGTAGCGGCGAACGCAGACAGCCTTTCGAAGCTTTTTCCGAGCTTTTTCGAAGATTTCTGGAAAGACATTCCGGGCGCATTGCCTCTAGTCTGGTTTGCGAACCAAGGGCGGAAATTGCGACGGCGACCGTACCGGGCGGGCCTCAGCCGGCGCAACGGTCGCCACAACTGACTTGAAAAGGAGATTTTAGGATGACGAGAAACGACTTTTCCCGAGTTCGGCTGATTGCTTTCATACTGGGCACAGCCATGCTGTTCGCTGTAGGATCGGTGCGCTTGGCCGAGGCGGCGGCCGCTCCTCGCGAGAACCTGGTGATCGAGACTGAGAATCTGAGAATCTACCGCTTCGACACCTTCGACGCTGAATTGCTCTCGAGCGAAGCGGGTCCCACAAGTCCTCTGCCGCTGCGCAATTTCATGGAAGTTGTCTGGCTGGCGGACATCGTCGCAGTCAACGGGTCCCCGGCCAAGGGAAGCCTCGCCGTGCGGGGCAGCTTCTTAAACTTGTGGCCGGACGCCTTTCCGGGCGAAGCCATCTCCGACATTCGAAATGCGCTGTTTTCGGACTGGATCTTCGACATCTTGCGGCCGGACGGATCGCCGATCGGAACGCTGGTGGCGACCGGCTGGGCGTTCGGCCAGCCTCCGGCGGGCTTCGACTCGCTGTTTCAGGGAAATCTGGCCATTACTGGAGGAACGGGAGCGTTTGTCGGTGTGAGGGGGCAGGGAGGAGAAAGCGCCCCGCCGAGCGGCGTCTTCCCCTTCGCCTCCGTGACCGAGGACCCTTCGCAGCGCCGCCAGCTGGGCGGGTTGGCGAGACAATACTCATTTCAAGTCATCCCAGCTCCAGGCAATGGCGCGTTTAAGTTCGAATAGGACGCGTCCGGCTGACGCTGCGTCGGAGACCGGAGCCGTTCTCCGCGGGCGCCAACCGCGTCGCGACCCCATTACTTTGGAGGGAGGCGAAGCCGGAGTCGCACCTCCCGCCATCGGGCGTCGTCGCGAAGGTCGTCGAACGGCGGGTCGACATTGATGAAAGAATGAACCGCATCTTCACTTGGCTCGAGGGCGCGAAAAAGCAATTCGAAGGCGCGGTCCTTGTCCCCGAGGGCGACGTTGATCTGCGACGCAGCCGCTGCAGGCAGGCTCCCTTCGGCCTCCAGGTCTGCGAGCGCTTGCCTGGCTTCGTCGATCCTTCCCATGCGGGCGAGCGTGTAGGCCTCCCGGGAGCGTAGAACCTGCAGTCGCCTTCCGGCGAGGCCTTCGCCGGCCTTTTCGAAAGCCGCCATGGCGTCTTCATACCGGCCCAGTTCGGTGTAGGCCTCGCCCAGCCGGGACCAGGCGCCATGGTGCCGGGGATCCAGCTCCAGGGCCCGGTGCAAGCGTTCGATGGCCTCCTCGTACCTGCGGGCGCGATAAAGGATCCTGCCAAAATTGGACTGTACTGCCGGCGCCAATGGATCGAGCTTTTCGGCGCTCTGAATCTGAGCGATGGCTTCGGAGAAGCGCCCCAGCGCCATCAGCAGCATCGCGTACGTGTGATGAGCGTCCACGCTGTTGGGATTCAGCTCCAGTGCACGACGAACGTCCCTTTCAGCGCCCGTCCAATCGCGGTCGTACAATCGCTTCAGGTCCGCGCGCACGACATAGGCTTCGGCCAGACGGTCGTCCAACTCCAACGCCATTGCGGCAGCCGCTCTGGCCGGGCCCTCCGCCTCGCGAAAGCCGACGCTCCCCCAGATCGACCGGGCCCACCATGCGTGAGCCAGCCCGGCGTACGCCGCTGCATAGTCCGGCTGAAGCTGCAGGGCGTTTTCGAAGCGCTCGATAGCCAGCTTGAGATCCTCCTCGTTATATCTCCAGAGATGGTAACGGCCGATGAAATACTGTTCGTACGCCTCCGGGTCCACACGCGCGACCGAGCCGATTCGGTCGCGGGTTTGCGACGAGAGATGGACCCGAATCTCTTCAGCCACTGCGCCGGCAAGTTCGGCCTGCAAATCCAGCACGTCGGCCTCGTCTCGATCGTAGCGGCCGACCCACAGATGGTCGTCTGTCGGACCATGCACCAACTGAAGCATGATCATGACCCTTCCTCCCGATCGCTGAACCGAACCTTCCAGCAGAGCGTCCACCTGCAGCTCTTCGGCGATTTCCGGAATTAGCTTCTGAGTCCCCTTGTAGCGCATAACGGACGTCCGTGAGATGACCCGGAGAGTTCCACTCTCGGCCAGGCTGCCGATGAGCGCTTCAGTCATCCCGTCGGCAAACGGATCCTGAGCGGGGTCTCCAGACAGATTTTTCAGTGGGAGCACCGCCAGCGACTGAATTTCCGGCGGCGCCGTTTCTGAAATTCGAAGCTGCCTCCAGCCGAAAAATGACGCCGCCAAAACGAAGGCCAGAAACACGAATGCACCTCGCCGTCGACCGGCGAGATAGGGAACTGCCGCATTGGCGTCTTCCATTGAGGCTTCCTGGTGCAAATCAGGACTCCCGCTGCCGGCGGCCGCTTCCCCCTCTCCGTCGCGAGGTTCGCCCGGGGGCAGCACCCGCACGTCCCCGATAAATCGGTATCCGCGCTTTGGAACCGTCTCGATGTAGCGCCGCCCCATGGGATCTGCTCCCAAAGCCTTTCGAAGGATCGAGATGTTGCGATTGATGTTGCCTTCTTCCACAAAGGCGTCCGGCCAGAGTTCCTGGATCAGGCGCTCCTTTTCAACCAGCCGGCCCCGATTGCGGACCAGAATCTCCAGCAGGTCAAAAACCTTGGGGGTCAATGGAACGGGGAGGCCCCTGTGAAACAACGTATGTTCGGCCGTGTCCAGTTCGAAGGGGCCGAACTGATAACGGAGCTGCGATTCACGATCCATCATATCCGGGAACTCCAATCGGTCGGTCTGACGTCCTGGACCGGAATCTCGGCAAGTTCCATCGAATCGCTTCTTCGCCAAATGGACCCGTCGCGCGCGAACCACTGACGTCCCATGACAATGAAAGAGCCAAGCGGGCCCCTGAGTTTCCAGAATTGTATCTCAGAGAGTCTCGTTTGCTCAAACCCACGGGTTGGGCCGAACGAAGAAGGCCTCTTGTTCCGCATACGTCTTAACCCGCATATTTCATAAGCCTCCTGCTGCGGCGACGGATCACGTCGCGACTGCTGTGTTGCCGCTTCTCGGAAGACGGAATTCAGAAGTCAAAATCCAGACCACGGAACCTGAACCGAGCCCGTCGCGCGACTTGCGCTCGTGCCGTTCTCCGCCGCCTTTCTACGAAGCGGTGCGAGAAAGGCGGACGAGAGAAGCGCTCCAGAAGAAAGCGGCGCGGATGCCGCCCCGCGAATGTATTCTGAAAGGCGGCTGCGTCGCCGGCTCCGGCCAGAACGAAAAAGGCGCGTTTCATCGGGTGGTCTCCTTTCGCAAAAAGGCCAAAGGAAGGAATTTCCCGAGACTCGTTTCAGAACCTATGGCAGGGCGTATGAAAAAGCCAACGCATGCCGCCCGTTTCTGTATCGAATCCGATAACTGAATACAGGGAGCATACCGCATAGCGCTTTGCGGCAGTCTCCAATGGCTTGATTTCAATTACCATGGCTATCCTTATAGAACACAAAGTCCGGGCGTGCGTCAGACGACCCGGCGCCATCCCCGTCAGGCACTGAACCAACGTTTTCGCGAACGGGCGACCCGTCTGAAGGGTCACTCGTGTCCCCTGCCTCAACCTCGGCGCGCCGCTTCGATTGGCGCGATGTCGATCTTTCTCATCTGCATCATTGCGTCGAACGCACGCTTGGCAGCAGCGCGATCAGGGTCGGACATCGCCTTCGTTAAGGCCAGCGGGGTGATCTGCCAGGAGAGCACCCATTTGTCCTTGCACCAGCCGCACACACTCTCTTCACCACCGTTGCCTACGATCGCGTTCCAATAGCGAGCGGTTTCTTCCGGGTCTGTGGTTGCGACCTGAAAGGAGATGGAGCCTTTAAACCCTGATGGCCGGCCGAATCATTTTCGTCATCGTTTGATGGGTCTTGTCATGATTGCAAGGACAAATCTCAGAGCATTAGTCCTTTTCAGAGTGACAAAGTCGGTCGGTCTTCAGGAGGAGCTGACGGGTCAAGCAAGGCCGGGCCAGGCAGGCGGCCGTGCGAATGAAACGCAAAAGAAAGCTCCGGGAAACGGATCGAGTCGGCGAAAGGAGCGGATTCGGACCGGTGGTCGGCAAGATTGGGGTGACCAGCGGCATCGCGATGAAGCCGATGATCGAGATGCTGGTAGAGGACTCCGCCGAAGCGCACCTGTCCAAAGAGGGGCGCGGTCTCAGCATCAATGGAAATCATCCCATGTTCCGGCTGGCTGAAAGCATGGACGAGCAGATCGAGAGCGAGGCCGGGAAGCTGAAGTCGACCGGCCCCAACACGACGATGCCCATCTTAAAGGCTGCGGCGCTGGCCTGGGCCGACAGCAACCCTCCGGGCAACAGGGATTTGCGGCACTCGGTCTGACTTGCTCGTCGTCGTCGAGCTCTGCGGCTTAAGACTGACACCGCCCTCGGCCGCGAAGGCGCGCGGTGGCTATTCGTCGGCGTCTGCGCTGCCCGGGATTACGGGGAAGGCGGTCAGCGACGGGACGTCGAAAGGGAATTCCGCCAAGGGGTCGTCGTTGCTTCTTAGCGTGACGGCGATGATTTCTTCGTCGCTGGCCACTGTCATCACTCCTTGCATCTCAGCGGCTTCCGCAATCTTGGGAAAGAGCTCCCGGAGGTAACGGGCGATGTGTCTGCCGGCCGGCAGTTCCAGGGTCCTTTCGCCCAGAAGTTCGAACCGAGTGTTGTAGAGCCTCAGTCGAACGTTAGCAGGCTTCATTGGGGACCAGGAGGCGTCTCGAGGATTGGCGATCGCGATGCCGGTGTCCCTGTTGCCGAGGGAATCGACAAAGATCGTGAATTCCTTCATCGGTCGGGTCAGCGGAATGCCGGCCTCGTACATGAGCGTTCCGGTCTTCGGGTCGGTTCCGGCAAATACGGCAGTGCCGACCACTTTCGGAAGCGCTTCGATGCGGGCGTGCCCCACCTTCAGCGGGCCCTGCCCGGGGCTTCGCAGATGCAAGCTCTGTCCTCTTTCCAGGGTCAGATCGAACTTCGAACTCGTTCCCAGCCCCTCCAGCGTGACATCCATCGGCTGACCCTCGCCGTCGAAGAAAAAGATCGTCAAGAAGGAATCGATCCCGGTATTAGCCAGAAGCAGCGTGGTTTGAAAGCGTACGTTGGCGAACTCGCCGTCTCCAAACTCCGCCAGGTACTGAAAATGCGGAAAGAACGGATTGGTGTTTGTCAGCCTTTCGGGGCGCGACGGCGCCACCGGAAATGTAGTCAGGTTCGGCACCGAAAGCGGAAAGGGCTTCCCCATGTCCTGGTTCAGCCGCAGCGTCATCAACGCCAGCGGGGTTTCGGAGGCGATCGTCATCGTGCCAGTCATCTCTCGGGCCTGGGGAGAGTCTTCGAAGAACTCGGAGATGAAGCGAGCGCGGTATTCTCCGCTGAAGAGCCCCGGCGTCTGCTCGCCAACGAGGCCGTAATTCGAATCGTAAAGGCGCAGATGCGCCAGCGCATCCCCCTGATACAATTCCGCGTCGAACCCGGATGCCGCGGTGTTGACCAAAGCCAACCCCGTGTCTCTGAATCCGGTGGAGTCCAGCAGCACGCTGGCTTCAAACTGAGGTCGGGTCAAAGGTACGCCCGCCTCGTACAACAGAAGTCCCGATGGCGCGTCGATCCCTGTGAAAACTGCGGTTCCGTCGATCCTTCCGAAGATCGTGGCGCGGGCGTATCCGGTGTGAAGTGCGCCGGCGCCGGAGCTTTCCAGCGAGATCGATGCGCCTCGCGGGAGGGCCGTCTCGAAGATCGAGGCAGGGCCCATTCCCTCGAGCGCAAGCTCCAGGGGCTTATAGGCCGGGTCGAAGAACTCCAGCCGGATCCGAGCGTCGTCGCCCGTGTTGACCAGAAGAAAGCTGGTTCTGAGACGGACTCTGCCGTCGAGGCCGTCGCCGATGTGCGGCACGTACAAAACCTCGGGCGCCTTCTGCCAACCGTAGGCGACGGCGCTTTCGCCCGCGCGAACCGTTGTGATCGAAAAGAAGTTTTTCCAGTCATGAGAAGGGTCGATGGAGTAGGCGAAGACGGCATCGCTATGACCTGCGGGGACCGTCACGCGGGGCGGCGGACGGACCCCAGGGCTGCTCGAGGTCAATTGGAACTCTTTGTTCGAGTTCGACGGAAAGGCCAGGCGAATGCGTCCGTAGCCCCGGGTGCCTTCGACTCGGGGATTTATCAGCTCGAACTGGAATGAAGGGCCGGGCCGGGCGCGAATCACGTCGATCGCGCCCGAATCGATGCCGATCAGGTCGGAAAAGCCGTCGCCGTCGAGGTCTGCGACAAGCGCCGTGGATTCAAAGCTGTAGACGGAATTGGAATGCGAAAACGTGCCGTCGCCATTTCCCAGCAGAAACTGTACGAACTGTCGTTGATAGGTTTCCGGGTCGTACTGATAGGCCAGAACGTCCAAAATGCCGTCGCCATTGAAATCACCGATGCGAGGTTTAAAAAGTCGATACGTGTTCGAAATGCCATCGTAATAGAAGGGAATAAAAGTTACGCCCGTAAACGGGCTATAGACTGCAGATTTCTGAAAGCTGCCGTCCCCTTTCCCTAGAAAGACCTCGAACGCAGGTCGGGTGGCCAGCGGGTAATCGGATGAAAAATGTTTCGTTGCCAACAAATCAGGAAGGTTGTCGCCGTTGAGGTCCAGCACCGCAAAGGGGAGGAAGTCCTCAAACAGCACGCGCTCGGGGTGAAACGTTCCGTCCCCTTTCCCGAGAAGCAGGTAAAGGGGGCTTTTCTCTGGCGGACTGCCCGGCGAAAAGGTCCACACCAGGAGATCCGGTTTTCCGTCCTGGTTGAAATCCCTTGCGAAAAAGGAGGTCGGACTGAGCCCCCCATCTCCGATCTTCCATGAAAATTCGTCCTGAAAAGTGCCATCGCCGTTGCCCGGGAACACCGTTATGCGCTGACCGGAGAAATGCGGATCGACGGTGGTGTCCGCTGTCGCGACGTCCAGGACTCCGTCCAGATTGAAATCGGCGATCGCCAGCAATCCGCCTCCGCCATGAGTCGGTCTGATTAGAGTCGTGGGCCCGAAGCGACCGTCGCCGAGGCCGGGTGCGAATGCGATGTATTTGCTGCCTGGAACCCAGCCTCCGTACTGGCCGATCATGATCAGGTCTAACTGACCGGAGTTTCGAAAATCTGCCAATGCAAAGTCGCCGATGAAAGGCTCGTGGTGGGTGTGGGAGTAGACGGCGCTTTCAAATTCATGGTCGGCCCTCCCCAGCAACACGGAGATTCGGTGGGGGCCATCGGCCGGGCCCACTTCAATGAACAGCAAATCCACCTGACCGTCTCGATTCAAATCCGCAAATAGCGGCTCCGTGGGACCGAAAGAGTAGCCGAAGTTCGGATCGACGGCCGTCACGCCGCCCGGCAAGCCGAAGCGGCCGCTTCCTGGATTCTCAATGTAACTCACTTGGTGGCTCGTCTGGTGCACGGTTAGCAGGTCCATCCAGCCGTCGTTGTTGAAATCGCCGCAGCCCGCCGAGATCATATCCGAAGCCGCTCGCATCGTACGGGCCCTCAAAAACCCTCCGCTACCGTCTCCTCTGAGAATTGAAGCCCGCGTGCCGACTAGGACCAGATCCATAATGCCGTCGCCGTCGATGTCAGCTGCCGTGCTGTGAAAGACTTTATGTCCGGCGAGGCTCCATAGGTCCCCTTGCCTGAAAGTGCCGTCACACCTGCCAAAAAAGGGCAAAACGTGGCCCAGGTAATGGGTGATTACAGCGTCGGAGCATCCATCTCGGTCCAGGTCCATCACTTGCACGCCCGTTACAGGATTAAATCCCCAAGAAGCGGCCAGATGAGCGCTTTTGACGAAGTTGCCGTCTCCGTCATTGAGAAAGACCGCCACCCCGGCGTGCATGCTGGCCGAAACCACGTCGAGACGCCCGTTTCCGTTTAAGTCCGCCACGCCGGATTGGATCGCGCCGTAGTAATCCCCGTCTCGCTGAAACTGAAGCTCGCCGAATTTCCCCCCTCCTTTTCCGGGAAGCAGCCCCAGCCCATTGGCGATATTGAACGTGTCGGGCAACAGAGCGCGAGAGTGCGGATCCCAGAACACCACTAAAATGTCTAAGATCCCGTCGCCGTTGAAGTCCCGCGTGACGGTGTCGATGCAGAGGGAGTAGACCGTGTAGGTGTCCTCCTGCTGGAAAGTCCCGTCTCCATTGCCGCGCAGGACTCCGACGCTCTTGGAGTCGCCGTAGCAGACGATCAGGTCGTAAGCGCCGTCGCCTTGAAGGTCGACCGCTTCGACCGACAACGGCGAGCGCCCTTTTAAGAGGTAGACGCGGGGCAGTTCGAAAGTGCCGTCTCCTTTGCCGAAGGAAATGGAGAGGCTGTCTTCCCAGCCACTGGTGACGGCGAAGTCCAACCGCCCGTCGCTGTTGAAATCGGCGATGGCGACGTCGGTTGGAATCAGACCGGCCGGCAGCGTAGGCCGAAGCTCGAATCCGGGCGGCGGCGGCGGCGGGGAGGCCGAAAACAGCCGGGCATCCAGCGAGGCCGTTGCGCTCTTCGCATCGAGCCCTGGACCCGACGCCAAGAACCCGGAGATTCGAAAGGTGGCCTCTAAATCGGAGGAATCAACCCTTTCCCGACCGGTAAACCGGGCGAAAACCGGCTGTTCCGCTGTTTCCGAAGCCTGTGAAAAAGCCGGAAGGAGGAATCCGGCGATCAGAAGAAGTCCCAAGGACCTGAATTGCCAACCCATTGCATTCGCTCCGGTCCGGGTTGGCTTGCCTTTGGGATTTTCGGGCGGCCTGAATCTTACAGTTGGGCTGGATTGCCGGACGTTCGATGAATTGATCGCTTTCCGAAAGAATTCACCCGCTCGTTGGACTCTTGAACCGTTCGGGTTCTTTCGGTCTTTAAAAGCCTTCCTTTTCTGAAATCCGAAACCGAGGATAAGATGCTTGCAAGTCTGAGAAAGTCTCAAGGAACTGATCGAAAATCAGTGGTCGCTTGGAGCCTGCCTGTTTCGAATGGATGGAAGTAATTCAAATGGATTGGTTTAGAGGAACAAACCCTGGTCTGGAAAACCCGGGCGAAAAAGGATTGCATTGTGCGTCCCGCGTTCCGCGTTGGGCGGGCGGGCTCGGGGGGGGCACTATATCCTGGCCACACACTCTCCCCACCAGCGGCGACAGGTTCGAGCTTCGACAGATTCTGTGTTCTGGGACGACGTTCCCGTCTACCGCGGCTGAAGAGCCCGGGCTCTTCAGCCCCTGTCGGTCCAGCTTCGTCTGATTCCTGCGCTCAATTCCGGTTGAGGCGCCCACTCATCCACTCGGAGCGCCCCCACCAGACCCCGGGTGCTTCTCCCCAGTCAGATCCTGCTTGAATCTGGAACTCACCCGATCATTGAAGCGCCTTTACACACCAATTCGGCCCCGCTATGCTCCCCCTTGCAAAAAGCAAATTCCTATCGGTAATCGACCGGACCGTGTCTCGGGCGGTGAACCGGTCGGCGGCGACCTCCCCCAGCGTGCGATCGCGCAGGCGCAACGTCAACCGCTGGCCATCAGGGGACCAGACCGCCGCCGACGTATCGGGGAGGTCGGCGATGCGCCGGCCGTCCGGCGACCAGACCGGCTGCACCGCATCGCCCGGGAGGCGCTGTCGCTTCTCTCCCGTCGCGACGTCCACGATCCAGAGAGCGTCGCCGATGTCGCGCAGCCGATTCTTCGGCGCGCGCTCCAGACAGCGCCGCAGCAGCCGGCGGATCGCGGGCGGCGTTGCGGCTGGCAGCGCGGTCCAGTCGACCTCGGCGCGAAGCA
>CAZAEY010000132.1:0-10032 GCA_964484155.1 uncultured Acidobacteriota bacterium
CCCCTGAACTTACAACCCGTCCAAACGATCGATTCACAGCATCAACGGGCCCCGTGCAACAAATGGGACCGAGTCTGGAAAATTGCATTTTAGCGGCATCTGGGCGGAAACTCCTCGCCGAGACCCCGGAAAAACACCAAAACGCAATTTCGCGGACCCGGTTCCATTTGTCGCGCTGCGGGCTGAAAGCCTGCGCTTCGAGGCGCCACTCGGCCTCGGAGGAGTCAGCGGACCAGTGCAATCGAGAAGAACTGCGTCACATCCCGTTTCAGCTTCTCCAGCGAAGCCTCCTGGATATACATCATATGGCCCGCGTCGTAATAGCGGACCGAAATGTTTTCCTGCAGGGGCGGTTCCAGGCCCAGATGGCTCAGCGTGTAGTCGGTGGCGAAGTAGGGGGTCGCCAGATCGTAGTAGCCGCTGGCTACGAAGACCTTCAAGTGCGGATTCTCCGACATCGCTCTGCGCAGGTCTTCGGCCACGTTCAGGTAGCGGTTCTGGGCCGGCCCGAAGTTCCATGGCCGCACCCGGGCGGTCAAGATTTCATACGGAAGGTCGGATTCGTATCCGAGCTGCGTGCGGAGGTAGTCGTTCACGACGGCCGTGTAAGGACCCTGAATGACGGCGTAGCTGGGGTCGAATTCAAAGGTCTCGCCCGCCGCATCCGCATCGACGCCCGTAAAGCGGCTGTCCAGCCGGCCGACGGTCTTGCGCTGATCCCGCAGCAGCTCCTTGACGAACCGTCGAAGCGGCACTCGCAGGTTGGACCTCTCGATGAAGGAGGAGCTCAGGCCGGTCAGTCTGGAAAGCGCACCGGAGATTCTCTGGCGATCCTGAGCCGAAAGGTTGCTTCCCTGCATCAAGGCTAGAGCGTAATCTCCGAGCGCGAATCGTTCCGATTCCTGAAGCGCCTGCCGGAGGTCTCTCTGCAGCTCCGCAGGCAGTCGTTTGTGAAACCAGGCGGTCGCCGTGTAGCTCGGCAGAAACAGCGGGTAAGGGAGGTCGTTTCCCGTGTCGAAGCGAGCGGTCTGGAAGTTCAGGATGGAGGAAATCAGCAGCACGCCGTTGAGGTTCATTCCATGCCGTTGCTGCAGGTGGCGAGCCAGACCGGCGGCCCGGGTCGTGCCGTAACTTTCGCCGGCCAGAAACTTGGGCGAGCCCCAGCGCTCGTATCGGGTTGTGAAGAGTCGGATGAACTCGCCCACCCACTCGATGTCCTCCTCGACGCCGTGAAACTGCTTCGGATCCTCCGACGGCGCAGCTCGGCTGTATCCGGTAGTCGGGGGATCGATAAAAACCAGATCGGTCAGATCCAGCAGGGAATGCTCGTTGTCAACGAGTCCGTATGGAGGAGGCAAGGCGTGCCCTTCCTCCTGCATCAGCACGCGCTGGGGGCCAAAGGCGCCCATGTGCAGCCAGACCGATGAAGACCCGGGGCCGCCATTGAAGGAAAACGTCAGCGGGCGAAGCCGGGGATCTTCGATGTCGTTTCGGAAATACGAGACGAAAAAAACCGAAGCCTTGTCCTCTCCCAGCTCGTTGCGAAGAGCCAGCGTTCCGGCCCTTGCGGTGTAGTCGATCCGCTGCGCACCCATACGCAGGGAGTGCTGCGTTTCAGAAATCTGGTCTTCCAGCGGCGTCGGCGCCGCCGTCTCTTCCCGAGTGGCTTCCTGAGCAGGAACGCCGGCTGAAAAAAGCAGAAACAGAAGGCCGCAGGTGACAAAAGCGTTCTTCATGACTCCCCGTCCATGCATTTCACTTCAATTTACTTACGTGTCCGCGAACTGTTGGCACAGGGCATTTTACTGCGCGACGATGCGTTGTGTCGCGGAGGCGGAAACGGCAGGCGCGGTCCAGGCTACCCTGCCGGGACTGCAAGATGCGCCAGGGCGATCCCGCCCGCGCCCAAAACGGCTCCGGCCAGGATGTCCGTCACGTAGTGGTACCGTCCGTAAATCGCGCCGTAGATCATCAGCAGGAAAGCGGCGGCGGCCAAGATGAATCCGGCGGGGCCCCAGATCCAGCCGCACCAGTAAACGAAGACAACGCCGGTCGATGTATGAGAGCTGGGCATGGCCCCTCCTCGGTGGGCTGCGCCCCCCCACATGATGTGGCGAAACAGCGCGGTGATCGGACCGCCCTCCATCCGCTGCTCCTCCCGCTTCAGGTCGCCGCTCTCGACCAGCGCCCAGCGGGGCCCGTGAACCGGATAGAGAGCGAATCCAGAGTAGGCGAGGAGGTATCCGAACAGGATGGCAAAGCTCATCTGTTCAAATTCGCGAAACTGCTGTTGCAGGTGTAGGGCGGCCCCGACAGCCGGCGTATAGAAATAATACGTGGCGTAGCCCAAGTGGGCGATTTCGCAAAGCAGGGCGTTTCCGCGTCTGGCCCAGTGAAGGGCCGGCTGACCGAACCATTTCGATTCGAATTCCAGGATTCCGGGATCGAACGAATGGCCGGCGGGATAAATGGCGTCCAGGGTCATTCCGGCCCATGCATAGGCCCACCAGAAAAACAGGATGGGCGCCCACAACAGGAATAGCCGCAGCCATCCTTCCGGCATCGTGCCGCTCCAAATTGCATAGGTCAAAAGGAACGCGACCAGGAGAGCTCCATCGACGGCCGCCGCCTTGAATTTTCTTTTCCGCAGAACCAGAACTGCGTGCGTCAGCGCATAGCCCGCGCACAACAGGAATCCGTACAGCGTCAGCGTCATGGCCCCGTCGAATCGGAGAGGTTTCGGCGCGGCGGGAGCCTTCCGCAGTCGGTCGAGAATTCCTGTATACTGGCGGTCTTTGGATATTTGAAGGAGGTTGTCATGGCTCGCAAGTGTCAGCTAACGGGAAAAGGGCCGTTGACCGGAAATAGGGTATCGCACTCGAACAAGAAGACCAAGCGGCGACAGTTGCCCAATTTGCAGAAGAAGCGGATCTACGTTCCGGAGCTGGACCGGTGGGTCAGCGTCAAGCTTTCCACGCGGGCGCTTCGAACGGTGACTCGCCAGGGGTTGATGAGCTTTCTTCGCAAGAACGGCCTGACTTTGAAGGACGTCGGAAGTTAATGTCTTGAGTCGAAAGATCGACTTCGCCCGGGCGCATCACCGCCCTACGCGTGACGCGAACTTGCAACTTCAAGACACTGCAAGGAGACGCAGACGATGAGAGAAAAGATCAAGCTCGTTTCTTCCGCCAAGACCGGGCATTTCTATACGACTACTAAGAACAAGCGCAACACTCCCGACAAGATTGAAATGAAGAAGTACGATCCGGTGGTTCGCAAGCACGTCGTCTACAAGGAAAGCAAGCTGAGCTGACCGCAGGTCAGACCAGCGGAGCTGCTCCCCGTTTTTTAGCGCGCCGGCAGCGCGTTGTGCGTCCGCCTACGCGTCTCTCCACGCCCGACCGTTCGGAAATTCGTAATCGATCAGGCTTTGGGGCTGCATCTCGATGCTGTATCCCGGCTTTCGAGGCGCCAGATAGCGGCCGTTTCGAATCTGCACTGGATTCAGAAAATGTTCGTGCAGATGATCGACGAACTCGATCATTCGGTTCTCCATGGAACCGCTGACGCAGAGGTAATCGAACATGGACAGGTGCTGGACGTATTCGCACAGGCCGACGCCTCCTGCGTGAGGGCAGACGGGGACGCCAAAGCGTTCCGCCAGCAGCAGAATCGCCAGGTTTTCATTGACGCCTCCCACGCGGCAGGAGTCGATCTGACAGAACTGAATGGCTTCAGCCTGCATCAACTGCTTGAATATGACGCGGTTCTGGCATTGTTCCCCCGTTGCCACCCCGATAGGGTGAAGGGCCCGCGAAATGGCCGCATGGCCGAGCACGTCGTCCGGACTGGTGGGCTCCTCGATCCAGTGCGGCGAGAATCGGGCCAGCTCTCCCATCCAGGAAATGGCCTGCCCAACGTCCCAGACCTGATTGGCGTCCATCATCAGCAAGTTTCGATCTCCGATCTCCTCTCGAATGATGGCAGCCCTCCGGATGTCTTGAGCCAAATCAGCGCCCACCTTCATCTTGAAGGCGGTCCAGCCCTCCGCCAGCGCCTTCCGGCACAGGCTGCGGAGACGATCTTCGCTGTACCCCAACCAAGCCGTCGAGGTCGTATAGGCGGGGTAACCGTTGTCCAACAGTTCAGCCAGGCGCTCCTCGTACCCATCCCTCCGGCGGAGCAGCCGCTCCAGCGCCCATTCCGGGGTGATGGCGTCGGTCAGGTAGCGAAAGTCGATCGATGTGACGATTTTTTCGGGCTCCAGTCCGGCTAGCAGACGCCACAGGGGCTTGCCCTCGCATTTGGCCCACAGGTCCCAGACCGCATTGACCAGCGCCGCGGTGGCCAAGTGGATCGCTCCCTTTTCTGGTCCGATCCAGCGAAGCTGGGTGTCGCTGGTCAGCTCCCTCCAGAAATGCCGCATGGAGTCGGTGATCGACGAGAGGGTTCTGCCCATCACCAGAGGCTGGAGCGCTTCGATCGCCGCCAGGCAGATCTCGTTTCCTCGCCCGAGAGTGAAGGTCAGGCCGTGACCCTCCAGTCCTTCCGGATGATCCGTTTGCAGGATCACGTAGGAGGCGGAGTAGTCGGGATCCAGATGCATGGCGTCCGAGCCGTGCGATTCGCGGGAAGTCGGGAAGCGAATGTCCCGAGCAAGGATGCCCACGATCTTACAATCCATTGCTGTTCTCGCTAACTTCGTTTTGAGTCAAATCGTCGGCTCCGGCTTCAATTGCCCCTCGGACAGCAACCGCTCGAAAAGGCGCCCCGTTTCCGCTATTCCCTCGGCCATCGGGATGTGGCGGAAGCCGCCGAGGAGCCGCTGCAAACGAGAGTCGTCCAGATTCGAGGGGAAGGGAAGAATGTGGCCGCGATTCCAGTCGGTTTGCGCTTCAGGATAAATTTGCCGGAGGGAATCGACAAACTCTGAAACCGTGGTCACGTCATTTCGAAGGTTGCAGACCACGGCGCCTTCGGGAGCCGCCAACGCGCTGTCGATGAAGGCGTCCGCCACATCCGGGGCGTACTGCAAGGCGAGAGACCCGTCAAACTGAATCCGGAAAGGACTTCGCGCCGCAGCCGCCAGAATGGCGCGGGCCAAATCGGAAGTCAGCCCCTGGTCCCGACCAACGCCGTAAACGACCGAGGGACGCAAGCCTACGGAAGCCACTTTCCAGTCAGCCCAGTAGATGGCGGCTGACTCTTCGTTGGATTTTTTGTAGACTCCGTAAAGGGTTTCGGGAAGACGTCGCTCGTCTTCGTCCAGAGGCCCTTCGCCGTACCGTTGCGGCGGGCCGAAGACGGCGACTGAACTGGCGTAAGCCAGCCCGCGGATCCGGTCCGAAAACTTTCTGGCGGCCTCCAGCATGTTGATCGATCCCACCACGTTGACTTGCGCTCCGCGCATAGGATCGGCCCGGCAAAACGGAACCTGAAGGGCGGCCAGGTGAATGATTCGGGTGATCTCCTTTGAGTGGATGATTTCAAAGAGGGTCTCGCGGTCCGTCACATCCAATTCGACCCACTCAACTGCGTCCAATTCCTCCGGGTCCAGGATCAATCGCGGGCGGATCGGCGCGCCGGGCAGATCCGAAGCCACAACGTGGAGGCCCTTGGTTACAAGCCGCTTGAGGGTCCAGGCTCCCAGGCAGCCAAAGGCGCCCGTCACGAAAAATTTTTCATCTTTCACACGAGTTCTCCGTCCGATCGACGGTCGGGCGCGCGCGAGTGCGTTACCGTCCCTACTTCCCGCTCCCGCAACGCCGGGCCATGCGAGTGGAAAATGTAACACATCCGGCCCCGGGTCCGCAGTTGCTGTAAAAAGATTTTTCAGAGGAGGGAGTCAAGCGCCTGCGAAACGGTTTTATTGCCCGCGAAAACGGCTCGCGGCGCTTTATTTTTTCGAGCGGCTGCTCTATTTTAGAAGGCGCAATGCGGGACGCTTTTCGCGTTCCGGAGGCCAGCGCGCAGCGTGGAGGCGATGGTGCAACGACACGGTCAGGTCATTCGCCTGAAAAAGGGAGCTCGCCAGGAATACGTGCAGCAGCATCGGCGCGTCTGGCCTGAAGTTTTGGCGCGAATCAAAGCCTGCCGCATCGAGCGGTACTCGATTTTTTTGAAAGACGATCTTCTCTTTGCGTATTTTGAATACAGCGGCTCCGATTTCGAACGAGACATGCGGAGGATGGCCGAAGACCCGAAAGTGCAAGAGTGGTGGAGCCTGATGGAACCCCTTCAGGAACCGCTCCGCTCTCGACGGGAAGCGGAGTGGTGGGCGAATATGGAAGAAGTCTTCCACTTGGAATGAACGGCCCGCGACAGAATCGGGGGCGCTTGAAGCGGGCCTGATGCGCTCCGGCGTACGGCGATTTGCAGAGAAAGCAGAGAGGCGTTCTCAATGAAGAAATGGAAAAACTGGGCGTTCATCCTTGCCGCCGCCTCGCTGCTCGGCTGCAGCGAAGGTGGCGCCGACCGTAGCGACCCTGCATCAACGATCGCAGTCATCCCCAAGGGAACGACGCACGTATTCTGGCGGCAGGTGGAGAGCGGCGCCCGCCAGGCCGCGCAGGACTTGGGCGTACGGATGGAATGGAAAGGTCCCCTGAAGGAAAACGATCGGGCCATGCAGATCGCGCTGGTGGAACAGTTTGTCAGCGAAGGAGTTTCCGGAATCGTTCTGGCGCCACTCGATGACACCGCTTTGTTGCGGCCGGTGCGGGCCGCTGCCGCCCGCGGGATCCCGGTCGTGATTTTCGATTCCGACCTGAAGGGAGAGGTGGGGAAGGACTTCGTCTCCTTTGTAGCGACCGACAACCTGCGGGGAGGGGAACTGGCAGGGGAAGAGATGGCGCGGCGCCTGAACGGAAAAGGCAAAGTCGTTCTGCTGCGTTATCAGGTCGGTTCGGCCAGCACTGCGAATCGCGAGCAGGGCTTTCTGGACGCGCTTGCGCGCCATCCGGACATTGAAGTGATTTCGTCAAATCAATACGCGGGCGCGACCGCCGGCGAGGCGATCCAGAAAAGCGAAGAGATGCTGGACGTGATTCGTGGGGCCGACGGAGTTTTCTGTCCCAACGAGTCTTCAACTTACGGAATGATGGTGACGCTTCGCAAGCACAATCTGGCCGATCGGGTCCAGTTCATCGGCTTTGACGCATCGCCCGACCTGGTGCGGGCGCTCCGGCAGGGCGAAATTCGCGCGCTGGTGGTTCAGAACCCGAAGGGGATGGCCTATGCGGCGCTGGAGACCCTGGTCCGTCACCAGCGCGGAGAAGAGACGCCTGCCAGAATCGACACGGGAGTCCACTTGCTGACGGCGGGAAATATCGACGATCCGGAATTTTCGGAACTCTTGGGAGAATAGGTCCGCCGCACGCGGATTAAGCTTTCCGTACCGATCCCTTTCCGGACGGTCCGCAGGGAAGGAGCCGCAAGCCGGAAGGCGCCCAGCCGCAGGAGATCACCAGACATGGAAGCTGCCGGTTCCGCCCGGATGCGTCTGACGATGAAGGGCGTTTCAAAACGATTCGGCGCCACGGTGGCGTTGGACCGGGTTGATTTTTCCGTCGCTCCGGGTCAAGTGCACGGATTGGTGGGTGAAAACGGAGCCGGCAAGAGCACCTTGATGAAGGCGCTCTCCGGCGCAGTCCGTCCGGATGAAGGCCGGATGTGGATCGACGGCCACCCCCACCAACCTGAGTCCCCCTTGGACGGCCGCCGCGCCGGAGTGGCGATGATCTATCAGGAACTGTCCCTGGCCCCCCATCTGCCGGTCGAGGAAAACATACTCCTGGGAGTCGAGCCCATGCGGGGGCCCTTTCTCCAAAGAGGGGAAGTGCGGAGGAGGGCCGTTGACGCGATGCAACGACTGGGAATCGGGCACATCGATCCCTCGGCTCCGGTCGGCCGGCTGCAACCAGCCGAGCAGCAATTGATCGAGGTCGCCCGAGCCCTGGTGGTCGGCGCCCGGCTGCTGGTGCTGGACGAACCGACCAGTTCGCTTTCGCAATCGGACGTCCAGAACCTTTTTCGAATGATCCGTTCGCTGCGCGAACAAGGGCATTCCATTATTTACATTTCTCACTTTCTGGAAGAGGTGCAGCAGGTTTGCGACCACTATACCGTGCTGCGAGATGGAAAGCTGGTCGAGTCGGGGCGCGTAAGAGACGTCACCGTCGATCTATTGGCCGCCAGAATGGTGGGAAGAGAGCTGACCAGCCTGTATCCGCGCTCCGAACGAAGACCCGCGGCAACGGTTTTGGAGCTGTCCGAATGGTCCAGTAGGACCGTCAGAGGCGCTCATCTGAAGCTTCGTCGAGGGGAAGTGCTTGGAATCGCCGGACTGGTGGGAGCCGGTCGCACAGAACTTGTGCGCGGAATCTTCGGACTCGACCCGGTTCGCGACGGAAACATCCGAGTGGCGGCTTTCGAAGGGCTGGCCGATCCCCCTCGCCGCTGGAAGCAGGGAGTGGGAATGGTCAGTGAAAATCGCAAGGAAGAAGGCCTGGCGCTCGGGCTGTCGGTAGCCGCAAACCTTACTCTGAGCAAACTTTCCGGACTCGGGCCATTCGGTCTGGTGCTCGCCCGGCGGCAGAACCGCCGCAGCCGGGAATGGATCGAAAAGCTCGACATCCGATGCCAGGGTCCGGAGCAGCGGACGGATTTTCTGTCGGGAGGAAATCAGCAGAAAGTCGCCCTTGCCAGGCTCCTGTATCATGACGCAGACATTCTCCTTCTGGACGAGCCCACCAGGGGCGTCGACATCGGTTCGAAGGCGGAGATCTATCGGCTGATCGATCGGCTCGCCGTCGGTGAAGGAACCCGTCCCAGGGCGATTCTGATGGTCAGCAGCTATTTGCCCGAACTACTTGGCATGTGCGATCGAATCGCCGTGATGTGCAGGGGGAGGCTGGTGGAAACCAGAAACGCGGCACACTGGAACGAGCATGAGATCATGTTGGCGGCCACCGGAAGCGGCGGGGTCTCATGAAGAAGGCGAAGGTTCAGCTCTGGTTGGATCGATTCGGGCCGGCGCTCGGACTGGTTTTCGTGCTGCTGCTGTTTTCGATCGCACGTCCAGTCACGTTTCCGACTTGGAACAATTTTGAAATCATGCTTCTGCAGACGGCGGTGGTAGGCACGGCCGCGCTGGGAATGACCCTGATCATCATCTCCGGAGGGATCGACCTGTCCGTCGGCTCCAATATCGCCCTCTGCACGGTGGCCGTCGCTTTGCTGATGGGCATGGGGTGGCCGCCGCTGGCAGCGGCTTTCGGAGGAATCGCCGCCGGCTCGCTGAGCGGCCTGCTGATCGGCGGGCTGGTGACCCGTTTCCGCCTGGCGCCGTTCATCGTGACTTTGGGAATGTGGGGCGCCATCCGCGGGCTGGCTAAGGGGCTGGCCGGAGAACAGATGGTGTTCGCTCCGCCCACCTGGCTCAACGATCTGCTGACCAGCGTGGGCCCGGGCAGCCGCTGGTTGCTGTTTCCTCCAGGCGTCTGGATGACCGTAGCGCTGGCGGTTGCAACTTTCGTCCTGCTTCGCTGGACCCGCTTCGGGCGGCATATCTACGCCATTGGCTCCAACGAAGCGACGGCCCGCCTGTGCGGCGTCCGCGTAGAGCGAACGAAACTGTTCGTCTACACGCTGGGCGGCGGATTCGCAGGCGTCGCCGGAGTGCTGCAGTTCTCCTACCTGACAATGGGCGATCCGACCACCGCAATCGGCGCCGAACTGGACGTGATTGCAGCCGTCGTGATCGGCGGAGGCAGTCTGGCCGGAGGCCAGGGTTCGGTCGCCGGCTCGATGATCGGCGCCCTGATCATGACCGTCGTAGCAAACGGCTGCACCAAGCTCGGACTGGCCAACTGGGTGCAGGAAATTGTCACCGGCTCCATCATCGTACTGGCCGTAGCTCTGGACCGCGTCCGGCACCGACGGCCCGAATAGGGAGCTTCGTGCTTCGTGCTGAATCGATTTTCCGCAATTTTTCGCATTGTCAAGTGCCGCCGGGACATGCTCGGTCAAAAC
>CAZAEY010000133.1:0-9962 GCA_964484155.1 uncultured Acidobacteriota bacterium
GGAGGCGGGAGGCGGGAGGCAGGAGTCAGGAGTCAGGAGTCAGGAGTCAGGAGTCCGCACGAAGCACGAAGCACGAAGCACGAAGCACCAAGCACCAAGCACCAAGCACCAAGCACCAAGCCTACGGCCTTGCGCGGCGAAGAGTGAGCCCGCCGTCGACGGTGACGATCTGGCCGGTGATGTAGGCGTCGGGCTCCAGAAGCAGGCGCACGACTCGCGCCACGTCCTCGGGCCTTCCGAAGCGGGCGATGATCTTCTCCTCTACAAAGAAATCGTATTTCCCCGAAGCGATCGACTGCATCGCCATTCCGGCCCGATTTACACCCGGCGCCACGACGTTGACTCGTACGCCGCCGGGCCCGCCCCACTGCTTGGCCAGAATCCTGCAGGCGTGATGAAGGGCTGCTTTGGCGCCGGCGTAATTGACGCTGGAATCGAAAGCGGAGACGGCCTGCATGCTGGAAATCAGGACGATCGACCCTTCCTCTCCGCTGCGCTTCATGGTCTCTCGAGCGTCCCGCGCCAGCAGCAGCGGATAAACGTAATTGTTTTCCAGCGAATGGATCAGGTCATTCGGCCCGGCCGCATCGAACTTGACTCGAGCGGGGTCTCCGCTGAAGCAGACCAGCCCGTAAAGCTTGCCGCCTCCTGCTTCGGCCGCCTCCAGATAGCGTTGACGAACCTGCGCGTCGGAGATGTCACCCTCGACCAGGATGATTTCAGCCCCCCAGCGCGCCTGCACCGCATCGTGAAAAGCCTTCGCCGCTTCGGAATCGCTTCGAAAACCTGCCACGACACGCGCGCCGTCCCGCGCCAGCAGAACGGACGCGGCGCTTCCCAGGCCGCCCGTCCCTCCGACAACCAGTACGGTCTTTCCCGCCAAGCTGGAAGAGAAATCGAAGTCGGCGGGATCCGACGAGGCCGTCACGCGGGCTCCTGCTGAGCCCTGCGGGCCTCGCGCTGCGAGCGGTCGTGCTCCTGGGATTCCAACCAGCGCTCGCAGTCCATGGCCGCGCGGCAGCCGGCGCCGGCTGCCGTCACCGCCTGCCGGTACACATGGTCGTGCACGTCTCCCGCTGCGAACACGCCTTCCACTTCCGTCTTCGAGCCGTTGCGCACGATCAGGTACCCGCTCTCGGTGCGCTTCAGCTGTCCCTCAACGATTTTCGTGTTGGGATCGTGACCGATGGCCACAAACAGGCCGTCGGTTTCGAATTCGTACTCCCGGTTCCCTTCCAGGCCCTTCAGCAAGACTCCCCGCACTTGGCCGCCGGCCCCCAGGACGCGCAAGACGATCGTATTCCAGAGGAATTCGATCTTTTCACTTTGCAGCGCCCGTTCGGCCATGATCTTGGAGGCCCGCAACTGGTCTCGCCGGTGCACGACCGTAACCTTTTCGGCATGCTTGGTCAGATACAGGGAATCCTCCATAGCGGTGTCGCCCCCGCCCACCACGACCACCTTCTGCCCTCGAAAAAAGTACCCGTCGCAGGTGGCGCAAGTGGAAACCCCGTGCCCCATCATTTCCCTTTCTCCGGGTATCCCGAGCAACCTTGCGGACGCTCCCGACGCGATGATGACCGATTCGGCCTGATATCCCCCCCCTTCGGTCTCGATCCGGAAGGGTCTGGAGGAAACGTCGACGCGGGTCGCCGTCTCCATCCTGAAACGGGCGCCGAATCTTTCCGCCTGCTTTTTCATCTTTTCCATCAGTTCCGGCCCCATGATTCCGTCAGGGAATCCCGGATAGTTCTCCACCATCGTCGTCAGCCCGAGTTGGCCGCCCGGCTCCAGGCCTTCCAGAACCAACGGCTCCAGATTCGCTCTGGAGGCGTAAATGGCGGCCGTGCAGCCGGCGCAGCCGGATCCGATCACGATCAACTTCTCAACTTTGTCATTCACGATTGCGCACCTCGCAGGGATTTCGTCAGAACGAGCCGCCCCGCCACTTGAGCGTCGAGGGCTCGCTTCCGGCCGCAGACGAAACGTGTGCAAGGCGGTCGCCTTCGCCCCGGCCGATCCTTCAACCGCGCCGGGCGCATCGCCGCCCTTTTTGTGACGCGAACTCTTGTCTCAGGACAGTAGAATAGCACAGGCTCAATCTTCCGCTTTCTCTCCCCTTGCGTCGGATTGAGGTTAGACTGTTGTGCGTGATCAGGCACCTCCCAGGGATCGCGACGCTGACGGTCTACGGAATCATCATCGCCGATTCGTTTCTGAGCGGCAGCCCCGACGACCAGATCACGGGGGTCTACTTTCTAGTGGTCGCCCTCTACGTCTTATGGCGAGGCGGGCGAAATCGCTTTGCAGCCGGCTCGATGGCCCGCGCCTTCTTTTTCGGTGTGGCCGGGCAGTTCGCCTGCATGGCCTTGATGCTCTGGCATGGGTTGAGCACTCCCGGAGTCGTGGTTACGATCAATCTGATCCTGGCATCGCTGCTCGCCCTGTCGGCCGTTTACTATCGAAACCTCGACCGAAGAATGCGGCGTTGAAGGGACCTGCACCACGGACTGATAGGATCCCATCCATTTTAAAACGCCTTCGACTTCAGTTATCGTAAGGCGGTACCGATGGAGCAGCAGTTTATCGATCAGATCAGATCCTATATTCCCGTCTTCGCCGAAAATCCATACCTTCAGGCTCTGGCCGTCATCCTCCTGGCGCTGATCGCCGCCAAAGTGACCGACCTGATCGTGCAGCGTGGAATCCTCCGTCTGGCCGGCAGAACCCGCTCCGAGATCCTCGAGCAGATCGTGCGACTCCTGCACCGGCCGATCTTCATCACGGTTTTTCTGATCGGTTCGATCATCGCGCTGGAAATTCTGCCGCTGACCGGAAGGATGGAGGAATGGGGCACGAAGGTTCTGACCGCCTTGATCGCCCTCATCTGGCTGACCTTCGGCATCCGCGCTTCCGCATTGCTGCTGGACTGGATGAAGAATCAGCCGGAGCGGTTCACCATCGTTCAGCCCTCCACCCAACCGTTGTTCGAGGTCGTCGTCAAGGTCCTGATCATCGGGCTCGGAATTTATTACGTATTCGTTTCCCTGGGCATCCCGATCACGCCCTGGCTGGCTTCGGCCGGACTCCTGGGACTGGCTGTCGGCCTGGCCGCCCAGGAGACGCTGGGGAATCTGTTCGCCGGACTGTCCATCCTGGCGGACTCTCCCTACAAACTCGGCGACTACATTCTTCTGGAAGGCACGGAACGGGGCCAGGTCACCAAAATCGGCCTGCGCAGCACGCGGATTCTGACCCGCGACCAAATCGAGATCACGGTTCCCAACTCGCTGGTAGGTAGATCCCGGATTATCAACCTGACGGGCGGGCCTTCCCCGGTTCACCGGCTCAAGATTCCCATCGGAGTCGCTTACGGCTCCGACGTCGAAAAGGTGCGCGAGATCCTTCTGGACGTCACGCGCCGCTGCAAGCGTCTTTCGGATCAGGTGGAGCCGTGGGTCCAATTCAACGGCTTCGGCGACTCGGCACTGAACTTCCAGATTCGATGCTGGACCGAAGATCCGGCGCATGGCCGTATCCTCGACGAAATAAACACCGCCGCCTACCGCGAACTCTCGGCCGCCGACATCGAAATCCCCTTCCCCAAACGCGACGTCTATATCAAAGAGCTTCCGAAGTCGATGCGGCGGGAAACTGAGGAAGATTGAACGAGAACGCTTTCGGTCGCTGTGCGATTCTTGGCGGTCCGTGCGTTCGGGGACATGGGTAACGCTTTAGTCCGGGAACATAGGTAACAGATTTTAAGTAGACCCGACAATCGGATGGAGTCCTTGTTCGAAGCCGCCCGGCTCATTTAGACTTGGCTGGAACCGCCGACTGGTCGGGCTTGAGGAACTTTAAAAGACACGGCGAAACCCAGGAGTCGAGTCGTTCCGTTCGCCTCAGTTGTGGAACGCAATGGACAAAAAGCGTTACCCTTGCTTCCGATCCATACCCTCGGAACTCGGAAGTATGAACTCGGAACTCGGAACTGGATGTTTCACCGTCCCGGTCATTACTGACCGGGCTCCGTTTTCCTGAAACTACGACTTCGCAACTCCCGCGACTTCGGCGTCGCGGTCGGAAAGAACGCCTCCGTCGGAGCGCTCCTTAACGGTCGCGTCGCGCTTCCAGGAACGCTGGCAGCGCGGCTCGCCGCGCAGATCCTGCACCTCGATGCGGAGCTCCGGACCCGCCGTCAAGCTGAATCGGCTGACACCGCACAAGTCGGCCAGCTCCGCTTCGAACGGTCTCAATATCTCTAGTGTTTCTTTAGATGTAGTGATGTGAATACCTGCATCCAAAGGATTTTTTATACCATTCTTGCCCCTGGCCTCCTCCAGCGCCTTGAGCGCCTTTCGACGGAATTCCATGACGTCCTCCCAGGCCTCGGGAATTTCGACTGCGGCCGCTTCCGGAAGCAATTGGAAGTGCACCGACTCCTCCCAGTCCATTTCTCTTCCGTGCAGAGCCATCCAGGCTTCTTCGGCCGTATGCACCAGAATCGGCGCGACGGCCCGAATCAGGGCGTGGGCGATCGCGTAAAGCACCGACTGCGTTCTGCGGCGGCGCGGGCTGTCGGGCCGGTCGCAATAGAGGCGGTCCTTGACCGACGCCAGGTAGACCGCGCTCATGGCGTCGTTGCAGAAATTGAAGATGGTCTCGGAGACCAGCTTGAACTGAAAGGAATCGTAGCCGTCGTCAACGGCCCGCACGAACTTCGCCAACTGGCCTTGCGCCCAGGCGTCGACCGAATATGCGTCATCCGGCCCCAGTTCGCATGCGTGCTCCATCGGATCGAAATCATGCAGGTTGCCGAGCATGAAACGGATCGTGTTGCGAACCTTCCGGTACTCCTCGCTCGCCACCTTGAAAAACTCCCAGTCGACCTTGATGTCGTTGACGTAGCTCAGAGAGCTGACCCACCAGCGGCAGACGTCGGCGCCGTGCTGTTTCAGGACGTCCTCCACTTCAATGGCGTTGCCGGTCGATTTGCTCATCTTGCGGCCTTCGCCGTCGACCATGAAACCGTGCGTCAACACAGTCTTGAACGGAGACGTTCCGGTGGCGCCCAGCGCCGGCAGCAGAGAAAGCTGAAACCAGCCCCGGTGCTGATCGGATCCCTCCAGGTACAGATCCGCCGGGTAACCGATGCCGCGCTGCTTCAGAACTCCGTTCCAGGAGGAGCCCGACTCGAACCAGACGTCGAAGATGTCCTCCCCTTTTCGCAGATCCTGGAGGCCTTTGCGGCCCGTCTTGCGCACCCAATCCGGCGCCTCGGAATCGTGGGCGGGGTCGTAATCGCCCAGCAGTTCTGCAGGAGCGGCGGAGAACCAGTCGTCGGAGCCCTTGCGCCGTACCGTTGCGGCCACCGCTCGCACCGAAGCGGCCGTCAGCAGCACTCGTCCCTGGCTGTCGAAAAAGGCGGGGATGGGGAGCCCCCAGGCTCGCTGCCGGCTGATGCACCAGTCGGGCCGGGCCTCCAGCATCCCTTCCAGCCTGCTGCGTCCCCAGTCGGGCACAAAGCGGATTCTCTGGGACGCCTCGCGCAGCGCCGATTGGCGCAAAGTGACGCCTTCGGCGCTGAACTCGCGGTCGACGGCGACGAACCATTGTTCCGTGGCCCGAAAGATGGTGGGGGTCTTGCTGCGCCAGTCGTGCGGGTAGCTGTGGTGGTACTTCTCATGAAGAAAAAGGTGACCCGTCGCCTCCAATTTATCCACGATCGCAGGATTCGCCGTCCAGACATCCCGCCCTTGCAGCCACTCGGGAGAGGTTTCGTCAAAGGTTCCGTCCGCCTGGACTGGACAGTAAATGGGCAGCCCCTCTCGAACCCCGGTTGCATAGTCCTCAGCGCCGTGACCCGGCGCGGTGTGGACGAGTCCGGTGCCGTCCTCCAGCGTCACGTATTCGGCGGACACGACCGCGCCTCGACGATCGACGAAGGGATGCCGGTAGCGCAGGACCGCCTCCACCAACTCCACACCCTGACACAACCCAATCCGCCGAAAGCTCTTCTGAGCCGCCGCAAAGATCGCATCTTCCAGTTCCCGCGCCACAATCGCATGCCGGACGCTCCCTTTCAGCTCGAAGCGCACCAGCGAGTATTCGGCGCCCGGCGCCACGGCCACGGCCAGGTTTGCAGGCAGCGTCCAGGGGGTGGTGGTCCAGATCATCAGATACGCTCCAACGCCGGAGGGGAGCTGCAGTGAAGCGGGCAGGCGTCTTGGGTCTTCCAGCTCGAAGAGGACGTAGATTGACGGATCGGTCCTCTCGTAATACTCGAGTTCGGCGTCGGCCAGCGCCGTGCGATTGGCGATCGACCAGTGGACCGGCTTCAAGTCGCGGTAGACCAGGCCTTGAGCCACCAGGTCCGCGAATACTTCCAGTACCGCAGCTTCGTAGTCCGGACTCATCGTCAGGTAGGGATTGTCGTAGTCGGCCAGCGTTCCGAGGCGCTTGAGCTGCTCCGCCTGAAGGTGGACGAAGCGTTCGGCGTATTCGCGGCAGCGCCGGCGGATTTCAGAGCGGGGCAGCTCCTTTCCCTTCTCGCCCAGCTCCTTGAGGACCTTGTGCTCGATGGGCAGCCCGTGGCAGTCCCAGCCGGGCACGAAATCCACAAAGCGGCCGGCCATCAATCTGGAGCGCACCACGAGGTCCTTGAGAATCTTGTTCAGCAGGTGGCCCATGTGGATCGGGCCGTTTGCGTAAGGGGGGCCGTCGTGAAATACATACGCAGGGCGTTGGCGGGACCTTTGCAGGACGCTTTCGTAAAGGTCCAGCCGCTCCCATCTCCGTTGATGCGCTGGCTCAGCCTCCAGCAGGTTCGCCCGCATCGAGAAATTGGTCTTGGGCAACTGCAAGGTCGCGCTGTAGTCTTTATTTCCGGTCTTGTGAGTCATTCTCCGTCCTTTGATTGGAACGCAGGGTCCGGGTCAAAGAATTGAGTGTAACGCAATTTCAAGGGGCGGGATCGGCGCTCTTCAACTGGAGCAGCCGGCCGTCGATTTCGAATCGAATGCCGTCGGCCTCCATCTCGAATTCCCCCGCGTCGGTCCAGACCGGGTTGCCAAGAAGCCGGGCGCTCCCGTCTTCGAGTTCTTCAACGGCTGCGCCCTCCAGGCGAAACAGCCTGCCGCGTCCCAGATCCAGTACGACGGGATTTTCCAGTTCCGGCGAGACGACGAAGAGCTGCAGCTCCCGCCCCGATTCGAAAACAGCGGTCTGCAGCGGAGCTTCCGCTTCCCACAGCGACATAGGAGGACCTGCATGCAAAAGGCCGGCCTGAGCGGACTCCAGCCGGGAAACGTCTGGCGGCATGCCGACAAGCTGAATCGTTAAAACGACGGTGGCAGCGGCCCCGAGCGCCATGGCCGCCGTGCGATAAAACGGAAATCCCTCCCTTCGGCGCCAGCGCCCCGCCCACCAGAGAACCGCAAGGGGGACGGTCAGCAGGAACAGATCCTGCCAGAACGCTTGCGCCGCAGTGCGTTCGAAAAGTACGCCGAAGCATCCGCAGGCGCCGTCGTCGGCCCGGGCGCCGGTGGAAACCTCCCAGTAGACTCGCCCGGTCAGAAAAAGAAAAAACCCGACCAGCGCGGAGGTGGGGATCAGCAGCCACAGCGCTCGGATCCCGGCCAGCAGGCCCACTCCCAGCGCCGCCTCGGCCGCCAGCGTCAGCAGTGCGATCTGATTGGCCGACAGCAGGATCTCGAGCCCTTCGTTTCGGATCGTCTGAACGAACAGGATGGGGTCCAGCGCCTTGCCCACCGTCGCCAGAATGAAGATGCCGCCCAGCACCAGTCCGGCAGCCAGGTCCGCTCGCCGCTTCCACACCGATTTCCGCCAACGCATCACGGCCGTCTATTATATCCGCCCAGCCCATTCCCGGCCCGCCCTGAAATGGAACGGCACCCCCCCTGAAGTGGGAGGCGCGCCGATCTCCGACCGCTCCCGCCCGGCAACAGTTTCACAGACCGTCTATTCGCCGGCGGCTGCCCAGGCCCGCTTCGGCTCCACGGCGATAACGTGGACCTGGCCGGCCAGCGCCTCCCAGGAATGCTCGACTCCCTGGAACCACTGCGCCTCGCCCCGGTTCAGATCGAAAATCATGGTCGATCCATCGCCCGCTCCAAACCTTAACCGCACCTTGCTCAGGCTGATGACAACCAGCGGCGTGTGGGTGTGCATGACGCTCTTGGCCCCCGGAGCCGCCAGCACCTCGAAGACGCGCACGTAGTCGTTTTCCAAGATCACGTGATGGTGGTCCGGATCGACGGCCACCGCGTCCCTGGCGCCCGGATCCGCTCCTTCCGCCGCGGCGGTCTCGGGAGCTCCCTTGATTTCAACGGCAATGACGTGGACCTGGCCGGCCAGCATCTCCCACGAATGATCGGCATCCTGGAGCCAGAGCGCCTGGCCCGGATTCAGATCGAAAATCGTCGTCTCCCCGTCGCCCATCGTCATTCTTAACCGCGCCTTGCTCAGACTGACCAGAACCATCGGCGGATGAGTGTGCCTAGGACTGACCGCGCCCGGACTGGCCAGCGCCTCGAAGACGCGTACGTAGTCGTTCTCGAAGAGAACCTGGTGGTGATCGGGATCTACGGCTACGGCGTCCCGGGAGTCCTGGGCCATGACCTCCGGAATCCAGCCGAAGAAAACAAACAGACAAATCGTCGCAACGTGCTTCATACGACCTCCCCTGATCGAGTAGCGTTGTGAAGAAATCCGAACCAATCAGCAGAATGCCTTTAGGAGCGGATGCTGTCAAGCGGGGTTTCGAGTTCAAGGAGGCAGGAGTCAGGAGTCGGGAGCCAGGAGGCAAGAGTCAGGAGGCGGAAGTCGGAACGCCAAGAGAAGGCCGCAAAAGCGGGCGGCGCCTCAGGGGCCGATCTCGGAAACGCCCCGGAAAACTCCCGCAGCGACCGCTCCGGCGCGCGGCAATCCACAGCCCCGGGCCAGCCACTTCACCGAAGTCGAGCTGCCTCAGAAATCGCCCACTCGCCGCAGCTTCTCTTTGACTTCGCGCAAGAGCAGGGTTGGAAGAAAGTCGAGCGGCCTCCCGAATCGGCGATTGTCGATGGCGCGGCTTTGATCGATCATCACCTCGCACTCCTGGCTATTCCCCGCAATCCCTCTGGGAAGACCCACGCGTAGGGCGTTGCTCCCGACGAGGCGCGTGGTGCAGGGAAGAATCCAGGTCGAGGGATGTCCCGTTTCGTTGAGAAGGTCGGATTGGATCACCAGCACGGGCCTGAGCTTGCCAGGCTCTGTTCCGAAATGCGGATTGAGATCGGCCAGATAGAGCCGCCCATGTTCGGGCTTCACCTGGGGTTCAACCCCTCGCCCGAAAGGTGATCGAGCTCTTCCAGCTCCTTTTGCAGGGACTGGCGCGTCTCCGCCGAGGCTTTCCGAAACTCCTCGCGCAACGCGTCGCGGTCGCTGATTTCTTCCAGCACACGGAGCCCCTCTCGAACAACAGCCACATTGCTGTTCAGTTTCAGACGCGCCTTCAATCGCTTCACGCGCCGCAGGTCGTCGGGCGGAAGCGTGACGCTGCTTTTTACATTAGATTTCATACTTTTTTAATATCTCAATTGGTGGCTTCGCGTCAAACTCGGGGGCCGGTTCATCGTTCGGCGCGCCCGCGGCGTTTCGCCTTTCAGGTTTCAAGTTTCAGGCTCCTCCCCCCCCTTGGGAGCGCGGGCTTCCAGCCCGCCATCGAATCGTGCGACAGCACGATCGCCACTGCCGCCAAATTGGCGGCTGCTATCGGGCTGCCGCGCGATAATTGAGCGGGCTGAAAGCCCGCGCTCCCAGGCCAGCCGTCCCAAAGGGGCCCCTTCGCCTTCTGGACATTTCTCAGCCGGCCTTATAAGATCTGCTTCACTCCATGCAAGAAGAACCGCTAAGCGGCTGGAAGGCGATCGCCGGCCATTTGGGCATGTCCGTGCGGGGGG
>CAZAEY010000134.1:0-9760 GCA_964484155.1 uncultured Acidobacteriota bacterium
CCAGAACCCAGAACCCAGAACCCAGAACCCGGAACGTTCGAATCGGAAGCGTGATATAGTCGAGCGCCGATGGCGACTGCAGTTTCGCCGCCTCCTGAAGAGGGTTTTTTCGGTCCGGATTTCGATTCATGAATGAAGGAGGTTTTTGAGGTGAATCCCCAACGAATTTGTCATTCGCATTTCAAATTCGCCCGTTGGAGCCTGTGGGCGTTGGCGCTTGTCTTTTCCGCGTTTCAGGTTCAAGCCGCCGACGAGCATCTGCTGCCGGTTCGTTACGAGTCGGATACGGGAAAGGTCCTGTTGGAGATCCGGCCTGGGGGCGGGGAAATGATTTATCACAACACGCTGGCGACGGGACTGGGGACGGCTTCGCCGCTTCTGGATCGCGGCCAGGTGGGAATCAGCGCGCTGGTTCGGTTCGAACGCCGCGGCCCGCGCGTGCTGCTGGTGCGCGAGAACGCCGGTCATCGCGCGTTGACTGACGACGAAGCGTTGAGCCGTTCGGTGATGGAGTCTTTTCCTCGTTCGGTGCTGGCCGCTTTCGACATCGAGGAGGAACTGGAAGGGAGGCTGCTGGTCGACGCGACGGAGTTCTTCCTGAGCGATGTATTTGAAGCGGCATTAGCGGTCGAGAGTGCAGGACTTGGAACGGTTGAACTGGATCGCCGCCGCAGTTACATCGACTTAGATCACACGAAATCGTTTCCATCAAACAGCGAAATCCGCGCGGTGCTGACATTCGCCTCCAGCGATCCGCACATCGAATTGAGGCGGCACTCGCCGGACGGTCGATCCGTTGTTTTGGAACAGCATCACAGTTTTCTGGCATTGCCCGACGAGGGGTACCGATCCCGCGAGTTTCATCCTCGTGCAGGCTTTTTCCCCCACGCTTTCTTCGACTACGCACAGGGCCTGGATTCGGACTATTGGCGGCGATGGATCATTCGCTGGCGTCTGGAGCCTTCCGACCCGGAAGCCTACCTGCGCGGCGAGCTGGTCGAGCCGGTCCGCCCCATCCGCTACTACATGGATCCGGCCATTCCGGAGCCCTATCGCACGGCATTTATCGAGGGAGGACTCTGGTGGAACGAGCTGTTCGAAGCGGCGGGATTCCAGAACGCGTTTCAGATTCTGGATCTACCGGAAGGCGTGGACCCGCTGGACGCCCGTTACAACGTGATCTACTGGGTGCACCGGAGTCGCCGTGGGCCTTCCGTGGGCCCCTCCTTCAAGGACCCGCGCACAGGCGAGATCCTCAAGACAGTCGTCCGGATGGACTCCTATCGGTCGCTGGTCAACCATGACATCTGGATGGGTTTTCTTCCGGCCGCCGGCCCCAGGGGTTTGGCATGGAACAGCGAGGAGATGGCCATGGCGCGCCGCAGGCAGCACTCGGCTCACGAGATCGGCCACACGCTGGGACTGGCTCACAACTTCATCGCGGCCACCCACGACCGCGCTTCGGTGATGGACTATCCCGCGCCGCTTACGCGACTCGACGCCGATCAAAACCTGAACCTCTCCCGAGCTTACGCGCCGGGGCCGGGGGCACACGACCGCATAGCCATTCGGTACGGTTACACCTGGTATCAAGACGCAGAGTCCGAGGCGCAAGGTCTGGCTGAAATTCTGAAGGAAGCCGAGGAACTGGGACTCCGATTCATTACAGGCGGGCACGCGGCGCCGGCCGGAAGTTTCGCGGACGCCACCGTTTGGGTGGAAGGCTCCAACATGCTGGACGCTCTGGGATGCGCGTTGGCCGTGCGCGAAGTCCTGATCGAAAGGTTCGACGAACGCGCGCTTTCGGACGGCGAGCCGTTTTCTTTTTTGAACAGGCGATTCGCCCACGTATACCTGCACCACCGACCCGCCCTGGAAGGCGCGACCAAGCTGATCGGGGGGATGGAGTTCGCTTACGCCCTCAAAGGGGAACCGCTGGAGCCCACGCGCATCGTGGACGCCCGCGACCAGCGCAGCGCGCTGGAGTTGGTCTTGAGTGCGCTGGAGGCGGAAAACCTGCGCATTCCTGAGCGAGTCTCCCGCCTGATCGCGCCCACGCCCTTCGGTTGGAATTCCGACGAGGAGCTTTTTCCTGCCGCGGCGGGACCGGCTTTCGACCCCTTGACGGCCGCGCACAGTCTGGCGCAGGAAATAGTCGACGGCCTGCTGCACCCGGAACGGTTGGCCCGGGTCGCTTCTTTTCACTCTCGAGACCGGGAATTTCCGTCGCTGAGCGAAATCCTGACCCGCTTGACCGCCGCCACCTGGGAGGCGGAACCGGAAGAGCAGGCGCCGGAATTGCGCCTGCTTTCCAGGCGGGCCGCCCTCGACGGACTGCTGGACGTCGCAGGCGGGAAAGAAACCACAGCCTTGGTCCGCACCGAGGTGGAACGGACGTTGGAAGCCCTTAGAGACCTGCTGGATGAGGGCGCTCCCGGCGCAAGTGCGGCCGAGGTTGCGCTGCGGTCCGCCGCCCGTCGAGACATCGACCGCTACTTCCGCGGCGAAGACGATACGTCGAAACGCCCCCGGCCGGCGCCGATTCCGCTTCCCTGGCCGTAACGGGTCCAAAGCCCCTTCAAGTCAGTCGGCCAGCCCCAGGATTCCTTAAATGCGATCCGGAGGAGATCGTCCATACGGACTGGTCGGGCGAATGGCGGCCTTGATCTATCTGGACACGCATGTGGTGGCCTGGCTGTACGCCGGCCGGCCCGAGTACTTTAGTCCCAAAGCGGCCGGACTGATGAATGAAGAAGACATCCTGATCTCTCCCTCCGTCCAGCTGGAGCTGCAATACTTATATCAGATCGGCAAAATCGATCAGCCCGGACGAACGGTCACGGACGATCTGGAGCAAAGAATCGGTCTGCGATTTTGCGACCTTTCTTTCGCTGACGTCGTCGCGTCTGCTCTCGATCTCGACTGGACTCGGGACCCATTCGACCGCATGATCGTCGGCCACGCCTCGCTGAACGACGCCACGCTGATTACGAAGGATTCGACGATCCATGGCAACTATGCCAGGGCGGTCTGGCTTTGATTCGGATTTTTCATGCGCTTCCAGCGAGTTGCGATCCGCTGGTATAGTCAAGACGGGCAATGAGTTCGTCCCAACATTCGCAAAAGCGCGCTGAAAGAAAGCGCCTCGAAGAATCGGACCGGAGGGAGGTCCACTGGAAACGCTGGGGCCCTTACCTGGCCGAGCGGCAATGGGGGACCGTGCGGGAGGACTACGGCTCGGGTCCGAGCCCCTGGGAATCCTTTCCCCACGATCACGCGCGATCCCGAGCCTACCGTTGGGGGGAAGACGGTATCGCAGGACTGTGCGACCGCCGCCAGACCGTCTGCTTCGCTCTGGGGCTGTGGAACGGCGCGGATCCGATTTTGAAGGAGAGGCTGTTCGGCCTTTCCAATCACGAAGGGAATCACGGAGAAGACGTCAAGGAGTATTACTTTTACCTGGACTCCACGCCGACTCACTCCTATATGCGGTACCTGTACAAATACCCGCAGCGGAGATTTCCCTATGAGCAGTTGGTGGAGGAAAACGCCAGCCGAGGACGGGACCGAACCGAGTTCGAACTGATCGACACGGGAATTTTCGAAGAGAGCCGTTATTTCGACGTGTTCGTCGAATATGCGAAGACGACCCACGAAGACGTATTGATCCGCATCACGGCCTGGAATCGCGGACCGGACCCGGCGACGCTGCACCTTCTGCCCACCCTCTGGTTTCGCAACACCTGGTCGTGGGGACACGATGGACGGCGCCCGCACCTTTCCCGGGTGAATGCGGAGCCCGAATCAACTGCCATACGAGCGGAGCACCCTTTTTTCGGGGAGCGGTGGCTGTTGTGCCAGGGCTCGCCGAATTTGCTGTTCACTGAAAATGAAACCAACCGCCAAAGGCTTTACGGCCAGTCCAATCCGGGCCGTTACGTCAAGGACGCCTTTCACAGCTATTTGATCGACGGCGACTCGGAGGCGGTCAATCCGCGCCAGGAAGGGACCAAGGCGGCCGCCGGTTACCAGTATGAGATCGAACCGGGGAAACGGGTCGAAATCCGCCTGCGCTGGACCGATCGCAAGGCCAACGAGGGTGTTTTTGAGGAAGGCTTCGAACAGTCGTTCCGTCGGCGAAAGGATGAGGCCGATGAGTTTTACGAAAGTCTGGCCGGCGAAGGGCTGGGGGACGATCTGAAAATGATTCAGCGTCAGGCTTTCGCCGGACTTCTATGGACCAAGCAGACGTATAACTACGAAGTCCGCGCATGGTTGGAGGGAGATCCGGGGATGCCGTCCCAGTCTCCGAACAGGAAGCGAAGAAACGAAGACTGGCAGCACCTGCACAATTCCGACGTACTTTCGATGCCGGACAAGTGGGAATTCCCCTGGTATGCGGCTTGGGACCTGGCTTTTCACTGCGTCGCCCTAGCGCTGGTCGATCCCGACTTCGCCAAGGCTCAGCTCCTGTTGTTGCAGCGCGAATGGTATCAGCACCCGAACGGCCAGCTTCCCGCGTACGAGTGGAACTTTAGCGACGTGAATCCTCCCGTTCACGCCTGGGCCTGTTGGCGCGTGTATAAAATCGAGCGCAAGCGCGAAGGCGAAGGCGACCTCGCCTTTCTGGAAAAGGCCTTTCACAAACTTCTGCTGAACTTCACCTGGTGGGTCAATCGCAAAGACCCCAAGGGAAGAAACGTCTTTCAGGGCGGCTTTCTGGGCATGGACAACATCGGCGTCTTCGACCGCTCGGCGCCGCTTCCGGGCGGAGGGCGCATCGAGCAATCCGACGGCACCAGCTGGATGGCGATGTACTGCCTCAACATGCTGGCGATCGCCTTGGAGCTGGCGCGTCACAATCCGAATTACGAGGATGTGGCCAGCAAGTTTTTCGAGCACTTTGCGCACATCGCTCACGCCGTTCACGACATGGGGGGAGAGGGCATCGAGCTTTGGGACGAGGAGGATCGGTTTTACTACGACGTCATATACATGCCGGACGGCAGTTGCCAGAGGGTGAAACTGCGTTCAATGGTCGGGCTGACGGCTCTGTTCGCCGTCGAGATCCTGGAGCCGGATGCGCTCAAGGGCCTGGACGGATTCAGGCGGCGCATGAACTGGTTTATCGAGAACCACCCGGACATTCCCGAACATTTGGAGGCGACCGAGAAGTCGGCGGACAGTGAAATCCGGCGGCTGCTGACGATCGTCAACAAGAAGCGACTGATCGCCATGCTGCAAACGATGTTGGACGAAGCGGAGTTTTTGTCCCCCTTCGGCATTCGTTCCCTTTCACGCCACTACGAAGCCCATCCCTTCACCTTCGACGTCGGAGGCGTGCAACATCGCGTCGAGTACGCTCCCGGCGAGTCGACGGTCGACCTTTTCGGCGGTAATTCCAACTGGAGGGGACCGGTCTGGTTCCCGGTCAATTTTTTGTTGATCGAGTCGCTACAGAAGTTTCATTATTTTTTTGGAGACGATTTTAAGGTCGAGTTCCCGTCGGGGTCGGGAAAGAAGATGAATCTGTGGGAGGCGTCAGCCGCTTTATCCTGTCGCCTGATGCGGCTCTTTCTTCCCGACTCCGCCAGTCGGCGGCCCATTTACGGAGACGCAGACTTGTTTCAGAGCGACCCGCACTGGCGGGATCTGCTCCTCTTTCACGAGTACTTCCACGCGGAGACCGGAAAAGGACTAGGGGCCTCCCATCAGACCGGGTGGACCGCGCTGATTGCGAAACTGATCCTGCAGAGCGGCGAGGCTCTCGACGAATAGAACGCAGGCGAGGCGGCGGTCAGAGGGAACCGCCCCCTTTCGGGACATACGCTGCGGTTTAAAAGAAGGCGCTGCTCTCGCCGGGATGGATCTCTTTTCCTCTCAGCAGGTAGAGGAAGCTTTCCAGGTAATACAAAATGCCGCTGATTCCGACCAGGTGCACGTATCCTGGGCCGATCTCGGTAAACAGCGCCAGCGGAAGCATCAGATACAGCAGCAGGCAGAGCGCCTTTCCGCTGTTCAGGTGCAGAAACAGGATTTGACCCGTCCGGAGATACCCAAACAGAATGAATCCAGCTGCCACCGTCAGGACCACCGCCAGGTAGAATTCAATCACAAGCCTGCCTTCCGGAAACAACCACCAGGTCCAGACTGCCGTCGCCAAACCAAGCGCAAAATCGGCGATCCCGTCCAACATGGCGCCTCGGGGAGAATCGGTTCCCTGCGCTCGAGCCGTCGGACCGTCCAGAATGTCGCTCAGAACAGCGATTGCGAACAACGCCATCGCCAGTCCGTATGCTTCCAACGCCAGCAGAATGCTGATTGGCGCAATCAGAATGAATCGAGTCAGCGTCATGAAATCGGCGAGGCCCAACTCGATCGTCTTTGCAGGTGAATTCCACATCCTTCCGTCTGGATGATACCACCCTCCTTTGAAAGGCTTACGGTTTATTCCAGGCCCTTGCGGGGAGGGCGTCAGGGCATTTTGACCCGCAAGCCGGGTCAAAATCCCCGAATCAGGGAACGGCGCTGATTCGATTTCGCCACCGACAGGCAGAGGTCGTGAGGTCGCATCGGATGCAGGTCGATGGTTTTTCAGATCTCTCATCAGAGGCAGTTTCCAGAAGGGTTGGCTGCCAACGATTGCTCGGAATTACTGAAAACATTGCGCATTTCAGCATTCGAATGAGATTCCGAGGAAGAGCGTCCATCCTGGTACGGCGCGCCAACGCCGCGCCGGCCGTGACTGACGGGACTGGGAAATGAAGGCGCTTCGGCAATTGTATTGGTCCGGCGCCTGAATTGCATGCATATCTGTGAATTCAGGCTCTAGAAACGGCGATGGCAGGGTGTGCGAAACTGGACAGACACCCGTACGCTCCGGCTATTAAGATTCCCTCTCCGCCTGTGAGAGAGAAGAATCCAAACCGGAAAAAGTAAGCAAGCTCAACCGGTTGACTTCAAAAAGGGGTGCAATGCAGGCAAGCGCAAGTACGGTTTCAGGCGACCCCGGTCAACGCCGCGCGATCATCCTCGCGGGTGGAGAAGGCGCGCGACTCCAGCCGTTTATCAAAGAGTCGCTGGGCAGCGACAAACCAAAGCAGTTCTGCTCCTTCTGGGACAGCGAATCGTTACTGGAGCACACGGTGCGGCGGGTCAGCACAGTAGTGCCGCCAGAGAACATCAGCATCGTTATCGGGAAGGGGCAGGCGAAGTACTTGAAGGATCTGGACCTTTCCGAGTTTTCCGGGCGCGTGCTGGAGCAAGGCGTTTCGAGGGGCACCGGGGGGGCTGTTTTTCTGACTCTCGCGCGCTTGGCTTCCCTGAGCCCCGCAGCTCCGGTACTGATCGTCCCGTCAGATCACTTCGTCGTTCCAGAAGACCGCTTCATTCGCCACCTGGAGCTCCTTTTTTCAATTGCCGAAAGTCACCCGCATCGGATTTTACTTTTGGGCGCCAGGGCGGATCGGGCTGAAACTGAATTCGGCTACATCCAGCCGGGCCAGCCGTTGCAGGTCGCAAGCGATCCCGGCGGCGGGGTCCGAGATGTCGTGGAGTTTCGGGAAAAGCCTTCCGCCTCCGAAGCCGAACGTCTGGTCGAAGACGGAGCCTTGTGGAGCACGATGGTGACGCTGGCGACGCCTGGCACGCTCTGGTCCATTGGGAAGCGGGCGCTTCCGGAAACGATGGGGGCTTTCGCGCTGCTCTCCCGGCGCCTTTCCAGACAACCTCCGCTGCGATCGGCTCAGCGTGAGATGGAACGGCAAATCCTCCAAAGCGTTCCGCCTTTCGATTTTTCCAGCGACCTGATCTCGCATTCGGTTGAGCGAAGCGCAGTACTCCCTCTTGAAGACGTCTACTGGACGGACCTGGGCAGAGAGGAATGGTTGACGGAAGCTCTGGAACTGCAAAGAGATTTCGAAGGTTCGAGCCGTAGCCCTTTGTTCGCATGATTTGAGTCGATCGTCGCAGCTGCGTCCGTTGCGGTTCATCTCTCTCCACTTGCATTCCGATCGGCTATTGCGGGACGATCAGAGGCGCTCAGTCAACAGGAGACCGTCCGATCAATTCCGGAACGGCCCATGCGGTTTAAGTCCGTCTGACTCCGGAGATGGGGGTGGGGCGGCGACGAACTCCCGGCATTCCCGGCTGCAGTCCCCGGGAAATCCCGATTCTGTTGTCAAAGGTGCGACTCATGCATTTGAAAGTCATCGCGTGCGATCTGGACGGCACATTGACCGATGAACGGCAGCCGTCTCCGAAGACCTGGGAAATCCTTAGAAAGGTGCAGACCAGAGGGTTCAGGATCGTGGTGGTTACCGGACGGGTGCTGGAATCGTTCATTGGCGGAGGCCCATATCTAGAAGTCTGCGAAGCGATCGTCGCCGAAAACGGCGCCGTCGTCTTTTTCCCAAAAAGCGACCAGATCCATCTGCCCTTCGGAAGACTTTCGCTCCAGATGTCGCGCGCCGTCGAAAAGCTGGGCATTCCGCTGGAGCGCGGCCAGGCCATTCTGTCCACGCACGTTCCGCACGATCTGGCGGTCCTGAAGCTTTTGCACGAGCTTCGCGGAGGCGCCACGGTCGAATTCAATCGCGGGGCCGTAATGATCCTTCCGCCGGGGGCCACCAAAGGCTCCGGACTGAGCTACGCTCTGAGAGAGCTGGGCCTTTCTCCGCGAAACGTTCTCGCCTGCGGGGACGCCGAAAACGATCGCAGCTTGTTTCAGACCGCCGAACTCGCCGTGGCGGTCGCAAACGCTTCGGTCGACATTCAGCGCCTGGCGGATTCCGTTTTGTCCAAGCCTGACGGACAGGGGGTGAGGGAAATGCTGGCCGGACTGATGGAGGGTCGGCTCCCCTCCCGTCGAGTGCGCCTGACGCGCCGATTGTATATCGGAGAACGGGATTCCGACATTCCAATTCATCTGGATCCGTTCCTGATCTTAAACAAAAACCTGGGCATTGCGGGCTCCAGCGCCAGCGGAAAGTCGTATCTTGCAGGCCTTCTAGCCGAAGAAGTGCTCAAGCTCGGCTATCAGATCTGCATCCTCGATCCCGAGGGCGACTACCGCAGTCTGAAAGCCTTTCCGCAGACCCTTGTTCTGGGAGGAGCGGATTCGGAACTCCCTTCTCCGGTCGAGGTTGTCACGCTTTGCGAATATGGGCGGACCAGCGTCGTTCTGGATCTCTCTTCTTTGCCTCCACTTTCCCGACTTCCCTATGCGGAGGCCGTGCTGAGGGGGCTGACCGCTTTGCGAGCCCGGGTGGGCCGGCCCCATTGGTTTCTGATCGACGAGATCCAGAATTTCTGTCCCCTCGAGGGGGGCGCTTTCGCCGACGCGCTGCTGCCTCCGCTCTCTGAAGGCGGATTTGCGCTGGTCACTTATCGTCCGAGCATGCTCCATTCCAGAATCCTTTCGCACTTGGAGAATTGGTTGATCACTCAAATGAACCTGATCGAGGAGATTGAAGCGATCGGAGGCGTGCTGTGCAGCTCCGGCGGAAAGGGACCGGACCCCGCAGGACTGCGGATGCTCGGACTCGGAGAGGCGTACATGTGCCTGAGCGCCAAAGAGGAATGGCTGGCTCCGTCCTACGGCGCAGTCAAATTGCGCGCCGCTTCCCGCGCCGTCCCCCACATCCGCCATCTGCACAAGTATATGAGGGCGCCACTGCCGCCCGACAAGCGCTTCGAGTTTCGGGACGAAAGCGGCCGGAACTTCGGCTCGGCCGCCAGTCTGTGGGAGTTTCTGGAGGCC
>CAZAEY010000135.1:0-6495 GCA_964484155.1 uncultured Acidobacteriota bacterium
CTCTACGAAGATGTGGCTGCCGCGCTCGACTGGCTTTCACGGGCCTTCGGTTTGGAGGAGCACGGTGAACGATTCACCGGGCCGGACGGTAGGGTGAACCATGCGGCGATGAAGATCGGCGACGGAGTGATAATGCTGGGGTGTCCCGGGCCTGACTACAAGAATCCCAGGCGGCTCGGCCAGGCGACTCAGCAGCTCTACATCTACGTCGAAGACGTCGACGCGCACTGCGCGGGCGCCCGTGAGGCGGGCGCCACGATCCTCCGTGAACCGGCGGATCAGTTCTACGGCGACCGCAACTACGGCGCCAGCGATCCGGAAGGGCACCAGTGGTACTTTGCGCAGCATGTCCGCGACGTGGCGCCGGAGGACATGAAACCCGGCGCGTGAGCGTCGCGCGCCTTGCATTCACGCCGCTCCCCGACGCCTCGCGTCAGACGGGTTTGAGAAATCCAGCCTAGAGCAGGGCTCTCCTCGATTTCGTCAGTCGTTTAGAGCCGGATCGGGAGGTGTGGCGGCGTTCAGCGACCAGTCGTAGTCCAGAAAGCGGGTCCGGAGTCGATCGCCTTGCCGACGGATCGCCTCGGCGGCCTCCGGACTCGCATAGAGGGCGACGAACTCCTCGATCGACTCGGCCCGCGGCTCCCAGCCTTCCGATACGAAGTCGTCTCCGTACCAGTCGAAGTACTGGGAAAGGTACAGGGTTCCGTTTTCGATGCGAACGTTGGCTTCGTTTCCGAGAAAAGCCCGGGTCACTTCTTCAAGCTGCTCGTTCAGCCTCTGTCCGGTGAAGGCCCATGAGGTCAGAGGCGCGCAGGAGTAAGAGGCGCAATTGACGGCGAAATGGATTCGCGGGTCCCGGAAGAAAGGCCGGATGATGTTGTGCTCGATCTCGTCCAGCGTCACTTCGTGGCCGCCGACCGAGTGCTTCAGTTTCGTCCAGACGCCGTTGATTTCTCTAATCGATTGGACGGTAGAATGATCCAGGATCACTCGCACGGTCAGCGCGTTGTAAGCGTTGATCAGCAAGGCGTGCAGTTCGTCGGGCGCCAGCGAACCGAGGTCGGCTCGGGCGATCGAATCGAGGTACGCGTCGAGGTCGGCCCGGTTCTTTTGAAAGTATCGGTAGTCCGCCAGCCCGTCCTTCGTCCCCTCGGCCAGCAGTCGGTCCCAGATAGAATGGTCGAACGCCTCGCTGCCCCCCTCGATCGATCTTTCGACGGCCGTCGCGATCTCGCCCTCGATCGGCTTGCTGGCCGGCGCGCCGCAACCGGCGGCGAAAAAAAGTAGCAGCAACGCTCCCGCGCATCCGGCAACTAACGGCGTTTGCGCGTTCCCTCGTCTCTGGAGTCTAATCCATTGCATAACAAATCCTGTTTGAAAAACTGACTCGCGGGCTCTGCAATCATTCGCTTGGCCCGATGGCCCCCGCTTCGCTTGAAGCCCGCGCGGCGCCTTCCCGACCGAATGAAATGGTTCAACCTTCATTAAAGCATAGATGCATTTGTCCGCCCGGCGTCCCTTGCAATGCTCCGAACGCTTGCGTTTCAGACTTCGCGCCCGCCCGGCGAGCGGGGTCAGGCCGAATGTCTCGGCCCCGGCCAGCGCGCCTGGCAGCCGGCAATTGCCGGCGAACTTGTTGGAATCCGGACTGACCTTGGAGCAGGAGATGCGAATCGCGACCGAATCGCGCATACTGAATAGGTCGTTTCATTTCGGCGCCCTCAGCTCGCGCGATTCACGCCGCGGGCCTGCGAGCGGGGATTCCCTGAGAGGATTTAGGACATGGCTTCACTGAAAACGCTGTTGGAATTCGGACAATCGATATGGCTGGACTACATGCGACGCAGCCTGATGACGAGCGGGGAACTGGAGGGATTGGTCCAGAGCGGCTTGCGGGGGGTCACCAGCAATCCGGACATTTTCAAGAAAGCGATCACAGGAAGCGACGATTACGACGACGCTTTGCGCACGTTGCTGCAATCGGAACCCGGGATCGACGAAAAGTCGCTCTACGAAAACCTTGCCGTCGAGGACATCCGCCTGGCCGCCGACGTGCTGCGGCCCGTTTACGACGCGTCGGGTGGTGACGACGGATTCGTCAGTCTGGAAGTCTCGCCCCTGCTGGCGCGCGACGCCGACGGGACTGTCGACGAAGCGCGGCGGCTCTGGGACTCGATCGACCGGCCGAACGCGATGATCAAAGTTCCGGCAACCATCGAGTGTCTTCCGGCGATCGAAGCTCTGATTGCCGAAGAAATCAACGTCAACGTCACGCTCATGTTCTCTCTACGGCACTACGAAGCGGTGGTTCAAGCTTACCTGAGGGGTCTGCAGCGCTGCGCTCACCCCGCGAAAGTCGCCTCAGTCGCCTCTTTCTTCATCAGCCGCGTCAATGGAAAAGTGGATCCGCTGCTGGAGGAAATCGGCACGCCGGAGGCCAGGGCGCTGCTCGGGAAAATCGCCATATCGAACGCCAAGCTCGCTTACCGCCGCTTTCGAGAAATCTTCCACGGCGAGCCGTTCGCGTCGCTGCAAGCAAAAGGGGCTCGCGTTCAGCGCTGCCTGTGGGCCAGCACCAGCACCAAGAATCCCGCTTATTCGGATGTTCTGTACGTGGAGGAGCTGATCGGCCCGGACACGGTCAATACGGCCCCGCCGAGCACGATCGACGCCTTTCGGGATCACGGCAGGGTGGAAGCGACGCTGGAGAAAGGCGTAGAGGAAGCGGAACAAGACCTTCAAGGACTCGCGGGCCTCGGAATCGACCTGGATTCCATTACTGCTCAACTGCAGGAAGACGGCGTAGACGCCTTCGCGAAGTCATTCGAAGAGCTGCTGGAGGCCATGCGCCAGGTCAAGGAAAGCTTTTCCGCCGAACGGCAGCCGAAGACGCTGTCTCTGGGGGACTATGAAGAACCCGTGCGCGACCGGCTGCGAAGCTGGGAAAAGTCGAACTTCGCCTGCAGGATGTGGCGCAAGGATCCCACGCTCTGGTTTCGGGAGCCTGTCGCGGAAATCGCCGACCGGCTGGGATGGCTCGTCCTGCCGGAGGCCATGGAGGAGGAAATCGAGCGGCTGGAAGGTTTTGCCGCCGGCGTGCAGGACGAGGGCGTCCGCTGGGTCGTGCTCCTCGGCATGGGCGGGTCGAGCCTCGCGCCGGAAGTCTTTCAGCAAGTCTTTGGAAATGCCGAAGGATCCCCGGAACTGCTGGTGCTGGACAGCACGCACCCGGACGCGGTATCCGCCATGGAACGGCGAATCAGCCTGAAAGATACGCTGTTTCTGGTTTCCAGCAAATCCGGAACGACTACGGAAACGTTGTCGTTCTTCTACTACTTTTGGAACCGAATGAAGGGGGAAATCGAGGACGCTGCGTCCCGGTTCGTTGCGATCACCGATCCCGGCAGCGCTCTGGAAAAGCTGGCTGAAGAGCGCAACTTTCGCCGGACCTTCAACGCCCCGCCCGACGTCGGAGGACGCTACGCCGCCTTGAGCCATTTCGGGCTGGTTCCAGCCGCCCTGATCGGGCTGGATCTACGAGGGTTGCTGGACCGGGCTCGCAGCATGGGCGAAGCCTCCGCATTCTGCGTTTCCAGCCGGAAAAGTCCGGGCCTGCACTTGGGCGCCGCTTTGGGAGAGCTGGCGGCCGCCGGTCGCGACAAGCTGACCCTGGCGATGTCGCCCGCCCTGGAGCCGTTTTCCGCATGGTTGGAGCAACTGGTGGCGGAAAGCACCGGAAAGGATGGAAAAGGAATCGTCCCGATAGCCGGCGAGTCATTGGGACCGCCCAGTCTTTATGATTCCGATCGGCTCTTCGTCGCCACGCTTCTGCGGGGAGACGACACGGAGCGCATTGAAGGAAGGCTTTCGGCGCTCGAAGCGGCGGGCCATCCTGTAGTCCGGATCCTCCTGGAAGAGGAAATCGATCTGGGACGAGAGATTTTTCGCTGGGAATTGGCCGTGCCGGCGGCAGCGGCTGTGCTGGGCGTGCATCCCTTCGACCAGCCCGACGTCGAGCTGGCCAAGAAGCTGGCCCGGCAAGCGATGCAGGCGGGCGACGAACCGTCCGGCCAAGGGTCGGCGGAGACGGTCGGAATCGACGCGCCGGAGTTGGAATCGGCCCTGCGCTCGTGGATCGAATCCAGAAAGGAAGGCGATTATCTGGCCGTACAGGCTTATCTGGCGCCGTCAAGGGAAAACGTTGCGGCCCTGGACTTTCTTCGCGAGGCGCTTCGAGAGCGCATTCGCGCTGCCTCCACGCTGGGCTTCGGTCCCCGTTTTCTGCACTCGACCGGCCAGCTCCACAAGGGAGGCGCCGACAACGGCCTTTTCTTGCAGCTCGTCGACGAACCGTCGACCGATTTGCCGGTTCCCGAAACGGAGTACACTTTCGGCGAGCTGATTCGGGCCCAGGCTCTGGGCGACTTTCAGGCGCTCCAGCAGAGAGACCGGCGTGCGCTGCGCATCCAGCTCGGAAGGGACTCGGCGGAGGGCTTGCGGCGGCTGATCGATTCGACCGAGTAAGCGCGGAATCGCCGCCGACCGCTAAATCACACTACGGAGAAACTCGGAAATGGCTTACGCCCGTATTGAGGACCACGGCGTTATCGGGGACCTCTGCACTTGCGCCCTGGTGGCGCTGGATGGAACCATCGACTGGTGCTGCCTGCCGCACTTCGACTCGCCCAGCGTCTTCGCCGCCATTTTGGACGACGAAATCGGCGGCTCGTTTCGACTGGAGGCTCAGCACTGCATCCATAAGTACAAACAGCAGTATCTTCCCGACAGCGCGATCCTGACCACTCGAGCCTACACGGATCACGGGGTTGGAAAAATCGAAGACTTCATGCCGATCGCACAGACCGGGGCTCACGAGCTTCACCGCATCATTCGACGGGTTACCTGCGTCAGAGGCGAAGTGGCCTACCGACTGGAATGCCGGCCCGCCTTGAATTACGCCAGGTCGGGGCATCAGATCAGCATCCGGGAAGGGGGCGCCATGTTCGAGTCGGACGAAGCCGCTTACGCCCTTTCCAGCCCAATTCCCCTCGAGGACGAGTCTCCTGCCGTGACGGCCGAATTTCACTTGAAGGAAGGCGAAACCCTTTCTTTCGTCTTCTTCAACGTCTCCAATCCGAAGAACAAGGACCCGTTTGTCCAAGTAGGAGACGTCGACGCACAGTTCGCCGAAACGTTGAACTTCTGGCAGAAATGGACGGCTCGTTGCGCCTATCGGGGGCGCTGGAGCGAAATGGTGTACCGCTCCGCCTTGACGCTCAAGCTGCTGACTTTCCGGCCCACCGGCGCCATCGTGGCCGCTCCCACCATGGGCCTTCCCGAGGTGATCGGCGGAACCCGAAACTGGGACTACCGATACGCCTGGATTCGCGACGCCAGCTTCACCGTCTACGCGTTCATGCGGCTCGGCTACATCGAGGAGGCCGAGCAGTTTATGAGATGGGTGGAAGCCCGGTGCGCAGACATCGACATGCAATCGGACCATCCCTTGCATCTCATGTACAGCATCGAGGGGCGCGTGGAGTTGAAGGAAACTGAACTGGACCACATGAAGGGCTACCGGGATTCCCGGCCGGTTCGGCTTGGAAACGCCGCATACGATCAGCTGCAACTCGATATCTTCGGCGAGCTGATGGATTCCGTCTATTTGCATAACAAATACGGCTCGCCCGTATCGTTCGATTTCTGGAAAAACGTCAAAAGGCTGGTCGACTGGATCGCCGAAAACTGGGACCAGCCGGATGAGGGGATCTGGGAGACCCGAGGCGGCCGGCACGACTTCGTTTACTCCCGACTCATGTGCTGGGTGGCCTTGGATCGAGCAAACCGCATGTCGGTCCAGTACAGCCTGCCGGGCGACCGCATCCGGTGGGCTTCGGAGCGGGACGAGATTTACGACCAGATCATGACCCGCGGCTGGAATCCCAAGCGGAAGGCTTTTCGGCAGCATTACGACACCGATGCGCTGGACGCGGCCAACCTGCTGATGCCGCTGGTGAAATTCATTTCGCCCACCGACCCTCGCATGCTTTCCACTATCGATGCCACCCTGGACGCGCTCACCACCGACAGCCTCGTTTATCGATACGACCCGGAGGAATCGCCCGACGGGCTATCGGGAAAAGAAGGGACCTTCTGCATGTGCACGTTCTGGCTCGTGGAGTGCCTGACGCGGGCCGGCAGGCTCGATGAAGCGCGGCTTCTGTTCGAGCGAATGCTTGGCTATTCGAACCATCTGGGCCTGTTTGCAGAGGAGATCGGCCGGCACGGCGAAGCGTTGGGCAATTTTCCCCAGGCCTTCACTCACATGAGCCTGATCAGTGCCGCCTTCAACCTCAACCTCGCGCTGACCCGGAGGGAGAGCGGGCTGAAGGAGTAGATCAGACGGTTTCGGGTTTAGAAAGGCTGACCTGAAACTTCCCTCGGCGCCTTCGAAGTTTCTCGCCCGAATGATCCGGCGTTGCCGGCGGCGTC
>CAZAEY010000135.1:6595-9697 GCA_964484155.1 uncultured Acidobacteriota bacterium
TTTGGATGACGCTTCCGGCCCAGACGGCAGGAACGCTGACGGGTCGGGTGGTTGACGAGACGGGAAGCCCCCTTCCCGGGGTCGAGGTGACCGCCCTGCACCTGGAGACGGGAATGTCTCGCATGGCGGTAACTGGGCAGGACGGGGCATACGCCCTTTCCCAAATGCCACCGGGCCGGTACGAGCTCAAAACCAGCCTGTCCGGGTTCCGCTCCACGGTCCGTCGGGGCGTCAGGCTGACGGTCCGCGAAACCGCCGTCGTAGACATGGTCAAACATCTCGGAGAACTGGAGGACGAGGTAACGGTCGTGGGAGAGGCTGCGCTGGTCAACACGCGGTCAGCCGAACTCAGCTATCTGGTCAGCGAGAGGGCCATCCGGAATCTTCCCTTGAACGGCCGCAACTACACGGATCTGGCGCTTTTGCAGCCCGGCGTGGTGGGGTTTCCCCATCGTGATGGGGGGTCCGTGGTGGCTCACGGATTGGCCATGACCATCAACGGCCAGAGTCCGCGGGCCAACACTTACCTCCTCGATGGGTCCCTGGTCAACAACTTTACGAACGGCCCGGCCGGCAGCGCCGCCGGAACGGCCCTCGGGATGGAGATGATTCGCGAGTTCCGCGTGGAGTCCAATTCCTACAGCGCGGAATTCGGGCGCAGCCCCGGAGGCCAGTTCAACATCCTGACAAAATCGGGGACGAATCAGATCTTCGGCAGTCTGTTCCACTTTCATCGCAACTCAGCGTTCGACGCCCGCAATTTCTTCGACGGCGTCGACAAGCCGGCTTTCAGACGAAACCAGTTCGGGGCGACGCTTGGGGGACCGATCCGACGGGACCGTTCTTTTTACTTCGTCGGCTACGAAGGACTGCGTGAGCGACTGGGCCGGACCATCAGCACCATCGTTCCGGATCGCGAAGCCCGCGACGGCTTGCTGCCCGACCCCGCCCATCCGGGCTCCCTGCAGAGCGTTCCAGTGCATCCCGCCGTCCGGCCCTACTTGGACGCCTTTCCGCTGCCAAACGGGCCGGACCTCGGAGGTGGCCTGGCGGCACACAGCTTCGAGTTCAACCAGCGGATCAAGCAGCATTTCTTCCAAAGCCGCTACGATCGGGAAGTGGCTCGAGACCATCACTTTTTTCTGCGCTACACGATTGACGACGCCGAGCAGCTGCTTCCCACCGACTATCCTCAGTTTCCCCGGGCATTCGTCTCCCGCAATCAATTTCTTACCGGGGAATACCGCCACATCCTGTCATCCAGGAGCGTGCACACTTTGCGCGGAGGAATCAGCCGCACCCGCATCGGCCAAGACGTGGACGCACTGCTGGAAGCGCCTCTGGAGCCCTTCGTTCCCACTCGTCGGATGCTGGGGAACATCGATGTCGGAGGGATGCCTCGCTTCGGGCCCCAGACTTCAGTGGACGTCACACTGGTGCAAAACGTTTTCAGCCTGGAACATGGGTTCGTCTACAACCGGGGCCGCCACATGTTAAGAGCCGGCGGCCTGGCGGAGCGCTATCAAAACAATATGGTGAATCCCACGTTTTCTCTGGGAATCTTTACCTTTCCCGACCTTCGCGCATTCATGCAGAACAGTCCGGTGCGCTTCCTTGGTCTTGCGCCGGAAGGGGAGCTGGACCGTCACTGGCGGTGGACCCTACTGGCCTTTTACCTGCAAGACGACTTCAGAGCCCACCCGCGGCTGACACTCAATTCGGGGCTCCGCTACGAGTACGCAAGTCTTCCCCGCGATATCCGGGGACGGGACTCCGCCCTGGTTCAAATCACCGACCCGGAGCCGACCCTGGGCCGACCCTTCGCGGGAACCTCGAAAACCAATTTCTCGCCCCGCCTGGGCTTCGCCTGGGATCTTCTGGGAGACGGCAGCACAGCCCTCAGGGGCGGCTACGGCCTCTACTACACCAGCAACCTTCAACAGCACCTGATCCCGACCTTTTCAAATCCGCCGGTGACTCCCCGCATCGTGATTCCCAACCCGACCTTCCCCGCTCCGCCCTTTGAAAGGGGGATTGGAAATTCGATCCGGCCAGTGGACTGGAACCTCCAGAACCCTCGGATCCAGGTCTGGAATTTCAATTTGCAGCGGCTGCTGTGGGGCGATGTCCTGATCACGGCCGGATACGCCGGTTCGAGAGGAACGCGCCTGCTGAGGAGCGGAGACGTCAACGTTCCGGAGCCGCAAATGGCGGAAGACGGCACCTCCTTCTTCCCTTCCGGGCTGAGCCGACCCAATTCCGCCTTTTCCACCATCGAGCTGAAGCGCAGCGACGGAGACTCCTGGTACAACGCCTTTCTGTTTGAAGCCCGCAGGCGTTGGAGGGCCGGCTGGAGCTTTCAATCTTCCTACACCTTCTCCAGAAACATCGACACCACACAGGACTCCGTTTTCTTTTCTGACTCCACCGGCGGCACCGTTTCAGCCTTCCCGGAAATCCCAGGATTGAACTACAACAAGGGCTTGGCCGATTTCCACGCTAAGCACAACTTGGTCGTCAACTTCGCATGGGACCTTCCCTTCGGCGGCGGTCTCACGGGGACGGCGGCGGCGCTGCTGCGAGGTTGGCAGTTGACGGGAATCGGCTCGTTTCGAAGCGGCAACCCTCTGACTGCCTTCGTGCAGCAGAACCGCTCGCAGTCGCTCTGGTTTCCGTCGCTGGGACCAGGGCTAGGATTCGACCGTCCCAGCATGGCCCCCGGCAGGACTCACCAAGACGCAGTCCTCGGGCATCCCGACCAATACTTCGACCCGACCGCGTTCGTCCTGCAGCCGGAGGGCATGCTGGGAGACCTCGGTCGCAACGCCCTGATCGGTCCCAATCTGCGAACCGTCGACCTCGCGGCCGTAAAGAGCACGCCCTGGAGCGGACTTGGCGAGAACTCCCGTATACAGTTTCGATTGGAGGCTTTCAACGTCTTCAACCGGGCCAACTTCGGCGTCCCCAGTCTGCAGGCGTTTGCCGGAGTCGACGACGACGAGGCCCCCTTGCCATCCCTGGGCAGGATCCGCTCCACGGTGACTTCCCCTCGGCAGATTCAGGTGGGCCTCCGCATTTCATTTTGAGGCCGCAGCGGCGTAA
>CAZAEY010000136.1:0-9648 GCA_964484155.1 uncultured Acidobacteriota bacterium
GCCCCACATCAACGCGGCCGAAGCGGCCGCGTCGCTCTGCCATCCGGCGCTCCGGATCATCCGTTTTCAAGGACACCCCCTCCGGTGCGTAAAATTTCCGACGAAAAGACTTGACTTTTACAAAAAACATACACCATCAAACCCAGAACCCAGAACCCAGTCATTACTGACCTGGGCTCTGTTGACTCCTTCGCCCAAAACGACCGGTCGAGCGTTATATCGGTTAAGAAAATGGAAGCGAGATTGGAGCGCGTGTCGTGTCGATTGCCGATCGTCGCGCGGCTGATGTTGTCTTTGAAACCGATGCCGCTGGGCCGCTGGGGGGAATGGGTCGCACTGTCGCACGTGCTTTCGAAGGGTTATGATGTGCTGGCTCGCAACTGGAAATCGGGCAGAGGGGAGTTGGATCTGATCGCATTCGACGGGGACACTCTCGCCTTTATCGAAGTAAAAACCCGCAAGGCGGGCGGCCTTCACCTTCCGGAATTTCAAATCAGTCAAGCGAAGCAGAGCCAATTGGAGAGGATGGCCAACCGCTTTCGCGTCCGCTACGAATGCACCGACGACCCGGTGCGGTTCGACCTGATCGCCATTGAGACGCCCGATCGATACCGTTACGATTTGAGGCATTATCAAGGGTTCATGTGAGGAATTGGCGGCTGATCGTTTCGCCGACAGCGCCGACGGCATTCACTCAGCCAGCGCTTCCCGCATGATCTCCACGCCCTCGCGGAGATCCTCTTCCGGAATGTTCAAGGCGGTGCGAAACCGAATCGAACGTTCGCCGCAGCCGAGAATGATCAGACGTTTCTCGAAGAGTCTTCTGCGAAAGGCATCGCGAACTTCGGCGGATGGCAGATCGAAAGCGCAGAGGAGGCCTTTTCCCCGTACATTGGAGACTTTGTCCGGAAACTCCTGTTGCAGCCTGATCAGCTCACCGTGAAGGATTTCCCCAAGACGGATGCAGGTTTCCAGTATGCGCTCGTTTTCGTAGATCTCCAAAATCATTCGGCAGCGAGTCATGTCGACGAGGTTGCCTCCCCAGGTCGAGTTGATGCGGCTGGGAACTCGAAAGACATGGTCCGGAACCCGGTCGAGGCGCTCTCCGGCCAGGATCCCGCAAACCTGGGATTTTTTTCCGAAGGCGATGATGTCGGGCTGAACGTAATGTTCGCAAGCCCAAAAACGCCCCGTTACGCCGAAGCCGGTCTGCACTTCGTCATGGACAAGAAGCATGTCGTGTTCGTCGCAGATCTCGCGAAGCCTACGATGAAATTCCGGTCGAAAGTGATTGTCTCCGCCTTCGGCTTGAATCGGTTCGAGGATGATGCAGGCAATTTCATCCGGGTGGCGTTCAAGGGCCTCCAGGATTTCCCGAATCGACTCGGTTTCCGCCTGTTTGACCCTTTCCAGATTTTCACCTTCCAACGGGAAAGAGCACTTTGGATTAGACACCCTGGGCCAGTCGAACTTTGGAAAAAACTGCGTCTTGCGGGGATCAGCTGTATTGGTCAAAGAAAGGGTGTATCCGGAGCGGCCGTGAAAGGCCTGCCGGAAATGCAAAACTTTGAAGCCTTTTTCCTGAGACATCCCTTTCGCGAGGTTCAGTCGAACCTTCCAGTCGAAGGCCGTTTTCAGCGCGTTTTCGACGGCGAGGGCGCCCCCTTCAATAAAAAACATGTACTTCATGAAGTCGGGGCGCGCTACGGAGGAAAATGCGGAAACGAATTCCGCCATTTCGCGAGTGTACGCGTCTGAATTGGTCGGCTTATGCAGCGCCACTCGACCGAGTTCGCGCAAATTGTCCACTGTGGCTAGCAAGGGATGGTTGAATCCGATCGCATTGGTAGCAAAGAAGCCGAAGAAATCGAGGAATTCCCGCTCGCTCTGGGAGTCGAAAATACGCGATCCCCTGCTCCGATCCAGATCAACCACCAGGTTGAGCCCGTCGGCCAGCATGTGCCTGCCGATGGTTTCCCGCACATCTCGCACATCCATCACGATTGCAGTCTCTTCCATCGAGTCCCTTCCCGTATGTCTTCCAGCACTATCCCTTGCGTCAGGAGTTGATCCCGAATCTCATCCGCGCGACGGAAGTCCTTCATTTTGCGGGCTTCTTCCCGCTCCTGGATCAATCGATGCACTTGCTCATTCTGGAGGGGTTTTTCCTGCAGCTTAAACACGTCCAGGACCTGGTTGGCCTCGTGAAACAACTCAACGATTCGGTCCCGATCCTCGGCTCCCACCAGGTTCTGTTCCAGGGCGATGTTTCCTTCTCGAATCAGCTCAAACAATGCGGCGAGCGCTGCCGCGACGTTCAGATCGTCATCCAAGGCGGCCGTGAAGTCGCCCCTGGCCTGGTCGATTCTCTCCCGGAGCGCCCCTTGAGATGATCTGTCATCAGGAATTTCGCGGGCCCGCTGCAGAAAGTCATTGACTCTCCGAATGGAGGCCGCCGCCTGCTGAACCCCCTCGAAGGTAAAATTTAATCTGCGTCTATAGTGGACGGAGAACAGGAGGTACCGGAGGGCCGCCGGATCACAACCCTTTTCAAAAAGATCCCGCAGCGTGTAAAAATTCCCCATTGACTTCGACATCTTCTGGCCCTCCACGATCAAGTGCTGGCAGTGCACCCAGTACTTGACGAAGGGCTGGCCAGTCGCCCCTTCGCTTTGGGCGATTTCGTTTTCATGGTGCGGAAATACCAGATCCACTCCCCCGCAATGAATATCGAAGCTCGCACCCAGATACTTCATGCTCATTGCCGAGCACTCCAGGTGCCAGCCGGGCCTGCCGGTTCCGAAAGGGGATTCCCACCCAGCCTCGCCGTCCCGACTGGCCTTCCAGAGAGCGAAATCGCGGGGATTTTCCTTCGAATATTCGTCGCTGTCGACGCGATTGGCGGGGGCGGAATCGCCTTGCAACTCCAACCGGGAAAGCTTGCCGTATTCAGGAAACTCGCGAATGCGAAAATAGACCGACCCGTTGCTCTGATACGTCAGCCCCTTGTCGCTGAGCCTTTGAATCAGGGCGATCATTTCGTCAATGTGCTCGGTCGCTCGCGGCATGATTTCCGGGCGTTCGATGCGGAGCGCTTCCATGTCCTGCAAAAACGCCTCCTCGTATCGCTTCGTGAACTCGGCAAGCGACACTCCCTCCTTGCGTGCGCCTGCAATGATCTTGTCTTCGACGTCCGTGATGTTCATGACGTGCGTCAAGGAATAGCCCCGGAATCGAAGGTACCGTCGCAGGAGGTCCTGGAAGACGAACGTGCGAAAATTCCCGATGTGGACGAAATGGTACACGGTGGGGCCGCAGGTATACATCCGGACGCTTTTTCCATCAAGCGGAACGAATTCCTCCAGCTTTTGCGTCAGCGTGTTGAATATCCTGAAGCCCATCTGAGTGATCTTATCTGAAATGCCGAGAGGGCGACAAGCAGGCGGGGATCGCCGGCAGCAGGGATGCCGGGCCACGGTTATTTCGCCGGCAGGGATGCCGGCCATTTCCCAGTCGCGGGCTACGGCAAGTCTTCTGGCTTAATATGAAAGCGCCATGGAATGCTCTTCCACGGCTCGGGAACTGTAAACAGTCCGACGCGGGGGCCGGTTTGCACCGCATGGGCGGAGATATCCGCAGCGAACTCGACAAATAGTCTGGAATCCGCACTGCAGAGATCGATTCCATCAAAAGCCTTTCCGATCCCCAGGGCCCGGCAAATCTTTGCGGGTCCATTGGTCCATTCACGGCGGGGGCGATCCTTGCGACGGCGGCGGATCACGCGCTCCCCTTCCTCGGGCTGGATGGAGCGAATCAGAACGGCGGCGGGGCGACCCTCAGCTTCGGTTACGAAGTTCAGCATCCAGTGCATCCCGTAAGTGAAGTAAACGTAGGCGTGTCCAGGCGGGCCCCACATTGAGCCATTGCGCTGGGTTTTCCCGGAGCGCGCGTGACATCCCAGGTCGATCGTTCCGACGTAGGCTTCCGCCTCCAGAATCCTCCCGCCCGTTCGGGTTCCGTTATCCTGAACGCAGATCAGTCTCTTCCCAAGCAGAGAATGAGCCACTTCCAGCGTGTCTCGGGAAAAGAACGAGCGCGGTACGCGGTCGCCATGGCGAACATTCGGCGAGGGTTTCACTTGCTGGTGTCTGTGTTGGAAATCTGCACGGGCCCCGTTTCCGGCGCCGCGAGCTGTGCGGTTCGCGCTTCGGTCTCAGTTTCCTTCGAGCACTTGTTCGAGGCGGTAAACGGCCCGCCGAATGCGGTCCACCTGTTGAATGATGCCTTCAAATTCTCGACGAAACTTGGAGTACTCCGGATTTCCCCTTGCCTCGATGTCGAGTTGAGAAATCTCGCTGGTCGCATCCATGATTTCTCGAAGTGACTTATCCAGTCGTATGTCTACAAACTTCTGTGCCATAGCTAGAGTTCCCAGTTCTCATTTCCCACTTTTCGGTAGGGAGCAAAACGGCGTCCCGGTCAGTCGTGACCGGGATTCCTGCCCATTTGACAGTCAAAACCTTCGCGCCGTTCGGATCCAGCAAATTCCGAATCTTGAACTCCTTTAATTAGATTCTCAATTTGAGAAATCGTTTCAGTCGGAACACGCGCTGCGCCTGTCCAAAAGTACGGAAATCTCGAACTTCCTGCCCGCTTACATCATATCCCTTCACGCGGACTTTACCAAGAGGGGAATCTCTTTTGGGGCGAGCGGGCGGGCGTTTCCATTTCAACGCCTTGCAAAAACGTTGCAAATGTGACATATTTCGATATTCGCAATTCGTGATATGGAAAAACTCGCAAACGCATTGAAAGTGCTGGGGGACGAGACGAGGCTTCGCGCGCTTCGCCTCTTGATGGAGGAGCCTTTGAATGTCGGCGAAGTGACGCGCATTTTAGGCGTGGCTCAACCGACTGCATCCAAGCATCTGGGTGAGCTGCGCCGCATCGGGCTGGTGGAGGGTCAGCGACGCGGCGGCTACACGTATTATGCGATCTCCGAAAGAACTGGCAAACTCTGGGATTCGATTGCGCCTCTTCTAGGCGACGGCGGCGCCGGAAAGGGGGATTTGGCGCGTCTGGCGGAAATTCTGAGGCAAAGGGAGGAGTTTTCTGAGGCGGACCGCTTTGTGGTCCCGGGCCGATCGTGGGTCGTATGGAGTCGCGCGCTGCGCTTTCTCCTTCCGGACTTGACGGTAGCCGACTTTGGATGCGGTGACGGCGCCTTTACGGTTGAGATCGCTCGCTGGGCGCGCTGGGTTTTCGCCGTCGACTCCAACCCGGCCTTTTTGAAGCTGGCCCGTGAAGCGGCAAGCGGCTTTTCCAATATCGAGTTCCTGGAGGAAGATATGCACCAGGTGACACTGGGGGCGGAGTGCGTGCAACTGGTGGTGATTTCACAGTCGCTGCATTACGCGCAGCATCCGTCTGGAGTCATCGGGGAAGCGCACCGCATTTTGGCGTCAGGGGGTCGCATCCTGCTGATTGAGCTCTTTCCGCACAACGAAGAGTGGGTCACTTCGGAGCTTGGCCACGGCTGGCTGGGGTTTGATCCGATCCAAGTCGAGGAGTGGATGAGGGACTCGGGTTTTCAAGAAGTCGAGACGGACGCTCATTTCAAACGAGCCTACGACACTTTTCAACCGTTTATCACAACCGCAAGGAAGTAACTGGTTCATGAAAGACGTTGAAAAAGAGCTGCGTGCACTCTTGCAGCAAAAGATTCTATTCCTGGACGGCGCCATGGGGACAATGATCCAGTCGCACCGGCTGGCGGAAGAGGACTTCCGCGGCGAGCGGTTCCGAGATTTCGAGTGCGACCTGAAAGGCAACAACGATCTGCTTTCACTGACTCAGCCGGAGCTGATTCTTTCGATTCATCGCGGTTATCTGGAAGCGGGCGCCGACTTGATCGAAACGAACACCTTCAACTCCACGTCGATCGCGCTTTCCGACTATCGGATGGCGGACCTGGCTTACGAATTCAACCTCGAGGGCGCGCGAGTGGCCCGGCGGGCGGTCGATGAATACATTGCGAAAGATCCCTCCCGGCGACGATTTGTGGCGGGAGCGATCGGCCCGACCAACCGCACAGCCAGTCTTTCGCCCGACGTCAACCGGCCAGGATTCCGGAGCACGACCTTTCGGGAACTGTCCGAATCCTATTCTGAAGCGGTTCGGGGCCTGGTGGACGGAGGCGTTGACCTGCTGTTGCTGGAGACGATCTTCGACACGCTGAACGCCAAGGCGGCGCTTTTTGCAATCAAAGTCCTCGCCGAGGAGACAGGTCGACGGATCCCCCTGATCGTTTCTGGGACGATCACCGATGCCAGCGGCCGCACGCTTTCAGGGCAGACCACCGAGGCCTTCTGGAACTCGATCCGGCATGGCCGGCCATTGGCTGTGGGGCTGAACTGCGCGCTGGGGGCGCGTGATCTCCGGCCGTACGTTGAAGAGCTTTCCCGGATCGCCGACACCTATGTCTGCGCCTATCCGAACGCCGGCCTTCCCAACGAATTCGGCGAGTATGACCAATCTCCGGAAGAGATGTCGGAACTGTTGAAGGAGTTCGCAGAGAGCGGCTTCCTGAACATCGCGGGCGGGTGCTGCGGAACGACCCCGGAGCACGTCCGCGCCCTGGTCGATGCGATTTCCGGCGTTCCCCCGCGCAACGTCCCGCGAATTCCCAGAAAACTCCGCCTTTCCGGCCTGGAACCGCTCAACATCGGGGACGATTCTCTTTTCGTCAACATTGGAGAGCGGACGAACGTGACGGGGTCGCGCAGATTCGCCAAGCTGATTCTGAACGAGGACTTCGAACAGGCTCTGGAAGTGGCCCGGGAGCAGGTGGAGAACGGCGCTCAGATGATCGACGTCAACATGGACGAGGCCATGCTGGACTCCGAAAGGGCCATGCAGGATTTTCTGCGACTGATCGCCGCCGAACCGGACATCAGCCGCGTCCCGGTCGTCGTCGATTCCTCCAAGTGGACGGTGATCGAAAAGGGGTTGCAATGCGTGCAGGGAAAGTCGGTGGTCAATTCAATCAGTCTGAAAGAGGGCGAAGCGGAGTTTCTTCGCCAGGCTGAACTGGCCCGGCGCTACGGCGCCGCCGTGATCGTCATGGCGTTTGACGAGAAGGGCCAAGCTGAAGGCCGGGAAAGGAGGGTGGAGATCTGCACCCGCGCCTACCGCTTGCTGACGGAGAAACTTGGATTTCCTCCCGAAGATATCATCTTCGACCCGAATATCTTTGCAATTGCGACTGGGATTGCCGAGCACAACAACTACGCCGTGGAATTCATGGAGGCTGTCAGGGAGATCAAGAAGTCGCTGCCCCATGCCCGCATCAGCGGCGGGGTCAGCAACATCTCCTTTTCTTTCCGTGGAAACAATCGCATCCGGGAGGCCATGCATTCGGTGTTTCTCTATCATGCCATCCGTTCCGGACTCGACATGGCCATCGTCAACGCCGGACAGCTCGAGGTGTACGAGGAAATCCCGGAGCCTCTTAAGGAAAGAGCAGAGGACGTCGTACTGAACCGCCGTCCCGATGCTACGGAGCGACTCCTGGAAATTGCCGATGACTTTTCCGAAGGTCGCTCGGTGGCCAAGGAGCGGGACTCCTGGCGTGAAAAACCGGTGCGCGAGCGGCTGGTTCACGCCCTGGTCAAGGGAATTGCAGACTTCATCGAAGAGGATGCCGAAGAAGCCCGCCAGCAGTTTGACCGTCCAATAGAAGTCATTGAAGGCCCCTTGATGGATGGCATGAATGTCGTCGGAGACCTGTTCGGGGCGGGAAAGATGTTCTTGCCGCAAGTCGTCAAGAGCGCTCGCGTCATGAAGAAGGCCGTGGCGTATCTGATCCCCTTTATTGAGAAGGAAAAGGAAAGGCGAAACGATCGCCGTCCGAAGGGCAAGATCCTGTTGGCAACCGTCAAGGGAGATGTCCACGACATCGGGAAAAATATCGTGGGCGTGGTGCTGCAGTGCAACAATTATGAGGTCATCGACCTGGGCGTTATGACGCCTGCGGCAAAGATCCTGGAAACTGCCCGCAAGGAACGGGCGTCGGCGGTAGGCCTCAGCGGATTGATCACCCCTTCGCTGGAGGAAATGTGCCACGTCGCCGCCGAGATGGAACGGCAGGGCTTCCAGATCCCGTTGCTGATCGGCGGAGCGACCACCTCGCTTGCCCACACTGCCGTCAAGGTCGCTCCCTGCTATTCTGGCCCGACGGTTTATGTGTTGGACGCCTCGCGCTGCGTAGGCGTGGTTTCCAGCTTGCTGAGCGACAGTTTGAAGGATGATTTCGTCCAGGAGACCAGGCAGGAGTATGAAGAGGTTCGGCGACGGCAGGCGAACCGCAATCGGAAATCGTCCGGCCCCACCCTGAGCCAGGCTCGCGAGAATCGCGTTCAGATCGACTGGAAGAGCTACCGTCCGCCGGTTCCCTCTCGCTTGGGCCGGATCGTTTTTGAGGATTACCCGCTGCAGGAATTGTGCTGCCTGATCGACTGGACTCCCTTTTTCAAGACCTGGGAGTTGAGCGGCCGGTACCCGGCGATCCTCGATGACGATCGCCAGGGGGAGGAAGCGCGCAAGCTTTTCGACGATGCGCGAAGCTTGTTGAAGCGCATCGTTTCTGAAAACCTCCTACAAGCAGCCGCGGTGCTGGCGATTTTTCCGGCAAACCAGGTGGAGGTGGACGATGTGGAGGTGTACCTCGGCGAAGACCGTAGAGAGCCGCTGGCGCGATTTCATTTTCTCCGTCAGCAGTCCGAAAAGAGGGGCCAAAGCCCGCACCGCTGCCTTTCAGACTTCATCGCACCGAAGGACTCCGGGCTGGCCGATTACCTCGGGGTGTTCGCCGTGACCACGGGAATTGGACTGGACAAACTGGTTCAGGAATTCGAACAGGATCATGATGATTACAGCTCCATTCTTGCCAAAGCCCTTGCCGACCGCTTGGCGGAAGCGCTCGCCGAACGGATTCACCAGCGCGTCCGCAGGGAGTTCTGGGGATATTCTCCTGATGAAAGTCTGGAGAGTCAGGAATTGATCCAGGAGCGTTACAGGGGCATTCGCCCGGCGCCCGGATATCCGGCCTGCCCGGATCACACGGAGAAAGAAGCGCTGTTTCAACTGCTGGACGCTCAATCCAGCATCGGCGTGCGCCTGACCGAGAACTTCGCTATGACGCCCGCCGCCGCCGTATGCGGCTTTTATTTTTCGCATCCGGAGGCCCACTACTTCGGAGTGGGGCGGATCTTCTCAGATCAGGTTGAAGATTACGCCCGGCGAAAGAGCATTTCGAAAGCGGAAGTCGAAAAATGGCTGGCGCCGAATCTGGGATATTGATGCGTGCCGCGTTCCGAGTTCAAAGTTCCGGGGGTTCGGGGTTCCGGGGTCGATTCTGCGAGGGAATAAGCATTTGGCAAAAGTCAATGCCTGGGCGGAGATTTTTTGCCTAGGGTATTGAGATTGCGAATTTTCGATGGAAGGGGAGCCGACGGAGCGCCGGATGGCAGAGCGACGCGGCCGCTTCGGACGCGTTGATCGTCCGATTCTTCGAAAGCGACTAGTTTGCTGAACCCGTTCAGACCGAATCAACGGCCCCTGCGGGCCCGTCGCTCTGCCATCCGGCGC
>CAZAEY010000137.1:0-9614 GCA_964484155.1 uncultured Acidobacteriota bacterium
TTGCGTCGCCCGGTTCCCGGGCTCGGATTTTTCTTGTTCGCTCGCAACCCACGGCGCCCGGCAGGGCGCGGCACGGTTGGAGGCGGGTCAGCTCACCTTCAGATTCGGATCCGCCGACAGGCTCCAAGGGTCCCGTTCTCCCTTTTTCAGGCGATGGAAGGCCGCTGCTGCGATCATGGCCGCGTTGTCGGTCGTCAACTCGGGGCGGGGGAAATAGACGGGGAGGCCGTGCTTTTGAAATCGAGCGGCGGCCTGGGTGCGCAGCGCCGAATTGCAGGAGACGCCTCCGGAAAAATGAACAGACCGCACCGTGGCTTCTTCCAGCGCGCGCTCCATTCTCTCGAAAAGCTGATCGATGACGGCCTGTTGGAAGCTGGCGATCAGGTTCAGGATTTCGGCAGGAATTTCCTCGGGACGGTCCACCCGACCGGGATCCAGAGCCGAAATTTCATGCTGTTGCGCATAGCGCAGTGCGGCGCTCTTGATCCCGCTGAAGCTGAAGTCGAGGCTGCCGTCCCGGAAACGAGGCATGGAAAACTCGACCGAAGACGGGTTTCCCTTTTGAGCCAGCCGATCGATGACGGGTCCGCCCGGATAACCCAGACCAAGCATCTTGGAAAGCTTGTCGAGGGCTTCGCCTGCCGCATCATCCCGGGACTTGGCCAGCAAGCGGCTGCGGCCCGATTCTTCCAGTACATACAGGTTTGTGTGGCCTCCGGAAACAACCAGCGACAGCGCCGGCAGTTCCGCCTTCGGATGATCCAGAAAGATGGAGAAAAGGTGCCCCTCCAGATGATTGACTCCCACGAAAGGCTTACCCAGCGCGTAGGCCATTGATTTGGCATACGTCAAACCGACCAGCAACGCCCCTACCAGCCCTGGCCCGCGAGTTGCGGCCACCGCGTCCATGTCGGCCGGCCTCAGCTCCGCCTCCTGACAGGCGCGCTCCACGATGAAACAGATATTGTCCACGTGCTCGCGACTCGCCAGTTCGGGCACTACGCCTCCAAACCGAGAGTGGACCCGAACTTGAGAGGCCACGGTGCTGGATCGGATACGCAGACCGTCCTCGACGACGGCGGCTGCCGTTTCGTCGCAACTCGACTCGATGCCGAGAATGATCATCGAGCTCCCGCCGCCGCCTGCTCGTACAGCGCCGACAGGGATTCCCGGTAGGGAGGCCGCGCCAACCCCTCTTCCGTGATGATGGCCGTGACCAGGCGATTGGGGGTGATGTCGAAGGCAGGGTTCTCGACGCTGACATCGGCCGGAGCCATCATCCTGCCGCCGATCTGAGTCACCTCGGAGATGTCTCGCTGTTCGATGGGAATGTCGGCCCCGCTCGGAGTCTCCATATCGATGGTCGACAAAGGCGCTGCGACGTAAAAGGGGATTCCATGCTCCTTGGCCAGAACCGCCACGATGTAGGTACCGATCTTGTTGGCGACGTCGCCGTTTGCGGCGATCCGATCGGCCCCCACCACGACGGCCTGAATCTTTCCGGCGCTCATGAAATATCCCGACATGCTGTCGGTAATCAAGGTGCAGGGAATCTGATCCTTCATCATTTCCCACGAAGTCAACCTCGCCCCCTGCAGAAAGGGTCGGGTTTCGTCGGCGAATACTCTGATAGCCTTGCCGCTTTCTACAGCCGCGCGCACCACACCTAGAGCCGTTCCGTAGCCGGCCGTGGCCAAAGCTCCGGCGTTGCAGTGCGTCAGGATGGTGGAATCCGTCTCCAAGAGAGCCTGCCCGTGCATACCAATGCGGCGATTGATTTCGATATCCTCCCGATGGATCCGTTTGGCTTCATCCACCAGGGCCGCCTGGATCTGCGCGAGCGATCCTCCTTTGCGCTTCTCAAAAACCTCCGTCATCCGTTCGATCGCCCAAAAGAGGTTTCTGGCAGTTGGTCGAGTCTCGTGAAGAATGCGGCAAATCCTGCCGAACTCTCTGTCCAGGTCCTGATCCGACTGGAGATTTCGAACGCCCAGAGCTATTCCCATGGCCGTCGCCACTCCGATCGCCGGGGCGCCCCGAATCACCAGGCTCCGAATGGCCTCGGCCACCTCCTCCACGGTCCGATAGAGGTTATAAACCTCCTGGTCGGGGAGAAGCCTTTGATCGATCATGACGACGCCTTCATCTGTCCACTCGATAGTCCGAATCATGCAGCCAACTTACAACACCCAACAGGAATGTGACAAGATGTTGTGGTGAATCGGCTCGGTAGCGTCCTGGTGACGGGAGGAAGCGGGGTGGTAGGCTGGCACCTTTGTCGGTTCCTGACGCAAAACGGCGTTCAGGCTGTCGCTACTTTCAATCAGAATCTTCCGAACATCGAAGGACTCGAAGCAATCCAGCTCGATTTGAGCGACTTAGCCGCGGTGGGCAGAATTGCCTCGATGCGTCCCTGGCACGCGGTCGTTCATCTGGCTGCCATGACTCGGCCTGATGATTGCGAAGCCGTCCCCGACGCCTGCCGGCGGGTGAACGTGGGGGCTACTCAGATGCTGGCCGAAGGCCTTCCGATTTCAACAGCTTTGGTCTTTCTTTCGACCGACCTGGTATTTGGCGGACAAGCGGGCGGCTATTCCGAACTTTCTGAAACCTCTCCCGCAAGTGAATACGGCCGCAGCAAAGTTGAAGCCGAAGAATTCGTCCTGCGGAGACCGAGGTCCGTGGTTGTGCGCATGGCGAAAGTTTACGGAAGCGGAAGCCCCTTCCATCCCTGCTTCGTCGACTGGATGCGCCAGCTCTTTGAATCGGGCAAACGGGTCCCATTGTTTACCGATGAATTTCGCTCGCATATCTATATTGGGGATGTCGTGCGGGCTTTGTGCGCCCTGATTGAAGGATCGCCCCAGTGGAATCTCTACCATCTGGGCGGCCCGGAAAGGATGAGCCGCTATGAATTCGGCCGGGTGTACGCGAATGTATTCGGATTCGACCAAAATGCGATTGAAAGAGTTTCCGCAAGAGACGTCGGACGGGCGTCTCGGGGAGCGGACTGCTCCCTGGATTCCACCAGGCTTCTTCGGGAATTTGGTTTTCGCTTTCGGGCGGCCAAGGCGGGAATCCAGGCTCTGAAAGAACAGGTCTACTGACGGCGTCGTTCTCCCAGTGTCGCTCCCTTTTGAAGATCGGTCGGGCTGAGGAAGCGGGCGCCAGCGGGTTCGTGCGGGGGTGAATGGGCTGGAGGCGCGCGCCTACGGGGCGCTTCTGTTACCGAAATAGCGATCTGCTAGACTGCCTCGGATAGGGTGAGCGTTGAAACAGACGATTTACGGAGGCGGCGGTTTGCAACCCGCCGCCTCCAGTGTCCACTACAATCAGGGGAGGTCGTAGTGTCTGACAGTATTAGACGAACGACTCCGCAAAAATGTTTACTAAAATTTTCGCTGGTTTCAGCCTTTGTCGGGCAACAAACCGCGCTGGAGGTCTTTTGAGCCGGTCCTTAGGAACTGAAAGGCGACCGAAGTTCCATCGGAATACCGGCGCGGCTCGCTGGATTCTCCCCATCTTTTGCACCTCCGGACTTTCTGGTTCGGGGCCGCAATTCGCCGCGTCGACCTCGCCGCCCGTCAACAGCGTGCCCGGTCCGCAGCGACAGCTCCGGTTGTACAGCCATGTCTGAGATCCGGAGATTGCTCCCCTATATTCGTCCGCACCTCCTGCTGCTGGCGTTGTCGCTCATACTTCTGGTCGGCAGCGGGATCCTGGACGCGCTGATCATCACGTTGCTAGGTCCCATCTTCAACCAGATGAGTCCCGCGGCCGGACAAATTGCAGCGGATAAATTCGATTTCTTGCAGTCGTGGCTGTCTTTGCACGGCGATGACCGCTTTCTGCGAATCGCCGCCTTCCTGGTGCTCTTTTCCCTGTTGAAGGGGTTTTTCCTCTACGCCGCGGAATACATGATGAGTTTTACCGGGCAAAAGGTCGTTGCTGGTCTGCGAAAAGACCTGAACAGGCATCTGCTTTCGCAATCTATGGCCTTTTTCGCCCGCAATCCGACGGGAAAGCTCATGGCGCGGGTCATCACCGACACTGAACGCCTGCAGGAAACCGTCAGCAAGACGATGACTGACTTCTGTCGTCAAGTCATCCTGCTTCTTCTCTTTCTTTGTCTGGTCTTTTACATCGATTGGAAACTCTCCCTCCTGTCGTTTCTGATCGCTCCATTGGTGCTCTCAATTACGGTTCGACTTGGCCGGCGAATCCGCAGCGTGAGCCTGCGCAGCCAGGAAAACCTCTCGGATATCTCTCACACCCTGCAAGAATCGATATCCGGTCAGAAGATCGTCCAGACGTTTGGAATGGAATCCCATGAGGAGTCGCGATTCAATCAACTCGTCGAACGTCTCGTCGGCGTCAACCTCAAGGTCGCACGAATCAGCGCATTAAGCTCCCCATTGATGGAGTTCATCGGATATGTGGCATTCGTGCCCTTCCTTCTTTACGCAAACTTTCAGATCAACCGCGGGTTCACGGTCGGCGCCTTCGTGGTTTTCGTCGCCGCGCTGTTTCGCCTTTACGAGCCGGTGCGCAAGCTCTCCCGCATGCATCTTCACTTTCAGCAGGCCTCGGCCTCGGCTCAACGGGTGTTTGAAATCCTGGATCAGGCGCCCGAGATTCGCGACCATCCCGAGGCTCTCCCGCTGCCCCCATTCAGTGGAAGCATCGATTTCGAGCGTGTCGCCTTCTCCTATCCGGGAAACCGGCAACCGGTTCTGAATGGAATCGATCTGCGAATCCAAAAGGCCGAGATCGTGGCTCTGGTGGGAGCTTCGGGGGCCGGCAAAACCAGTCTCGTAAGCCTGATCCCAAGATTTTACGACGTACGGCGCGGAGCCGTCCGAATCGACGGAATCGACATCCGAAAGGTGACCCTCCGGTCCCTCCGCAGTCAAATTTCCATGGTCACGCAGGAGACGTTTCTGTTTAACGACTCCATCCGAAACAACATCGCCTACGGGCGACAGGATTGCAGCATGACAGAGATCGAGGAAGCCGCCAAATCCGCCTTCATACACGAATTCGTCGTTTCTCTCCCTCGCGGGTACGAGGAAAAGATCGGAGAAAGAGGCCATCGGCTTTCGGGAGGCCAGCGCCAACGAATCGCCATCGCCCGCGCCGTTTTAAAAAAGGCGCCCATTCTGATCCTGGACGAAGCCACCTCGTCGCTGGACGCGGAATCCGAGCGCCTGGTCCAGATGGCGCTGGAGAATCTGATGCGAAACTGCACAACGGTCGTTATCGCCCACCGCCTTTCGACGATACGACTGGCGGACCGGATCGTCGTGATGAAAGAGGGGCGCATCGTGGAAGAAGGAAATCACGAAACGTTGATGCGTAGATCGGGCGTCTACCAGAAGCTTTATGAACTTCAGTTTTCGGATTCGCCGGCCGTTTTTCCGTGACTGATCCAGAACGGGAGAACGCTCCGGTGCGAAATTTCTTGATCGAGTCTTCGCGCCGATCGCCCAAACAGCGAGCCGAAAAGAGGGGTGGTCGGAGCAAAATATACGACGCCATGGGTTATTGTTATCGAGGAATGAGACACCGGTTGCGGGAGAAATTCAGACGACGATGCGAAGCATGACAGGTTACGGACACGCCAGAAGTTCGCTCCAAAAGATGGACCTGGAGCTGGAGATAAAGACGGTCAACAGCCGGTATTTCGATTTCAAGGCTCGACTCCCTTACCAGTTGAGCGTACTGGAGGCTTCCCTTCGGCAGCAGGTTCAGGGGCGGATCTATCGGGGACGAGTCGAATTGAACCTGCAGGCGATGGTCCGAACCAGCGACCAGTTCGAGTTGAACGTTCCCGTGGTGGCCAATTACCTGAAACTGGCTTCCCAAATTCACGATATGGGCGGAGTCGAGGGACTGCGGATCGATGCCTTGTTAGCCATGCCCGGCGCTGTCATCCAAAAAGATCTGCTTTCCCAGACGCCACTTTCTGAAATGGAGGAAGCCGTTCTAGATCTGGCCTCGGAAGTCCTCGATGATGTCATCGCCGGTCGCGTTCGCGAAGGCGAAGCCCTGCAATCGGATCTCGCGAAGCGAATCGACGCCTTCCAGACCCAGGTCGAGAAGCTGTCCAAACTCGCTGGGGAGGTCGAAGCCTACTATCGCCAGAAACTGGAGGAGCGCATCGCCCAATTCGTCCAGTCCGGAGCGGCGGACGTCGCTCGGTTGAATCAGGAGGTCGTCTACCTTGTAGAGAAGTCGGATTTCTCTGAAGAATTGACGCGGCTGCGGAGCCACATCGAGCAACTGCGCTTTCATCTTTCGAGCGGCGAGGAAGGTTCGGTTGGAAAGAGCCTGGATTTTCTCTGTCAGGAATTGAATCGAGAGGTCAACACCATCCTGTCAAAAGCCGTCGTCGTGGAGGTTTCGGAAATCGCCGTCGCCGCCAAGGGGGAAATCGAAAGAATTCGCGAACAGGTGCAGAATGTCGAGTAGAGGTCGTCTCTTCGTTATCAGCGGCCCCTCCGGATCCGGCAAGACCAGCTTGACCAATCGGCTGCTTGAAGCACTTCCCGGCCTCCGTTTTTCCGTCAGCTACACTACGCGGCCCAAACGAAAGGGGGAGGAGCACGGCAAGCAGTACTTTTTCGTTTCGTCCGAGGAATTTGAGGACATGGTCGATCGAAACGAATTTCTGGAACATGCGCACGTTTACGGGAATCACTATGGAACTAGCCGCGAGTTTGTAGAAAGCCAACTCCAAGAGGGCCTCGACGTGCTCCTTGACATCGACGTGCAGGGAGCTCTGATCGTGCGCCAGGCGACGGCGGAAGCGGTCATGATCTTCGTCCTGCCGCCGTCCTACGCCGCGCTCCGGGAGCGGCTCGTCCGACGCGGTCTCGACGATGCGCAGGTGATCGAATTGCGGCTGCAGCTAGCCCGGAAAGAAATTCAGTATTACCGCCGCTACGACTATCTCGTGATCAACGATGACCTGGACCGCTCCCTCCACGAGTTGAAATCGATCGTGGTGGCCGGCCGCTGCGCCGTAGGACGCCGGACGGCGCAGGCCGAATCGATTGTCTCCACATTTGAATGAGAGGCTCCCCCGCCTAGCCCATCCGTCGCCTTGCATCTCTTCCGGCGTCGGTTTCGCTCGGGAAGCGGTTTCGGTTAATATAGAAAGGCTGACACCGCCCTCGCGATGCGATGAAAGCTTCGCGCCCGAAGAGGCCCGCGCCTCTCGGTTGGCGCTTTAGGATCGCCTCAATAGAAGGAAAGAGCAGTTTGGAAATATGAGTCATAAATTGCCAAAGAATTTCGACAGCAAGTTCCGCTTTATTCTGGTAGCCGCAGAACGAGCCAAACAACTTCAAAACGGCGCTCCCCCCAGAATCGACACCAAGTCACGGAAGCCGGCCCACATCGCTATCAAGGAAACGGGGCTGGGCTTGGTGGATTTCGTGATTTTGGAGGAAGAGTCAGAAGCGGAAGACTAGATGCGAGTCGTGCTGGGGGTTACCGGCTGCATCGGAGCCTACAAGGCGGCGCTTATTTTGCGCCTGCTGCAAAAAGAAGGCTTTGAAATCGTGCCGGTGATGACTTCAGCGGCCCGAAAGTTCATTGGCCCTCTCACCCTTGAAAAGCTCTCGGGCAATCCGGTCATTTGCGATCTTTTCTCCGACCGCAAAGCATCGATCGCGCACATCGAGGTCGCCCGCAACAGCGATCTCCTGTTAGTGGCCCCCGCTACTGCCAATATCCTGGCGAAATTCGCAGGCGGGGTCGCAGACGACTTCCTTTCCACACTCTATCTTTCCACCTTCACCCCGGTGGTCGTGGCGCCTGCGATGAACGTCGAGATGTGGAAGCATCCAGCCGTCCGGGATAATTTGCAGATTTTGCGCCGGCGCGGAGTCCACGTCATCGAACCAGGGTCCGGATATCAGGCCTGCGGAGAGTTCGGAGAAGGACGGCTGGCCGAGCCGGAGACGATTCGCGAAGCGGTGCTGCGATTGTTGAACGCTACCCGATCGCTTTCCGGCCTTCAGATTCTGGTTACCGCCGGCCCTACGGTTGAAGATCTCGATCCGGTGCGCTTTATTTCGAATCGATCCACGGGGAAAATGGGCTATGCCCTTGCCGGAGAGGCCGCCTTGCGGGGCGCCGAAGTGTTTCTCGTCTCGGGTCCGACTCTCCTGGATTCTCCTCCGGGAGTTGAAAGAATCGGCGTCCGGTCCGCAAGTGAAATGCGTCAGGCGGTGCTGGAACGATTCGAATCGGTCGACGTCGTCGTAAAAGTCGCCGCGGTGGCCGACTTCACTCCCGAAGCGCCCGCGCCTCAAAAGTTGAAAAAGACGAAGTCGAAGCTCGATTTACACCTGACAAGAACCCCGGACATTCTCGCCGAACTGGGGCGCAGAAAAACACGCCAGTTTCTGGTCGGCTTCGCGGCGGAGTCGGAAAACGTCCAGGAGAACGCTCGCAGGAAGCTGCAGGAGAAAAACCTGGATATGATTGTCGCCAACGATGTTTCGGGAACCGAAACAGGCTTCGCCTCCGACTTGAATCAGGTCTGGATTCTCGATCGCGAAGGCGCCGTCGAATCCTTCCCCGTTCTGGAAAAGGCGGCGGTGGCTCGGGTCGTTTGGGATCGGATCGAGAAAGCGCGGGCGGAGAAGCCAGCCTTGAAAGTCGCTGAATGATCGAATCAACCCAGACCCCAGTCCGAAAGTCCGGCTACGTCGCGCTCGTCGGCCGGCCAAACGTCGGAAAATCGACGTTATTGAACCGGTTGGTAGGCCAGAAGGTATCGATCGTCAGCGACAAGCCCCAGACCACCCGGCGCCGGATTCTCGGCATCCACACTGAAAACGACGTTCAGATGGTCTTCGTCGACACTCCCGGGATCCATCGGCCCGGGTTTCTATTGAACGAGAGGATGATGCACGCCGTTTACGAAACCCTACGGGGGGTCGACTTGATTTTTCATCTGGTCGACGCTTCTGAAAGCTACGGCAAGGGCGAACAATACGCAATGGAAATTGTCTCCAAGTCAAACACGCCTGCGTTCCTGCTTTTGAACAAGGTCGATTTGGTCAATAAAGGCAAGCTCCTGCCTTCGATCGAGTTTTACAGCCGGGAAGGCGCTTACTTGGAAGTGATCCCGATTTCGGCCGCCCGTGGAGACAACCTCGACGTTCTGATGGAAATGGCCGCTGAGAAACTCCAGCCGGGCGAATTCCTCTTCCCGGAAGCAATGATCACGGACCAGCAGGAACGCTTCATCGTCGGCGAGATAATCCGCGAGAAAGTGCTCGCCAATACCCGACAGGAACTCCCTTACTCTACTGCGGTCCTGGTCGAGGAGTTCGACGAAAGCCGTCGCGACGAGGGCTTTGTCCGAATCACGGCAACTATCGTCGTGGAAAAGCCCGGCCAGAAGAAAATCGTGATCGGCCGCGGCGGGAAGATGATTCGCCAGATCGGCGTGGAGGCCCGAACCGAAATCGAGTCCTTTCTGGAAGTCAATCGAATCTATCTCGACCTGCACGTGAAGGTGATTCCGGCATGGCGAAACCGGGAACATCTGCTGGACCAAATCGGCGTGTCGGGGGGGTAGGTTTGGCGTGCCGCGT
>CAZAEY010000138.1:0-9570 GCA_964484155.1 uncultured Acidobacteriota bacterium
TTCAGCCCAGGGTGAAGCGCAGCGCCACCCTGGGTTGATGTCGGCAAAGAAAAAAAGCGCCCTGAACGGGCGCAACAAAATCAGTTGCGACGCACATTGACACGGGAGCCGAGATCTGTTGCGCCTCTGATCGAGCCTCCGCGGCGAGCTGGTGCTGAGACGCGCACGGGCTCGCGAGCAATAAGCGGGTTGTCGGCAACGGAACGCACCAGGACTTTTAACCCGGGCTGTCCAGAGGAATCTCTTCGATGCACTCCGGCGAGTCGTTGGTCGGGCTGTTGACGAAACGGCTCACCGGATGAACTCGCATCTGCCGAGCATCGAACGGTTGCAGAAGCGATTTGAGCGAGTCCGGATCGGATTCCGGATCGAGCCATTCCCCGTATTTCTCCTTCGGAAGGATGACCGGCATTCGATTGTGAAAATTCGCCACCATCTCGTTCGGGTCGCAGGTCAGAATGGTGAAGGAGTCGAGACTGGAGCCGTTCTGGCTCCACTCCTCGAACAACCCTGCAAAAGCGAAGGGCGATCGGCTCTCTAAATAAAAATAGAAGGGCTGCTTGAACTTCCCTCGCTTCTGCCACTCATAGAAGCCGTCGGCGGGAACCAGACAGCGCCGCTTGCGAAAGGCCGTTCGAAACGCCGGTTTTTCATCAACAGTCTCAGATCGGGAATTGATCATCCGGGCGCCCATCGCCGGATCCTTGGCCCAGAAGGGGACCAGCCCCCATTGAAACAGTTCCAGGCGACGTTCGCCTTCCCGCAGGTGAATCACCGGGGCCTGCTGCGTTGGAGCGATGTTAAAGCGGGGAGGAAGGCGCACGTCGCTGATCTCGAAAACCAGCGAAATCTGACCCGTCTGGTTCAGGCTGTAGCGACCGCACATGGGAGCCATTATAGCTGGCGGCGCTTGGTTCGGCGTTCCGCGTTCTTCCTTCAGCCTCGGACCCTGGATCGTCATCGATCATCCAGCGCGCTTGCCGGCGAATTGCGTGTGCGAGCCCACGAATCCGCTCGCTCAATTCGTCGCGGTTCGGCCGTTTCGGCCCGATTGAAGAAGATTCCGGCTTCCCGGCTGGCTTTCAATCGCCGCTCGTCTTTCGGGCGGCCTTCCCGGATGCAGGCGCTCGGAAAGTTCTGTGGTCTTGCTGTAGAATTGAATCATAAGCTGCGGAGTCCGGCGGCCGGCTTCAGACCCTCCCTCAGGGATCTGCGAAAGAGGTTTTTTGAATGAATCATTCCGGCAGATTGGGCACGAAATGGATCGAGGGAGGGAGGCAGCCGGCAGGCAGGCCGATCAGCTGCGGAATTTTCGAGGCAGTGCCGAAGCAGCGCATTGAAAAGTGTCAAATCATTCAATCTTTACACAGGAGAAGCTTTCCATGTTTAAACCCAATAATCTCTTCCTCGCTGCAATAGTGGGACTGTTGTTGGCAGTATTTTCCAGTCCGGCGCTGGGTCAGAGCGAAATCGTTCGCGAGGCGCAGACGAAGTTAAGCGAAAAGGGTTTCGACCCAGGGCCCGCCGACGGCCTGATGGGCCCGCGGACTCGAGAAGGCATTCGAAGCTTCCAGCGGGCCAACGACCTGCAGGAAACCGGCAGGCTCGACGAAGCGACGCAACAGGCGCTAGGGATGGAAATCGAATCGGTCCGCGTGCCGGCTGGCACGCGCATTCAGGTGCGTCTCAACGACCGATTGGATTCTGGAGACGCCAGGGCGGGCGATCGCTTTTCCATGACTGTCGATCAGGCGGTTGCGGTCGGCAACTCAGTGGTAATACCGGCCGGCGCGCAGGTTACCGGCCGGGTCGCCGAAGCCGAAAGCGCCGAGCGGCCGCAGAAGGGAGGCCGGCTCGTATTAGAGGCCAACGGCATCCGGATTCAGGGCCACAATGAACCCCTTGCCGGGACGGTGACGGCTGAAGGGGAGCAACTGGAAGGAGAAGGGAGCCTGCGTGAAGATCTCGCCAAGATCGGAATTGGGGCCGGCGCCGGAGGCGTCATCGGCGGCATCATCGGCGGAAGGCGCGGGGCCCTGATCGGAGTTCTAGTGGGCGGCGGTGGAACATTTATGGGCACAAAGGGCGAACAGGTCGAGCTTCCGCGAGAAACCCGCTTGATCGTCGAAACGACGCAGGATGCGACTTTGCCTCGCCTCCAGTAAACGGATTCCCCACAAAACCGGCTTGCTGCGGCGCATCGCCTCCGCCGCAGCTCTCCAGCCATACGAAAGAATTGCGCGCGCTGGCTTGCGGGCCCGCCCTACGGGAGTCAGTTCCGCCCGGCCCGTTTTCCATTGCGCGGCGCTGCAGCAGTCATGCGGTTTTCCGACTGGATGCGGGCCGGAACAATTGATGGTATAAATGCCCTCTTGCGTTGGACGTTCATGAAACTGCAGCGGGCGGCGGATAGGATCGTTGGATTTCCGGCGCGCTTGGCGGGGTGACCGCTGGGAACCGAAGCCGGCCGTGCGGAAGGCAATTGATCCAAAAGGGGGCACGAAATGGCGAACCCGAATCCAGGTGCAGAGCCGTCGATTGACAATTTTCCCCGCGTAATTCTGCTGTCGGCCGTCGCCGCCCTGGGCGGCTTCCTCTTCGGCTTCGACAGCGGCGTCATCAATGGAACGGTGGAAGCGCTTCGAGAAGCGTTTCAATCAGACGCGGTGGGAACCGGTTTCAACGTCGCCTCGATGCTGCTGGGTTGCGCAGTGGGCGCTTTTTTTGCCGGAACCCTGGCTGACAAGTTCGGGCGCAAGCCGCTGATGCTGGCTACCGCGGGGGCATTCATCATCAGCGCCTGGGGATCCGGAATCGCCGGCAGTTCTCCTGAATTCGTTTTCTATCGGGTCCTGGGCGGGTTGGCGGTCGGAGGAGCCAGCATTCTGGCGCCCGCCTACATCAGCGAGATCGCACCCGCCAGATTTCGCGGCAGTTTGGCGACCCTTCAGCAGTTAATGATCGTCATCGGCCTGTTCGTCGCTTTCTTCAGCAACTACACGATCGCCGGCATGGCAGGCGGGGCCTCCGAGATTCTGTGGGGCGGATTCGGCGCCTGGCAATGGATGTTCTGGGTCGAGATTCTTCCCGCCTCGATTTTCCTGGTCTGCCTGCTTTTCATCCCCGAGTCGCCGCGCTTTCTGGTGGCGGCCGGCAAGACCGACAAGGCCCGATCGGTGCTCGAGAGTCTCAGCAATCGGGCCGACGCCGACGCCAAGGTCGCCGACATCGAATCGACGTTGGATCGCGAGCATCGCCCGCGATTGTCCGATATCTTCAGCAAGGTCACCGGGAAGGTCCATCCCCTGGTCTGGGTGGGCCTGGGCCTGGCAGCCCTGCAGCAGTTCACCGGCATCAACGTGGTTTTCTACTACGGCGCAACTCTCTGGCAGGCAGCCGGATTCACAGAGGCCGACGCTCTGCTGACCAATGTCATCAACGGCAGCGTCAATATTCTGTTCACTTTCGTCGCCATCGCCCTTGTCGACCGGGTCGGACGGAAGCCTCTGTTGCTGGTTGGATCTCTTGGCCAGGCGGTCATGTTGGGGATTCTGGCGTTGATCTTCGGGACGGCAGCCATGGGGGATGCAGGCGCCCTGCGGTTGGAGGGAAACATGGGGCTGTACGCCCTTCTGGCGGCCAACGGCTACATCGCGTTCTTCGCGTTTTCCTGGGGGCCGGTCATGTGGGTCATGCTAGGCGAGATGTTCCCCAACCAGTTTCGGGGCGCGGCGCTGGCGCTCTGCGGGATTTCGCAATGGGGCTCGAATTTCCTGATCACCATGAGCTTCCCGATCCTGTTGAGCTCGATCGGCCTTGGCTTCTCTTACGGGATCTATTCCGCTTTCGGAGTGATCGCATTCCTGTTCGTCAGAACATTCGTCAAGGAAACCCGAGGACGCACGCTGGAAGACATGTCTCGGGAAGCGATGGAGGATTGACCGAAAAGACGCAGGTCCTGATTCAGTGATCTTCTTCCCGTCCGTACCGCGGCGCCCGGTCGAAATCCAGCCAACCCGGCCCAGCCTGAGCGCCGTAACGATATGTTAAAATGGAACTTCGGCAGCGCATCGCCGTCTATAAGGTCCGGGAAGCGGCCAGGGGCCTTTGCGACGGTTCGCTCGCCATTCCTGGAGGTCTTTAAATCTCGCAGCCGGTCTCCGCGGTCTCGGAAATGCAAGGCATACTCGTTCCGGCTGGCAAGTCGCGTATCGGAACCCCATGACGACTGAAACCCAGCAACACCTGAAGCAATTGGAAGACGAGGCCAAGACCCAGGCCGGAAACTATTTCGTTTCAAACTATCCTCCGTACTCCTTCTGGACGAGCAGTCGGGTGGACGAAGCCTTTCAGGCTCTGGATCGTCCGCCGCAACCCGATACGCCGCTGGGAATCTACCTGCACATCCCTTTCTGCCGAAAGCGCTGCCGCTTCTGTTATTTCAAGGTCTATACCGACAAGAAGGCAGGGGAAATCGAGGGGTACCTGGACGCCGCGGTGCGCGAGCTAGAGCTGTATGTGGAAAAACCGTTCGTCGGGGGAAGAAAGCCCAAATTCATCTATTTCGGCGGAGGCACCCCCTCCTATATCTCCTCTAGCCAGCTCGGCGGACTGGTCGACCGCATGAAGAAGCTTCTGGCATGGGACGAAGCGGAAGAGATCACCTTCGAATGCGAACCCGGCACCCTGACGGAAGCCAAGCTGCGCCGTATCAGGAGAATCGGGGTCACCCGCCTGAGCTTGGGGATCGAGAACTTCGACGACCGCATTCTGCAGCTCAACGGACGGGCGCACGGCTCCAAGGAAATAGATCGCGCCTACGAGTTCGCCCGTGCCGTCGGATTTCCGCAGATCAACATCGATCTCATTGCCGGAATGGTCGGAGAAACGGAGGAGAACTGGCGGGAATGCGTCGAAAAAACCGTCGCGCTGCAGCCCGACAGCGTCACCGTTTACCAGATGGAGATACCATACAACACCACCATTTTCCAGGATATGACGTCGAAAGGGGAATCGGCAGCCCCGGTAGCGGATTGGGGTACCAAGAGGAAGTGGGTCGACGCCGCTTTCTCCGAGCTGGAAAGCCAAGGCTACACGATTGGCAGCGCCTACACGGCCGTTAAGGATCCGGCCAAGACACGTTTTCTCTACAGAGACCTCCTGTGGGCCGGGGCCGACCTGGTAGGTCTGGGCGTAGCATCCTTTTCGCACGTGGGCGGCACCCACTTCCAGAATCTGCAGGATTTCGACCCGTATCTTGAGCAACTGCGGAAAGGAACCCTCCCGATCTACCGGGCTCTGACCCCGAATCGTGAGGAACGGATGATTCGCGAGTTCATTCTGCAGATGAAGTTGGGCAGGGTTCGCTGCGACTATTTCGAGCGCAAGTTCGGCATCGACCCGAAAAAGCGGTTCGTTCAAGAGCTCGGTCGACTGCGGAAGGACGGTTTTCTCGAAATCGAGAACGGGACCTTGAAGCTCAATCGATCGGGTCTTCTGCAGGTTGATCGACTCCTGCACGAATTCTTCCTTCCCCAACACCGCACGTCTCGTTATGTCTGAGCCCGCCGGCGCAGGTGGGCGTCGCCAAAAGGAGTTCATGAGCAAGAGTCAGCCTGACCACGATCCGCTCGGACAAATCTACGGCAAGTCCGACCTTTCCCTGCCCGGGATCATCCCCATCAAGCTCGAAGGCCTGCCGGAGCCGTATCGGAGCCTGCTGGCGCATCAAAATGACATGACCGGAACCCTGGAGACCGCCTTTCGGGATCGGGTTCGCCTGCGGGTACTGCGGCGAAGGAATTCGGGAGGGGTGCTTTTACGGGAGGTAGTGTTGGTTCTGGAGGGAAACGATCGCCCGGTTGAATTCGGGGTCATCCGCATCCATCTCCTTCGACTGCCTGCCGCCGCTCGGAGTGATGTGCTGGAGGGGACCCTGCCGCTGGGAAGAATCCTTCAGGATCATCGCGTCGAATACAAGAGTCGGCCCCTCGATTTTTTTCAAGTTGAAGCGGGTGCGGAGATGAAGGATGCTCTGAGTCTAGCCGGGTCTCCGACTCTGTACGGACGACGAAACCGGCTGCTGACGCCGGCAAACGGCTTGTTGGCGGAAGTCATCGAGATCCTTCCGCCCGCAGAATCCGATTCAGGCTGAAGCATGGTCGTTGGAGGCGCAAGCGATGGCTCACGAGTTCAAACTGAAGCGGCGTGTTGAGTTTCACGAGACGGATATGGCTGGAATCATGCATTTTTCGAACTTTTTCCGCTGGATGGAAGCCGCCGAAGTCGGGTTCTTTCGAAGTCTGGGACTTTCCCTGCACCCGGGCGACGGGCAAGATTCGATCGGCTGGCCGAAAGTCCACGTTGAGTGCGACTACCACGCTCCTTTGCGATTCGAGGATCAGGTGGAAATTCACCTGCTGGTACGCAAAATGGGTCGGCGATCGATCACTTATCAGTTCATTTTTCGCCGGCTCGACGAGAGCCCGATCCAAGAAGTCGCGCGAGGAGCGGTGGTTTCCGCCTGCGTCACCCACAACAGGGCGACCGGTCGAATCGAGCCCGTCCCCATCCCCTTGGAAATCGCTGAATTGATCGACGCCGCGCCGTATGCGGCCGCCGACTGACCGAACGGAGGCTGGACAGAGACCCGGATGACGCTGCAAAAGGGCCGCGGCACACGCAAGGAGATCGAAAGTCTACAGCTCGTCCGACTGCGCAAGCTGATTGCGGAACTGGCCGGCGCGAATCGGTTTTACACGGAGCGGCTTCGGGCGGCAGGAGTGGACGCCGGCTTGGGCGGCCTGGATGAGTTTAGCCGCGCCATGCCTTTCACTGTCAAGCGTGAGCTGGTTGAAGATCAGCGCCTTCACCCTCCCTACGGCACGAATTTGACGTATTCCCTGGACCGATACACCCGATTGTCACAGACTAGCGCAACCAGCGGCTCGCCGCTTCGCTGGCTCGACACGCCAGAGGGCTGGAGCTGGATGCTGCAGTGCTGGAAAAGGATCTTCGAAGCCTGCGCTGTCTCTCCACGGGATCGAATGTTCTTCGCCTTTTCCTTCGCGCCCTTTCTGGGCTTTTGGACTGCTTTCGAGGCGGCGGCTCAACTGGGCTGCCTTTGCATCCCGGGAGGCGGTATGGGCAGCGTCGCTCGGCTCCGCGTGATGCAGGAGAATCACGCGACCGTCTTGTGCTGCACACCGACCTACAGTCTTCGATTGGCCGAGGTGGCGGAATCCGAGGGGATTGACTTGAAGGATTTCGAGGTCGAGAAAATCATCGTCGCCGGCGAACCTGGGGGCTGCATTCCCGCCATCCGAAGCCGGATCGAAACGCTTTGGAACGGCGCCCGCGTTTACGATCACCACGGGATGACCGAGGTCGGCCCGGTCAGCTACGCCTGCCCGCGGGTGCGCGACCGCCTCCACGTGCTTGAATCGGAGTACCTCCCGGAAACGGTCGATCCTCAAAGCGGTCAGCCGATCGAAGCGGGGACGGAGGGCGAATTGGTGCTCACGAATCTGGGCCGCCCAGGCTCCCCGCTCCTGCGCTACCGGACGGGAGATCTGGTCCGCACTGCGCCGTCTCAAGTCTGCGCGTGCGGGAGCCAGGAAATGTCGCTTGAAGGCGGCATCCTTTCCCGAACCGACGACATGGTCATCATTCGGGGCGTCAACGTCCATCCAAGCGCCGTCGAGGAACTCGTACGAGAGGATCGCCGGATCCTGGAATATCGCGTGCAGGTCGACACCCGCCCGGCGCTGCCCGAACTTTCCTTGGAGATCGAACCATTTTCCCGATGCGAAGATCCGAAAACGCTTGCCGGACAACTGCAGGAGCGGCTGCGGAAGGCTTTTGGTCTGCGGATTCCGGTTTCGGTTGTGGCGTGCGGGAGCTTGCCTCGGTTCGAGCTGAAGGCCAGGCGGTGGATCAAAAGAAAGGCCGGCGACGGGGAATCCGGACCCGAATGTTAAACTATTGAACGGGAGAGGCGAGATTCGTCCCGTCCGGGTAGCTCATGCCCCTCCCTCGATCCGGATGCCGTCGAGGCGTCCGTCGGCGGCTGTTGCGAGCCCGCCAATGCAAAGTACGCAATCGATCTATGAGCCATAAGAACCGGTTTAATTCAAAAGTCCCCAATGAAACCGACGTGGCCGTTATCGGCGGCGGACCTGCCGGCTCCGCCATTTCAACCTTGATCGCGGAGCAAGGGTTCCGCGTTCAACTGTTCGAACGCGAGCGATTCCCCCGCTTTCACATCGGCGAATCGCTGATTCCGGAGACTTACTGGGTGCTGAAGCGCTTGGGAATGCTGGAAAAGCTCAAGAAGAGTCCTTTCGTAAAGAAGTACAGCGTCCAGTTCGCGAGCTCGAACGGCAAGCATTCGGCCCCGTTCTACTTTTGGGACAACAAGCCGCACGAAAGCTCGCAGACCTGGCAGGTCCTGCGCAGCGAATTCGATTCGATGATGCTGGGAAACGCTCGAGAACGCGGCGTCGAAGCGCACGAGGGAATCCGCGTGCGTCAAGTTCTGTTTGAGAATGGGCGGGCCCGTGGCGTCAGAATCCAATTGGAGGACGGCTCGCTTCAAGACGTCAGCGCAAGAGTCGTGGCCGATGCCAGCGGCCAGTCCGGTCTTCTGATGAACGAGCTGAATCTTCGGGTGTGGGATCCGCTCCTGAACAAGGGCGCGATCTGGACCTATTGGAAGGACGCCTATCGGGACTCCGGCCGCGACGAGGGCGCGACTTTGGTGCTGCAGACCGGAAATCGCAAGGGATGGTTCTGGTACATTCCGTTGCACGACGACAGGGTCAGCGTGGGAGTGGTGGCGCCGTTTGACTACCTGTTCAAGTCCGGGCGAAGTCACGAAGAGGCCTATCAGTACGAAGTGGAGCATTGTCCCGCCGTCGCGGAAAGAATCGCTTCCGCAAAGCGCCTGACCGGCTACTTCGCCACCCGAGATTATTCCTACCGCTGCAGACGCGTCGCCGGCGAAGGCTGGGTGTTGGTGGGGGACGCGTTCGGTTTTCTGGATCCGCTTTACTCCTCCGGCGTCCTGCTGGCTTTAAAATCCGGCGAGCTCGCCGCCGATGCGGTCGTAGAAGGGCTGCGGTCCGGAGACTTGTCCGAGGAGCAGCTCGGGAAATGGGGCCCCGACTTTAATCGGGGCATCGACCGCATGCGGCGATTGGTCTGCGAATTCTACGACGGATTCAGCTTTGGCCGCTTCGTGCGCGCCTACCCTCACCTGAAGGGGACGATCACCGATTTGCTGATCGGAGACCTTTTTACAGACCGGGTCGACGCCGTCTGGGAACCGATGGAGTCGATGTACCCCGAAGGCAAGTCCCCGCCGCCCCCATGGGACGCAGAGTTGTCGGAAGCGGAAGCGGACAAGTCCACCGAACTGGTCCTGCCCGAAGGGCGCCGTCCTTAGACCGAATTCCGCACGCCGGTCAAACGCCCCCGGGTCTGGAAAATAGAATTTGGCTTTCGCGCTTGCGCCAGCGGATGGGCGAGACGGGTTTGCGGTCCGCTACGCTGTCCCCGTCATTACTGACG
>CAZAEY010000139.1:0-9417 GCA_964484155.1 uncultured Acidobacteriota bacterium
TTTCCGTCGAAGAAGGCGTCTTCCTCGAGCATGATTCGGACGTCTTGACCGTTCCATTCGGGGACTGAAACGGTTACGTTCAACTCAATCGAATAAGCTGTCGACGGAAAGAGCGGGTAGTCTCCATCTCCTGGAACGCCTTCTTGTCGATCCCAAAGCCCGATGGCGGGTCCTGCGCCGTGTCCGTGCATTCCGATCGGGTGCGTGTAAATGGATGGGCGAATCCCTTCGTTTCGGGCTTGCTCCAGTGCGGCGGCCAGGATCTCGTTTCCGGTTTTGCCGGTCCGGAAATGGGATGTGAGGATATCCTGCAGGCGGTTTCCCTGAGCCAGCGCGTCCCGGAGTCCTTTGGGAGCGTCCACTTCTCCCGCCTTCAGGACATAGGCGTGCCGTTGCGTATCGGTGTTCAGCCCCAGGTAGGTGATTCCGAAATCGACGTGCAGCAGGTCGCCGGGCTGAATGACCTCATCGGCAGCGCGGGCTGAGAAATCCCCTTCATGCTGGGCGCCGGTCGAACGCTGAAGCGAAACCGACGGATGAAACCAGGTTTGCAGGCCGAGCCTTTGGATCTGTTCCCGAAACCACCACTGAAGCTGCGAGGTCGTGGTTACGCTCGGCTGCACGGCCGCTTCTGAAAATCCCTCTTCAATGATCCGATGGGCGATGCGGTTGATGTGAGGGTAGACCGCCATCTCTTCTGGAATGCGAGATTCCAGCCAGCCGACCGCCAACCGTTCGGCGCTGACGATGCGAGCCCGCATCGGTTCGGGCAAGGCGTCGCGCAAGCTGTCAAACTCGGTTCGGGAAATGCCGTCGGCGAGCGCGAAAGTTTCCGAAAAATTCAGGGCGATTTTTTCAGGATTTCTTTCCGAAATGACTTCGACCAGCCTCAGCCATTGATCCGGTTGCGCGTCCACGTCCCAGGCGCTCTGGAAAAACCGTCCGATGTCATAGCGCGAAACGGCCAGTCGTTCCACCCCGGCCTCTCCGCGGTCGTGAAACAGAAGGATCGTGCGCCGTCTGGCGGAAAACCAGGTGGCCGGCAGCATGGTTTTCAGAACGGGGTCCTCGTTGTACTCGCGGGCGATCAGGACCCACATGTCGATGCCTTCTCGGCGCATCAGTTCCGGTGCCAGTCGGTCCAGCCGCAGTTCGAGCCAGTCGTCCATGACGCGGGCTTGTTCCGAAAGCGGAAGAATGACAGGCATTCCAGCCGGCGATGAGAATCCCCACGTGGCGGTGCAGATGAACAATACGGTTGCGGCGATCGAATTCATTTTGTTTTCTTGACGCATATCAAAGCTTCCGCTCAAGCGGGGTATTCCCAAGGTTGCCGGTACACCCTTCGAAGCAAGGCATTTGCCTCCTCATCTCCGGGGATGGTTTCCCTATCGCCGTCCCATTCGACGGAGCGCCCCAGCTGATGCGAGAGCATCCCCAGCAGGCTGATGTTGGTGGCCAGGTGCCCCTTTTCGATGTCGCAGACGGGACGGCGGCCGCGGTCGATGCTGTCCAGAAAATCGTGCCACAGCTCTGGAATGTTCTGCTGGTCCGGCTCGTGCAGCTGAGGCTCCTCATGGATTGGCGGGTCGTCCGGATTGGAAGGATAAAAAGTCCATCCGTCGAGCCAGCCCAGATGCAAGACGCCGTTGGTTCCGTAAAAGTAGCATCCGATGTTGTGGCGCTCGTTGGGGTTGCCGGAAAAGAGGCGGTGCTCCCAGGTCAGCGTGAAAGACTCGAAATCAAAGGTTGCGATCTGCGTGTCGGGAGCGTTCGTGCCGTCTCTCTTGATCCGACGGGCGGCGGTGGAGAACGCTCTCTTTGGATGTTTTTCTTCGGTCCACCATAGAACCTGATCAAACCAGTGGATTCCCCAGTCGCCGATCAACCCGTTTGCGTATTCCAGATACTGACGAAATCCACGCGGGTGAATGGAGGGGTTGAATGGACGCATCGGCGCCGGACCGCACCAGAGGTCCCAGTCGAGTCCTTCAGGAGGTTCCTGATCGGCTTGGGGCTGGCCCGGGCCGCCTCCGTAGAACACGAAGGCGCGGACCATCCCGATCTGTCCGACCCTGCCGGACCGGAGGAATTCCATAGCGGAAATGTTGTGAGGAGACACTCGGCGATGGGTGCCGACCTGAACGATTCGATCTGCCGCCCTGGCGGCGTCCAGCATGGCTCGCCCTTCCAGGATCGTGTGTCCGATCGGCTTCTCCAGATAGATATGGGCTCCAGATTCGAGCGCGGCCAGAGTCATGAGAGCGTGCCAGTGATCCGGAGAGCCGACGATCGCGATTTGGGGTCTTTCCTTCTCGAGGAGTTCTCGATAGTCCCGATACGCCCTCGGGCGCTTGCCAGTCCATTTTTCCACCTGATCCAGAGCCGGCGCCAGGTGAGATTCATCGACGTCGCAAAGCGCCACCGCATCGCTTCTCCCCGCGGCCAGAGCCGCCTGGAGAATATTCATTCCCCACCAGCCTGATCCAAGAAGGGCGGTGGTAAAGGTTCCGGAACGGGGCGCAGCCAGCACTGCGGGAGCTCCGGCCAGCGCCAGCCCGGAAAGTTTCACGAAATCTCGTCGGAGCAGCTTCTTCACGACTAGTTTCCTCCACCGCGAAAACGATTGTTAAGTCGGCGTTTTCTAGCGCCGATTCGGACTTCCTCCTTGAGCCTCGGCGTCATTGTAGGATATCCTTCCGGTCAATGGGTCGGAGCAGGCGATTTCAGTTTTCGAGAATGCTGATTATATCAGCGGCGGCGGTACTGGCTTGGGCGTCACCGCTCGCACAGAATCGGGATCCGCTCCGCTACATTGAGATTCTGGAGTCGGCTGAACGGGTCAAGCGGCTGCAGGTCGAGAGAGTGATCGAAACGCTGCAACTGCGCGAGGGGCAGATCGTGGCGGATCTGGGTGCGGGGTCCGGACTTTTCACACGCCCGATGGCCGAGGGGGTTGGTGCGGGCGGAGTCGTATACGCAATCGACATTGATCCCGATCTTCTCGCCTATATTGAAAGGACGGCTGCTTCCAAGAACCTTTCCAATATTCGAACCGTTATCGCCGCAGAATTCGATCCCAAAATTCCGGAGGCGGTCGATCTGATTTTCATTTCCGACACGCTCCATCACATCCGCGACCCGGCTGAATACTTGAAGATCCTTCCGCGGTACCTGCAGCCTGAGGGCGAGGTCGCCGTGATCGATTTCAAGCGAAACTGGCCGTCCGGGCACGATTCGATGCAGTACACCGAATCCGAGCTTGAGGAATGGATGAAGGCGGCGGGCTTCGAATTATCGACGGCTCACATGTTTTTGGAAGATCACTTCTTCGTGATCTACCGGCGGACCGATGGATCGGGAACTTCCTGACCGCGTCCCCGGATCTTAAACGAGACGGATTGATATGCAAGCGCGGGATTGAGCGCAAATGAGACCGAAGTGGAGAAATACACCGCCCTGACCGCAATGTTGGGAAGGGTCGTCGACTACGCCGGCACGTTTCCGCCGGCTCGCCTGAGTCTGGATGATGCGCTGGCCGTTGCCGCGCGTTTCCGCCGGACGGGGCGATTCCCCTGGCTGATGAAGAGAGTGGCGCTGACTTTGGATGACGCCCGCAGCCTGACTCCGGCCGGACTGTATTCGGCCGGTGCGGACGGTTCCGCCTGGGAGTTGACGGTCATTGGATCTGGGCCCGGCGCCGGCCGGCTTGTCGCTATGGCTGGGGAACTTGATGCCATAACTGAATTGACTGAACGGTTTAGATCAACTTCAACGGAACTTTTCATTTCGGGTTACGAAACCAGGGCGTTTTTCACCGCCGTCGCTGCCTGCGATCGACGAAAGGTCGGAAGTCTGGCCGTCGGCCTGGCCGACCTTCTGAAAGATCGTTCCAATCTCATCGCCTATCTGGAAGTCCCTGCGCGCGAAGCTTCCTCGGAAGGACTGCGAAACCTGCTTTCGGTCGCCAGCTCGGCGCCCCTTCGGATCGGAATCAAGGTGCGGACCGGGGGGGAGCATGCTCCAGACGCGGCCGAGCTGGCTGAAGCGATTTCCATCGTCTCGAAGCATGGTATTCCGTTCAAGGCCACGCAAGGCCTGCACGCTCCCATCAGCGGCAATGGTTCGTTCGGCTTCGTCAACCTGTTGGCGGCGCTGAATCTTTCGTATTCGTTCCACGATTGCAGCGTACAAATCCTGCAACGCTGTCTTAGCGACTCGGAAGGGTATGCATTCCGCTTTGAGAAGGATCGCTTCAGGTGGCGGGATTTCGAACTGACTGCAAACCAGATCGAATCCGCTCGTAAGGTCCATCAGGGCTGTTTTGGCAGCTGCAGCATCGACGAACCGGACGGGTACTTGCATCACTTTCTGGCGTCCACCCCAACTACTCGAATGGATGAACTGACATGAAATTGGCTTCGCTCCGGTCCGACGATTCTTCAGATAGGGACGGTCGTTTGGCGGTGGTTTCCAGCGACAATCGCCGCGCAGTCCTGGTCGAACCCGCCGTCGCGCCCACCCTGTTGCGGGCACTGCAAGACTGGGGCCGGGTCCAACCGACATTGGGCAGGGTGTACGAGGACTTGAATCGGGGCGCCGTGCCGGAGGGTTTCGACCTGAAACTCGAGGACTGTCTGGCGCCGCTTCCCAATGCCCCCGGCTTCTATGACGGCAGCGCATTTCTGTCTCACGTTCGGCGGGCCCGTGAAGCCCGCGGAGACCGGATGCCCGATTCCGCAAAACAGACCCCGCTGATGTACCAGGGAGTCAGCGACAACCTGCTTGCCTGGAACGCTCCGATCGAGTTGATCGATCCCTCCTACGGCGGAGATTTTGAAGGGGAATTCGGGGTGGTCACAGTGGATGTGCCGAGCGGAGCGGCGGCCTCGGAGGGGGCTCCGTTCATCGCGCTGATCGTTTTGTTGAACGACATCACGTTTCGCGAAATCGTCAAGACGGAGATACAGACCAAGTTCGGGTTCCTTCAATCCAAGCCCAATTCCTCCTTCGCCCCGCTTGCTGTGACGCCGGACGAATTGGGGGGGGAATGGAGGGACGGCAGAATCGCCTTGGATCTCGAAGTGCGATTCAATGGCGAACTTTTCGGCAGGCCGAACGGCCGCGAGATGCACTTCAGCTTTTACGAACTGATCGCACATGCCTGCCGCACGCGACCGCTTTCTGCAGGAAGCGTCATTGGCAGCGGGACGGTTTCGAATCAGGATCAGGAGAGAGGTTTCGCCTGCCTGACTGAAAAACGATTTCAGGAAGTGCTGGACGGCGGAAGTGCAACAACCGAATGGCTCAAGCCGGACGATCGGGTCCAGATGGACTGCCTGACGGAGGGACGCTCCGTCTTTGGCCCAATCGACCAGGCGGCGGTGTTGTGATCTGGTTCGCCTCCGGTCTGATGTCCCTTCTCCTTTCCGCCGCCCAAGGCCAGGGTCTCCAACGATACGAGTACAGACGGATGCACATGGGGACCGAGTTTCATCTGATTCTGTACGCGCCGGACCATGAAGCGGGTTTGCGAGCCGCCGAAGCCGCCTTCGCCAGAGTCGAGCATCTGGACCGGGTGATGAGTGATTTTCGGGAAGACAGCGAGCTGTCGCTGGTGAACCGGCATGCTTACGAAGCGCCGGTGGTCGTTTCGCCAGAACTCTTTGAAATTCTTTTGCGTTCGCGTGAAATCTGGGCGGCTACGGAGGGCGCCTTTGACGTGACTGTAGGGCCGCTGACGCGGATCTGGCGGCAGGCTCGGCTCGATGGCAGGGCGCCCGACCCGGAAACGATCGAGAAGTTGCGAGAGACCTGCGGGATGGAAAAAGTCCTGCTGAATCGCATGACCCGTTCGGTTCGCCTGACGAATCCGAGAACGAGATTGGATCTGGGCGCTATAGGAAAAGGATTTGCAGCCGACGAGGTCCTCAGGTTGCTTGCTCAACTGGGGCTGGACCGAGCTTTGGTCGACGCGGGTGGCGATCTGGTCGCGGGAGAAGCTCCTCCCAACCGCAGCGGTTGGACCGTGGGGATCGCCGAAACCGGCCGGAAGTTGACTTTGCGGCATCGCGCCGCGGCCACTTCCGGAAACTGGTATCAACGCATAGATGATGGGGAAAGACGGTTATCTCATGTCCTGGACCCGAGAACCGGCTTTGCGGTGGAATCAGACCGCCAGGTTACGGTCATCGCTCCCGACGGAACGACCGCGGATGCCTTGGCTACGGCATTTTCAGTGTTGACCGCGGAGGAATGCCAACGGGTTTCCCGAAGATTCGAAAGCATAGAAGTATTGTCTTTCCTGCCGGCGGAACGGCAGGCAGATGGTTCGCAGGGCGCATCGCTTGACCGTTTCGGCGGGATCGGAGAAACTCGCATTCCGGGAAGGGGCGCCAGGGAGCCGATCGCTGGTGCGGGCCTGCGCCCGGCCGGTCAGTAATGATTCGACGATTTTCGGAAAGGTTCGGACTGAGAAGGACGGCATTTTTTGCCGCCTTTCTGGGCTTTGGAGCGGCCCTGACGTCGGTGTATCTTACGCACGCGGGCTTGAAGCACGCTTCAACCGATGAGTTCTGCGCATCCTGCCACGTTCATCCCCATGCGACTGAAACCTGGGAGGAGAGTTCGCACTACAAAACGAGATCGGGGACGGTCACTCATTGCGTTCAGTGCCATTTGCCGCCCGACGGATTGGAGCACTACTGGGAAAAGACGAAAGCAGGCGCCCGCGACGTTTACGGCTACTATTTCAAAGACATCTCGCAGATCGACTGGGAGGCCAAGGCGACGCTGGAACAGGCGGTGCACTTTACGTTTGACTCGGCCTGCACCAGCTGCCACGTCGAACTGTTCCCGTTGACTCTGGACGAAAAAGGCGTGGAAGGCCACCTGCACTACCGAAGGAATCCCGACACGCTCCGCTGTATCAACTGCCACCTTCGAGTCGGCCATTACCGCGGAGAAGAGGACGAGCCGTTTGAACTCCTTGAGATCGATCCGGCAGCCGTGGAGCGGGAAATGTTTCCGGGCATCGAAGAGCTCCCGCCTGGATCTTTTCAGGACTATACGGAGACGATTCCCGGAACGAACGTCCGCTTCCAGATGGTTGCGATTCAAGGGGGAACTTTCACCATCGGAAGCCCTCCGGACGAGCCAATGCGCCAAGAACATGAAGGTCCGCAGCGAACGGTCCAGGTCAGTTCGTTCTGGATGGGAAAGTTCGAAGTCACATGGGATGAATACCTGGCTTTCTATTTGCAGACGGCAACGCGAGGCAAGATGGACGGAGACGCGCCCGCAGACGCCATCAGTGGTCCGACTCCTCCTTACGGGTCGCCGGATCAGGGGTGGGGAAGAGGCGCTCGGCCGGCTATTACGATGACTCACCATGCGGCGATGGTTTACACCGAATGGCTGTCCGAAGTCACCGGCAGGAGATACCGCCTTCCCACGGAAGCTGAATGGGAGTTCGCCGCGCGAGCCGGCACAACCGGCCCTTTCTTTTTCGATCCGGTGATTGAAGCCAGCTGGTTTTCAAGGGCCTTGGAGCCGATCCTGGGAGCGCGGCCCCTTACAGACGACCGCCTGCAGGATCTCGCCTGGTACCGAGAAAACAGCGGCTCCAGAACGCATCCGGCAGGCGAAAGAGAGCCGAATCCGTGGGGTCTGCACGACATGCTCGGAAACGTCCGGGAATTCTGCCTCGACTGGTACAGCCCGGATGCCTACGCGCGGTATCCCGCCGATCGGATCACAGTCGATCCCAGGGGGCCGGAATCAGGAACTGAACGCGTGGTTCGAGGGGGGGCTTTCCGAAGCGGCCAAGATGAATTAAGATCAGCTTATCGCGGATACACTCGACACGACGAATGGATGCGGACGGATCCGCAGACGCCTAAGAGCATGTGGTGGTATTCGGATAATAATGAAGTCGGCTTTCGGGTCATTCGAGAATTTCACCCGAATAATTCGACTCCATCCAGCACCAATTGAAGGGAGGAGAAGGTGAAGCAGGAAGAACGTGAACCGAAAACGTTGGAACAAGAATCGGAACCGACCGAAACGGGATGGTCCCGAAGGGCTTTCCTCGGTTCGGCCGCCTTGGCAGGCGCCGTAATCGCTTCGTGCGCTTCCGAGCCGACCCGGCAGATTGCGGCCTATGGCAGAACCCGCATGCTCCCGGGACCTCGGCAGGCGCCCGACGGCCCCCTGCTGAAAGCCGGCCTGGTCGGTTGCGGCGGAAGGGGAACAGGAGCTGCCTTCGACTTCCTGAACGCCGGACCGAACCTTCAGGTGACCGCCTTGGCCGATGTGTTTGAAGATCACCTGCAGCAGTGCCGGACTCAACTCAAGGAACGGAAGGGCGTTGAGATTCCCGACGATCAATGCTTCCTTGGATTCGATGGATTTCAACGATTGATCGACTCTGGCGTGGACGTTGTCTTGCTGGCTACGCCGCCCTATTTTCGGCCCGAGCACTTTGAAGCCGCCGTTCAGGCCCGAAAGCAAGTGTTTATGGAAAAGCCGGTGGCTGTCGACCCGGTTGGATCCCGGGCGATTCTCGCCTCCGCAGAGAAAGCCGACGCCTTCGGCCTCTGCGTGGTGACGGGCACTCAGCGACGGCACGAACGGAGCTACATCGAAACTTACAACCGCATCGTCGACGGGGCCATTGGGGAGATTGTCGCAGCCAGATGCTACTGGAACCAAGGCCAGCTCTGGTACAAAGTTCGAGAATCCGGATGGTCAGACATGGAGGCCATGCTCCGCGACTGGGTCAATTGGCAATGGCTGTCCGGGGACCACATCGTCGAGCAACACATCCACAACATCGATGTCGTGAACTGGTACACCGGGCTGCACCCGGTGCGCGCCGTGGGCGCCGGAGCCCGGATGCGCCGCGTGACTGGCGACCAATACGATTTTTTCAATGTCGATTTCGCCATGGAAAACGGCGTCCACGTACACAGCATGTGCCGCCAGATCGACGGCTGCGCCAACAGCGTCTCGGAAGCCGTGCAGGGAACTCGCGGTTGGAGCAATTGCAAGGACACGATCTACGATCTGGACGGAAACGTCGTTTGGAGCTATAAAGACGAGCAGGAAAGGGCGAAAGAGAGAGCGGGGGAGGCGGGAGAAGAATGGCATGGCGACAACTCGCCTTACCTCCAGGAGCACGTCGACCTGGTGACGGCTATCCGGACCGGCGCGAAGATCAACGAGGCGCACGATACGGCAGTTTCGACGCTGGCAGCAATTATGGGCCGGATTTCCGCATATACTGGCCTCGAAACGACCTGGGAAGAGATGATGGCTTCGGATCTGACGTTGGGTCCCAACGAGCTGCGGATGGGACCGGTTGATCTGCAGGCTGAAGTCCCCGTGCCGGGGATCAGAGTCTGATCGGTCAGACGA
>CAZAEY010000140.1:0-9380 GCA_964484155.1 uncultured Acidobacteriota bacterium
GAAACCGATGCAATTCCTAACCCCGTTGTTTCTAGCGGCGACTGCACTTCTGGCGATTCCAGTGGTGTTGCACCTGACGCGGCGGGAGACCAGGAATCCGATTCCCTTCGCTTCGCTGATGTTTCTTCAACGGATTCCCGTTCAGGAGGTGCGCCGCCGACGTCTCAGAAACCTGCTCCTGCTGGCCATGCGCTGTCTGGGAATTCTGCTGCTGGTTCTGGCATTCGCTCGCCCCGTATTGGATCAGAGTTTGCTGGGAGCGTTCCAGGCCTCTGGCTCCCGCGCGGTGGTGATTCTGCTGGACGATTCGATGAGCATGAGGGCGGAGGGAGTATGGGCGCGGGCGATCGGCGCCGCCCGTGAGCAGGTTTCCGCGCTGCAGGCGGATGACGAGTCGGCGTTGATGTTGTTTGGCGAGTCATCCCGGATGGCTTCCAGTTTCGACGAAGGAAGGCAGGGGCTGGCGAGCGCGCTTTCCGGGCTGGAGCCGGGATGGGAGCGAACGGATTTTCGGCAGGCCCTGAGCGCTGCCGTTGAAAGTCTGCAGGACCGGAACCGGCCCCTGAAGAGGATCGTACTGATTTCCGATCTGCAAAGCTCCGGGTTGAAGAGCTTGCAGGATTTGGAGTTTCCGGAAGACATCCAGTTTGAAGCAGTCGACGTCGGAGCGGATCTGCAGAACGTCTTTATCGAGGAAGCCCGTGTGGACCGGCACCTTTTCGACGGAAAATCGATTCAGCCGGCTTTGGTTCGCATCTCCTCCAGTCCACCCAGCGAGGGACTGCAGGGAGCGGTGCAGCTGTTACTGGAAGGGACTCCCATCAGCCGCCAGAGCTTCGTTCTGGGCGAAGACGGAGCGGCGACAGTGACCTTCGCTCCGTTCGAGATCGGCGAGGGGATCCACCGAGGAAGTTTTGAAATGACGGACGGAGGAGACCTGTCAGGGGACGACGCTTTTCATTTCGTAGTTGAGAACAGGGCGCCGTTTGAAGTCCAGATTCTGACCGAGAGCCGCTCCGCGTCGAGCGGTTACCTGGACAACGCGCTCTCGTCGGGAAGCAATCTGCCGTTTCGAACGAGCCGCTCCCCTTCGTCCGCCGTCAGGGTCCTGCTGCTGGACAACCTCCGACGCCCACCCGCCGCCCTCAATGCGATCCGACATTTGGAGCAGGGCGGAGGAATTATCGTCGTGCTTGGCGAAAGCGTCGATGAAACTGCCTATCATCCGGCATGGGACGAAATCCTGCCCGTTCGGATTGCTGAGCGTGAATACGTACGCTCCGCCTCTCGCGCTTTCACGTCTCTGACCGACATCGCATGGGAGCATCCGGTCTTCAGCATTTTTCAGGACAGGCAAAAGGCCGGATGGGTCGACGTCCGGATTTTCGGGTACTGGAGACTCGAGCCGAAGCCTGAAAGCGTTGTGGCGGCCCGCTTCGCAGGCGGCGATCCCGCCCTGGTGGAGGGGCGCTCCGGGGAAGGAAAAATTTTCGTCCTGGCTACATCGGCGGACCGGGTCTGGACCGATTTTCCCTTGCGAGGAGTCTTTCTTCCGTTCTGGCAGCGGCTGGTTCTGGAGGCTTCCCAATGGGAGCGCCGGCCAGCCGCCTTTCGAGTTGGGGACGCTGTGGCGCTGGCCCAAAGCGAGCAGCACCAGACTGCGGGCGCGAGCCGCGAATGGGATGTCCTGGCGCCCGATCGGCAACGCGTGTTCGGACTGGATGAAGAAGGGGCGCCCTTCTTTCGGGTGTCCCAGCCCGGATTCTACGAGATCCGCCAGCAGCGCGAGACGGACTGGGTGGCCGTCAACACTGATCCACATGAATCCATCTTGTCCAGAGTTCCTCCCCAGGAGTTTCTCGCGGCCGTGGACAGCCGGCGGGTCGGACCCGAACATCGCCTGGATTCGATGGACGCAGGCGCAATCGATCAGACGCAAAGGCCCTTCAGTTGGTGGCTGCTGCTTTTGGCAGGAATGATCCTGTTGACCGAAGCCTACCTGGCCCGGGGCGTCGGACTCAGGAAAGAGGCCCGAATTGCCTGATCCGGCAGCATGGCGCAAAACAGAGCCCGGTCAGTAATGGCCGGGGCGGCGCAACAAAGCTTTAAGTTAAAGGTCCTGAGTTCACGGAGTCAGGAGTCAGGAGTCAGGAGTCAGGAGTCAGAAGACGGTGTCAACTTTTAATCAGGACTTGACAGGGAATGGGGAGCTTGGGCTTGAGGCGATGGAAATGAGTGGGACGAAATTAAATAGAACGAAGAACGCAGAACGAAGAACGAATCTCGGCTCGCTTTGATAACATGAAAAACAGGCGGCAGCCCCGTATGGGAAGGACACGACCATGAGCAATTTGATGCAGAAGCCCCTTCGCGAAGTCCGAGGCAAGGTTCAGAGAGAGCGTATCATTCGCGGAGCTGCAATCCTCTTTGTCGTCCTTCTGATCGGCTCATTGGCGGCGACCTGGCTTCTGGCGAAGAGCAACTTCTCCGATTCAGCGATTCTCTGGTCGCGCGTCTTGATCCTGTCGACAGCCTTGGGCGTTAGCGTGTACTGCCTTCTGCTGCCCCTTTTGCGGCGTCCTTCGGACGAAAAGATCGCCCGCTTTCTGGAGGAGCGGCACCCCGAGCTCTTCGAACGGGTTTCCACGGCGGTGCAGGTCGGCCGCCATCCGGACCGCGTTCATCCCGAGATCGCAGCGCTGATTGAGGCGGACGCCAGGAAGGCGCTGGATCGAATCCCGCAACCCAGATTCTTCTGGCCGCGCGTCAGCGCGACTTCCGCGGCCGGACTGGGAGTGGTGGCGGTCACGTTTCTGGCCCTGTTTTTCGCCGGGCCGATCGAGTACCGGTACGGTCTCCAGCGCATGCTGTCGGGCTGGCTAGACGACGCCGATAGCCCCCTCTACGTCATTTCCGTGGAACCGGGCGACGTCACAGTGGCTGAGCGGGCGGACCTGGAAGTCCGAGCCTACCTGAAGGGCTTTGAAGCGCAAAATGTCAGGCTCCTGACGCAGCTTCCAAATCAGACTCGTTGGGATCAGCTGGAAATGGTTCCCGAGATGGCCTCCAGCCAATTCAGCTTTTTGATCTTTGACGTCCGGGAGCCGTTCGACTATTTCGTCGAAGCCGCCGGAATTCGTTCCGATACATTCCGCGTGGAGGTTTCCGAGATCGCCAGCATCGACAGCCTGAAGATCACGCTGCACTTCCCGGCCTACACCGGAATGGATCCGGTGACGCTGGATGACGGAAACATTCGAGCGTTGCAGGGGACTCGGGCCGAAGTGCGGCTGGCAACCGACATTCCGGTCCGTGAGGCGAGACTTCGGTTTGAATCGGGGGCGGAGATGCTTCTCGATGCAGAGTCCGAAAGAGTCTGGACGGGAAGCTTTCGGATCGAACGCGACGACTATTACCGGGCGCACCTGATCAGTCCCGAAGGCGTTCGAAACCCTGCGTCGGACGAATTCACTATTGAAGTCTTGGAGGACCGACCTCCTTCCATTTCCTTTACGGAGCCGGGGCGCGATCGCAAAGTCACTAATATCGAGGAAGTGTTTACGGAGGTGACCGTCCAGGACGATTTCGGATTGCGTAAATTGGAACTCTTCTATTCGATCAACGGCGCCCCGGTGGAGAGCGTTCCGCTTGCAGCTCCGCGGGGAAGCCGCCAGATCGCCGCCTCGCACACCTTCTACCTCGAAGAGTTCGAATTGGTGCCGGGCGATTTCGTCTCATATTACGCGCGTGCCCAGGATGCCGTCTCTTCTTCGGCGACCGACATCTATTTTCTGGAGATCATGCCCTTCGACCTTCAGTTCTTTCAATCGCAGCAGTCCGGGATGCCGGGCGCCGAAGGGGATCAGGGTCTGGACCTGGTGCGGCGCCAGAAGCAGATCGTGGTGGCGACCTTTGCGCTTGTCAATGAACGCGATCGCTACAGCGACGAGGAGTTTCAGGAAAACAGCCTCACGCTGGGCCTCCTCCAGCAGCGGCTTCGCGACCAGACTGCAACCATCGCCGAACGGATCACCCGACGCGAAGCTGCCATTTCTCAACCCCGGTTTCAGAAGATGGCCGAGTATCTGCACCAGGCCATCGAACAGATGAAGCCTGCGGAAGCGGCGCTGAATCAGGTGAATCCGGAAGGGGCGCTGCCTCACGAGCAGACTGCGCTCCAATCGCTGATGCGGGCCGAATCGCTGTTGACGGAGATGCAGGTCTCAATGTCTCAGAATCCCGGCCCCGGAGGCGCGACCGCTCAGGACCTGGCGGACCTGGTGGATCTGGAGCTGGACAAGACGAAGAATCAGTATGAGACGCTGCAGCAGAACCGCCAGCAGCAGGCCGATCAGACTCTTGATGAGGCCGTCGAGAAGCTGAAGGAGCTGGCCCGGCGACAGGAGCGGGAGGTGGAGCGAAGACGCCAGGCCATGCAGGGTGCGTCAGGCTCATCCGGCTCGCTAAGCGAGCAGCAGCTGATTGACGAATTGGAGCGGCTTTCACGGGAACTGGCTCGGCTTTCTCGCCACCGGGAGGATCCGCAGCTCTCCCAGATCAGCAGGGAGCTTCAAAATGCCGCCAGAGACATGAGACAGGCTCGCGAGGGCGGCCGTTCCGGCGCCGAATCGGCCAGTCTGGCGCAGCAGGCTCTGGAGAGAATGCAGCAAGCGCAGTCCAGGCTGAACCAGCAGCAGCGGAACCAGGTTGAGGAGCGGCTGAATCAGTTGGATCAACAGGCCCGCAATCTCGCCGAGGACCAGAAGCGAATCGTCGAAGGGATGCGCAGTTTGGACGAGTCGCTCCGCGGCGGCATGCAAGGCGCCGACTCCATGGATCAGATGCGCGGGCTGTATTGGGACAAGCAGGGGCTGCGGGAAGACCTTCAGAGCCTGGAAAGCGAACTGCACCAGACCGCCCGCCAAATCGAGTCCCGCGAGCCGGAAGCTGCGCGCAAGTTAAAGGAAGCCGGCATTGATATCCGCGATGAGCGTCTCGCCGACAAGATGCAGGAGGGGACCGAGTTTCTGACGCGAGGATTGACCAATATGGCGGTCCGAAGAGAGGAAGGGATTCAGGAGGATCTGGCCCAATTGGCTGAGAAAATCAGCCAGGCACGGGAGTCCCTCGGGTCAGCCGCCCCTGAACAGGACCAGGAGCGCCTCCGTCAGGCGCTGGATCGCGCCGGGCGGCTGGTGGAGGGGCTAGAGTCCCTTCGCCAAAGAGGGCAGGATCAACAAGCTGCAGGCTCGGAAGGCCGCGGCCGCGAGCCTTCGGAATCCGCTTCCGGCGAATCATCCTCTGCAGACGCCTCGGCGGATGAATCAGCCGCCTCGTCGGAGGGCGGAGATGCCGCGGCAGAGAGCCCCCAACAGGAAGGATCGGCGGCGACGCGCGCCGCCGGGCTGGCGGGAGGCATGCCGGCAGGCTCCTTCGATCCGCGTCAGCTCCAGAGCGAGTGGGAGCAGAGGCTGGAAGAAGCGACGCAATTGCAGCAATTGCTCCGGGATGATCCAGCCCTCGCGAGGGAAGCGGCCGGCCTGCTCCGGCAAATGCGGGAATTCGACCCCGGCAGCATCATGGACGATCCTGAAAAAGTGGCCAGCCTCAAACGTCTGATTATCGACGGTTTTCACCAGCTCGAGCTGGAAATCAATCGCGCCCTTTCGGAAAAAGAGGGGCGCCAGCTTCGCTTCGTCCAAAGCGACGAGGTTCCAATCGAGTTCCGCGAGCAGGTGGAAGAGTACTTCCGGCGGCTGTCGTCGCAGAAAGACCCGTAGCGCGCGGCATGCAGCCTGCGATTTGGCAATAACCGGGAAAGATGCCGGTCCCACTGTGGCGCCGGCTGTCAGAGCGACGGGGCCCGCTTCGGGTCCCGTTGATCCCGTCGGATCGGGTCAAGCGAATTCGTTACTCAAATATCGGAGATCGCCGCGTCCGTTCCGCCTTTGCCGCTCCACCCGGGGGCGAAAGCCCCAGCAGGCCGCAAAGCGGTCGGCGATCACTAGCCAAAGGCGGGAGCCTTGGGCAGCGATCAGACAAAGAACCGTCCGAGCCCGGGAACCGGGCGACGCACGGAGCTGAAGGCGTTCAGTGAGCCGGCGCCGCCAAAGCGCCGGATGTCGGAGCGCCCCGCTTAGAAGCGAAAATCAGGCCCAAAAATCGCCGCTAACAGCTGTTTTGCGGGGGCGAATTCGACTCAACCCTTTTCCTCGCAGCGAGTTATCCAGGTCCGACCCGCGCCTCACCAGGAGATGACGGCGGGCACGAAACCACGGGGCCAAATTGGCATTCTTCTTTCGGATTTTCATGTCTGCACCTTATCCCCAGCCGCGGTCACCTCCGTCTGGGCCGGCAGCAATTCTTTTTCCAGCTCCTCCAGGGATTTGTTTTTGGTTTCCGGCATCACCAGCCAGACGAACAGCAGCTGCAGCACCATCATGAAGGCAAAAAACGCAAAGATCGTCCCCCCCGAAAAAACGCTGAGCACCGCCGGGGTGGCCAGGGTGATCAGGGCGGCAAACACCCAGTGGGTGCCCGAGCCTAGCGACATGCCGTAGTCGCGCACCTTGTTGGGGAAAATCTCGGAGATGAACACCCAGATGACCGCCCCCTGCCCAACCGCATGGGAGGCGATAAACGCGCAGACAAAGCCGACCACGATGGGGCCCTCGGCCCCGCTGAAAAACGTCCAGGAGACCCCGGCCAGGGAGGCGACGTAGCCGAACGAGCCGTAATACATCAGCTGCTTGCGGCCGGCCTTGTCGATCAGGTACATCCCCAGCAGAGTAAACAGCAGGTTGACCACACCCAGCGGCACCGAGGCCCCCAGCACGTCGGCCGCGGCGATGCCCGCCTGCTCGAAGATCCGCGGGGCGTAGTACAGCACGAAGTTGATGCCCGACAGCTGGTTGAAGAAGGCCAGCAGAAACGCCAGCAGGATCGGGAAGCGGTAGGTGCGCGAGAAAAACCGGGCCGCGGAGGCCGTACGCTCGGATTCGGTAATGGCCGCCAGCAGCTTGTCGACGTCGGCGGCCGGGTTGAGCTGTTTCAGCAGCCGGCGGGCCCCCTGCTCATCTTTTTTCTTCAGCGCCAGCCAGCGCGGGCTCTCCGGCACGCCCAGCACCAGCCCCGCATACAGCCCCGCCGGCAGGGCTTCCACCCCCAGCATCCAGCGCCAGGCCTGCTCGCCGAACACCTCCCCGAGCCAGGCGCCGATCACGTAGTTGGACAGGAAGGCCACCAGGATGCCGAATACGATATTGAACTGGTACAGGGCCACCAGGCCGCCGCGGGTGCGCGCCGGGGTGATTTCGGAGATGTAGATGGGGGCGGCCACCGAGGAGGCCCCCACCCCCAGCCCGCCGATAAACCGGGAAAACGAGAAGATCCAGGGATCCGGGGCCAGGGCCGAGCCCAGCGCCGAGGCCAGGTACAACACCCCGATCCAGAACAGGGTCTTCCGGCGGCCGAACCGGTCGCTGGGGATCCCGCCCAGCAGCGCCCCGAGGACCGTGCCCCACAGGGCCATCGACATGATAAAGGTCCCGTGAAACAGGTCGCTGGTCTGCCAGAGCTGCTGGATGGGGCGGTCGGCCCCAGAGATGACAATCGTGTCGAAGCCGAACAGAAAGCCTGCGAGGGCGGCCACTACCGATGCAAGGGTAATCGATTGGGTCTTGAACATGGGTTTGATTCCGATTATTCGTCATTCCAGACGGAGCGGAGTTTCCAGACGTCCAGGCTGACCACCCGTACCGGTCCGCCTTCCGAAAACAGGGATATCCTTTCACTTTCCTGTGAGGGGAATATGCGGTCGGTGATCGAGACCTCCCCGCCGTTGGCAAACACTTCGACGGACGACCAGTCCACCAGCAGGTGCAGCGTCACCACGCCGTCATCGGAAAGCAACAGGGCCTCCTGCCGGCCCGGGAAGTGCTCGCTGAACCCGGGCGCCCCGGAGTTTGAACGATCCACAAAGACCCGGTTGGTGGAGGCGTCGTACCCGACCACTGTCTTTTCGGCAGCCGACTCCCGGACGTTGAAACCGAACGATCCGGCATCCCCCGTCTCGAAACGAGCCACGATCTCAAAAGCCTTGCCTGCGATCCCCTCCTCTTCGGTCAGGTCGTAGATGCCATCGATCGAAAGATCCTCCAGCCGGAGATGCTGTCCCCGCAGTTGCTGGAGTTCCGCAATCGGCTGCTGCACCAGGTGCACCGCTCCACCGAATGTTTTCAAAGATACTTCACGCGGGATGGTCATGGCCCCGCGCCAGGGGCTGGTCGGAATCTCGCCGGCATACTGCCAGTTGTTCATCCAAGCCAGCCAGATGCGGCGGCCGTCTTCTTCCGGAATATTGGCGTAGGACTGCACGGCGTAGAAATCCTTGCCGTAATCGACCCATCGGGTCTCTCCCTCCGTATCCGGGTCCTGCACAAATTCGGTTCCCTCAAAAGCGCCGACAAAATACTGACCGCCCGATCCGCCGAACGGTGCACCCGGGTTGAGATCCACCTGCAGCACCCACTTCACATTGCCGGAATTCCCGTCGACCGCAAGCGGGAACAGGTCCGGACATTCCCACACGCCGCCGGTGGCCCCGGCCGGACCGAATTCGCTCAACAGCTCCCAGTCGGTCAAATTCGGAGAACCATAGAAACGAACCTTGTGTTCCGTGGGCAGGGCCACGATCATGATCCATTTCTCCGTCGGTTCGTGCCAGATCACCTTCGGGTCCCTGAAATCCTCCATTTCTTCATCGATGACGGGATTGCCGTCGTACTTGGTCCAGGTGCGCCCGTTGTCCAGGCTGTAGGCAATCCGCTGGTCTTGCCGCTCTCGGTTGGTATGGTGACCGCTATAGATGGCCACCAGCGGCGGATTGTCTGCACTTCCGAACCCGCTGGTATTGTTCAGGTCCGAGACCGCACTTCCGGAAAAGATCATCACATTATTCTCCTCCTTCAGCGCCACGGGCAAGTGCTGCCAGTGAACCAGGTCTTCGCTCACGGCGTGTCCCCAGCTCATATGTCCCCACTGGTCGCCGAACGGATTGTACTGGTAAAACAGGTGATACTCCCCGTCGTGATACACCAACCCGTTGGGATCGTTGATCCAGTTGTGGGGCGGGGTGAAATGGAATTGGGGGCGGTAGGGTTCCCGGTAAGTGGCCTCGGAAACGCTTCTTTCGCCTGTTTGACAGGCGTTGAGCACAAATCCCAGTGACATATATAGTAAAAAGGCCTTACATATTTTCCAAGAGTCCATAAGGTGTTCTTGCGTTTCAGGTTAATTTTGAAAACGGCTTGTATCATAGATTTGCCCCGATCTATAGGGAAACTGTCCGCCATTGGCCCCCTTGCCGCCGGAGAATGAAT
>CAZAEY010000141.1:0-9253 GCA_964484155.1 uncultured Acidobacteriota bacterium
ACCCAGAACCCAGAACCCAGAACCCAGAACCCAGAACCCAGAACCCAGAACGCCGTTCTGGCATCCCTCCCGCCGGCTGGGTAAACTGAAGTGCATGGCCACTCGAAGGAGCATTCACCAGATTCTTCAGAATTCCGTGCTCAGCGATCAGACCTTGTTGATGGTGGAAAGGCTCAACAAGGCGGACATCGTGGTTGGCATTCCGAGCTATAACAACCACAACACGATTCGACATGTAGTGCGGGCCGTGCAGTACGGATTGGCCAAGTACTTTCCGCGCCACAAGGCGGTTCTGGTCAACTCGGACGGGGGGTCCGAAGACGGCACGCGCGAAGTCGTCGAACAGACCGGCGTGTACACGGACATGGAGACCATCCTGATTCGGCATCAGGTCAAACCGGCTCAGAAACTTGTGACTCCCTATCACGGAATTCCGGGAAAAGGGAGCGCGTTTCACACCATCTTTGAAATTGCCGTTCGCCTCCGCAGCAGGGCTTGCGTGGTGGTTGATTCAGACCTCAGAAGCATTACTCCCGAATGGGTGGAATTGCTGGCAGGGCCCATTCTGACGAAGGAGTACGACTTCGTCGCGCCCTACTATTCGCGCCATAAGTACGACGGCACGATCACCAATAGCATTATCTATCCCGCCACCCGCGCCCTTTACGGCCGCCGCATCCGACAGCCGATCGGAGGCGATTTCGGATTCTCGGGCCGCCTTGCGGAGCACTACCTTTCCCGGGACATCTGGGGGACCAACATCGCCCGCTTCGGAATCGACATCTGGATGACCACCAAGGCCATCTGCGAAGGCTTCAAAATCTGTCAATCCTTTCTGGGCGCAAAGATTCACGATGCAAAGGATCCCGGGAAATCGTTGGGACCGATGTTCACACAGGTTATCGGAACGATGTTTCTACTGATGGGGAGGTATGCAAACCGCTGGGATGAGATTGCAGGGAGCAAGCCGACGGCCCTGTACGGATTCCTCTCCGAGGCCTATCCGGCTGGCGTGGAGGTGGATCTGCAAGGTCTGTTGACGAAGTTTCGGGAAGGCTACCAGAACAATCGCGACTACATGTCCGGCTTATTGCCTGCGGACAGAATCCGCGAATTGGACGCAGCGGCCGGTCAACCCGACGACGACTTCGTCTTTCCAGCCCGCACCTGGGTGCGACTGGTGTGGGACTATGCTGTCGCCTTCAATAGCATCCCGGATGGAGACCACGAGGCCGGCGAGCGGTTGCTGCTTTCAATGGTCCCGCTGTACTTTGGCAGAACCGCTTCGTTTGTCCGCGAAACCGCCGACATGCCCAGCTACGAGGCAGAAGAAGTCATCGAAAATCTTTGCGATTTATTTGAGGAAGAAAAGGGTTATCTGCTGGAGCACTGGCGGGGAGCGATCCCAGCTTCCGGTCACTGAAGCGGGTTTTTTTCATTTCTCGATTCGAAATGCGAGCGAGCCTGGGAGTCCTCCGAATCGATCAATTGCGGGAGGCGCGGGTGAATGCGAGTTCCAGGATGTCGGCCAGGATCCCGGAAGCCGTTGCGTACGGGCCTTCTCCTCTTCCCCGCAGCACCAGCGGGCTGGAGCTGTACCAGCGGGAGTGGATTTCAATCAGGTTGTCATTCCCTTCCAACTGTCCGAGCGGGCTGGCCGCCGGCGCTTCTTGAAAGCCCACCCGACAAAGGCCGTCCTGCACGGAACCGGTGAAACGGAGGCGGTTTCCGCGCTCCTGGGCCTCCCGAACCCGCAACGCCAAGTCAGCATCCAGCGTTGAGACCTGCTGTAGGAAATCGTCCACGGACAGGCTCCTGAGCGTTTCAGGAACCAGGCCCTCCACCTCTACGTCGGACAATTCCATTTGCAACCCGATTCCGCGACCCAGGATCAGCGCTTTGCGGGCCAAGTCGCGGCCCGACAAATCCTCTCTGGGGTCCGGCTCGGATACTCCCTGGCGCACCGCCTCCCGTACGGACTGACCGAAAGAGCGCCCCGCCTGCAGGGCCGTCATCAAGAAGTTCATGGTTCCGCTAAAAGTTCCGGCGATCCGAGTTACCGGATCATTTCCCGCCCTGAGTCGAGCCAGCGTCGCCAGCAACGGCAATCCGGCGGCTACGGTCGTTTCCCATCGACAGGATGCAGGAGAAGAGGTCAGTCGGCGATAGGTTTCAAAATCCTGCGTCAATGGCTTTTTGTTGGCGAGCACGATCTTGCACCCGTCTTCGAGCGCCCGGATCAACAGCGGCGCCGTGTCTTCGGAGGCGCTGCAATCGATCAGGATCGAACCGGGCGCGAGCAGCCGAAGAATTTCATCGGGATTCGATTTGACGGCCCCGGCGAATTCGCCCAGCGGCTTGCTTCGCCGCTTCCAGTCGATGATATCGCGAACGGTCGCATCTTCGAGCCCTCCGCCATCCGCAACGCCCGCCGAAGTGTCGACGACGGCCAGGATCCGCAGGCCCAGGTTGAAGGTTTCCCGATGCGGGACGCGGCTCTCCAGAATTTGTTCCAACAGGATTCCGCCCACTCCGCCCGGCCCCAAGAGAACGACGTCCAGCGAGTGCATCAGCGATCAGCGGATATCCCGCGCTCGGTTGTGGCGTACGAGGGGGCCCGCTTTGCCCCAGAAAAAGAGGCGTGAGAGACCCGGGACGGCCTCCCACAGACCCCTAACCGGACCTTCACCGCATCTCTCCTGTCTGAATCTCGGCCAGTCCCGATCTTTCCCTTTCGAAATGGAACAGGCTTCGGGCTCGGGGATGATTGCCGATCTCATTCATGGTCGCAGCATCGAACAAGCGTCCGTTGATCATGGTGTAGCGCACTTTTTCCGAGTTGTGAATGTCATCCAGAGGGTTGCCGTCCAGCACTCCCAGATCCGCCAGCTTTCCCGTTTCCAGAGAACCCAGGTCGGCATCCATTCCCAGGTAGACTGCGCCGTGCAGGGTGGCTGAACGAAGGGCTTGCAGCGGCGTCATCCCACCTTGCACGAACATCCAAAGCTCCCAGTGGGGGGCCAGGCCTTCGCGCTGCCCGTGGGCCCCGATTTGAACCGTGACGCCGCGGTTGACGAGCTGACTGGCGCCCTGCGCCGTCGAGATGTGATTGAATTCCTCTTCAGGAACCTTGACCCTGCGCCGGGAGCGCGGGTCCACGATTCCCCGCGGGACAAAGGTCATCAATCGATCGTTCTCCCAGACATCAAACTTCTGATACCAGTAGTTCTCGCCCCAAAATCCGCCGTAGGCGACCACCAGGGTGGGAGTGTAGCCGGTTCCGCTGGAAGCCCAGAGATCGAGCGCATCGTCGTACATCCGCGCCACCGGTATTGCGTGTTCGATACCCGTGTGGCCGTCAACGACCATCGTCATGTTGTGCTGAAACAGAGAGCCTCCTTCAGGAAAGACCATCATCTCCAACTCTCGGGCAGCCGCCATGACCTGCTGCCTCTGATCGCGTCTGGGCTGATTGTAGCTTTTGACGCTGAAAGCGCCGGCCGCCTTCATCCGTCGCAGATGCGAGCGGGCGTCCTCCAGACTGTCGATCTCGGCCTTGAACGAACCAGCCGCGCCGTACAGGATCGTGCCTGTGGAGTAAATGCGCGGGGCCACGATCATTCCGCTGCGCGCCATTTCCGCCGCCGCAAATATCGTGCTGGTATTGTTGGACGGGTCGTGAGTCGTCGTGACGCCGAACGACAGCAGCGAGTACTGCCCCCAGTTCTGTTGAGGAATGATTTCGTTGACCCCGTGCGGGCCGTGCGCATGCACGTCGATCAAGCCGGGAATAATGGTGGCGCTCTCGACATTGACGCGATGGGCGTCCGCCGGGACCTCCACCTCCGACACCGGCCCGACCGCTTCAATCCGGTTCCGATTCACCAGAACAGTGCCGTTTTCGATGACTTCATCGCCCCGCATCGTGATGATCCGGGCGCCGACGAGCGCCACCCGTCCCTCCGGGATGTCGCTATCAGCCTGAAAACCGATCTCCTTTCCCTCTGCCAGAGGATCCGGCAGCTCGTCCGGCGCCCCGGGCAGAAATGAAAAGGCTTCGGTCAGATCCCTCTCGAACAGCTGGGATCCCAGACTCCAGAAGAGCTTCTGGCTATCCCCGGACCAGTGCAGATATTCTCCGGCGTCCCTTGAAACTTGACGCACCGGGACGGTCCGAGTTTTGGGACCCAACGGGATCTCCGATCCGGTCTGCACGAAGGGCGTAATGAAGGCGTTGAAGCGCTCCGTAAATGCCAGCCACTTCCCGTCCGGGGAGACCTTGAAATCGGTCGCGTTTTCACTGCCGTATAACGTCCTTTCGTCGGCGCCGGTGTCGGCGTCCACACTCACTAGCTTGCGGTTTCCGTCGGAATCGATGCGCATCAGAAACAGTCGGTCGGGGTCGGAGCCGAAGAAAGGGCGGATTCCTTCTTCGGTCAGCTTCGTGGAATCGCCTCCTTGGACGGGCACTCTGTAAATGCCCGTTTCCTTCGCCCACAACGGCGAAGTCAGCAGGCTTCCGGAGGTCTTTCGATAGTAGACGCGATTTCCGTCGGGCGAAAACGCCGGCTCAACGTAATGGCCTGGCTCCGAAGTGATTTGGTGCGACGTCCCGGTATCCAGATCCAGCACGCGGACGGACGCCAGGTTCCGATCGCTCCATGCGACGTACGCTACCTTCTGTCCATCCCGGGAAATCGTCGGGTAGTGTTCGAAATGGTCGCTCTGTGCAGTCAGTCGACGAGGTTCGCCGTCGGGAAGATCTCGGGCGTAAAGATGACCCAAGGTTTGAAAGATCACGCGATCCTGGTCGGGGGCCACTTGGACCCAGCGCAGAATTCGCACGTCGAAGCGTTCGGGAGCGACCTCGACTGGAAATCTGACCGCGTCAAAGACCTCGCGGACGCTTTGAACCCGAAAGGGAATTTCCCGAACGTCACCGGTTTCCACATGAATCCGCTTGATCTTGCCCTCGGACCAGAAGACCAGATCCCGACCGTCAGGAGTCCAGGCCATCGAAGGATAGACTCCGTGGACTGCCCAGGTCTCCTGCATGTCGCGGTCGAGCCCTGCATAAATCGGCCATTCGGCGCCGGAATCGACGTCATGGATAAACAGGGCGGTCTGGTACCGCACCCGTCGTACGAAAGCGATCCGGGCGCCGTCCGGAGACGGCGTGGGTCGGACGGCGCCGCCCGGCCCCGTGATGTAGTTTTCCAGCTTCCCCGTTTCCCGATCCAGGCGACGTATCGCATAAATCTGCGTATTCGGATCTTTGTTGTACTCGAACGTGCTTCCCAGCGTAACGTCCTGGCTGAAGTAAAGGTAGCGGCCATCCGGAGAAAAGGCCGGCTCGCCTACATCTTTCTGATCGTTGGGACGTTTCGTCATCTGGAGACCGTCGCCGCCCGTTGCGTGATAGAGCCAGATCTCTCCGGCGCCGAGCGACCGGCGGGAAGTGAAATGCTTGCGAGCGGCAATGAAGTCGCCGTCAGGGGTCCAGGCGGGACTGTTCAGCAGGCGAAAGCTCTCCTTCGTCACCTGACGGGGGTTGGACCCGTCTCGATCAACCACCCAGATGTTGTCGCCGCCGCCGCGATCGCTGGTGAATGCGATTCGGGCCCCGTCGGGACTGAATCGCGGCTGCATGTCCCAGGCGATGCCGCGCGTAATTTCGCGGGCCTCTCCCCCGTCGATCGGAAGCAGGTAAAGATTTCCCAGAAGATCGAATGCGATTTCATTGCCGTCGGGGCTGACGTCCAGGCTCATCCAGGTCCCTTCGGTAACGTCGATCGGCACTTCGCGGCGGGGTCCGGGAGGATCGTTTACATCCCATTTCGTATCCTGAGCGCTGTCCTCTTTTTCTTCCTCCTGCCCGCCCTCAAGAATCGAAGGGAGGGCGAAGGCCATCAGGAGCGCCAGGACCAAAACTTGGATGCGGGCGATGAAACTTTTCACGCGGCCGCTCCTTTCCACTGACTCAGAACGCCGGAAATCCTTTCCAATGCCACCTTCATGTGAGGGACGGGGTCTTCCGGGTGCTCTTCGTATTCGAGGGACAGAGGCCCATTGAAGCCAACGTCCCGCAGGGCTTGAAGAGCCGCCGCTACGTCCAACTGCCCGTCTCCCGGAATGACTTCGTTCAGATCCCGGTCGTAATCCTTGAAATGAACGCCCAAGACTCGGGGGCCCAGCAAGCGGATGGCTTCAATCGGATCGACTTCCGACCGAAGATAGTGGCCCGTATCGACGCAAGCCCCGATTCTGGAGTCGCGTCCGTCGACGGCTCCCAGAATCGCCTGTGGAAACTGCCAGAGCTCGTCTTCCGGACCGTGGTTGTGGATAGCAATCCGAATGTCGTACCGGGCTACGAGCTCTTCCAGGCTATCGAAGGCGTCGGGCGTCGGCGCTGCGCTCAGATTCATGACGCCAAGCTGCTGTCCGAAGCGAAAGAGGTTTTCATTTCGCTCGTGATCTGCCGAAAACCTTTCGACGCCGTAAGCGTTGACGGTGACTCCTACACCGGCCAACGCCTCGCGAACTTCGAAAATCGTCTCCGGAGGAGCGTCGACCGCAAGATGCCCGCGATAGATTTCGGCGTGTGGCACTCCCAGCCTTCCGGCTTCCCGGACCAAGTCGTTCAGTTCCGTGAAATGCCTTAGCGAGTAGCTTTGAAAGCCCATTTGAAAGGGCCCGAAATCTAGAGCCCGATCTGGCGTGACAGCTGTTTCGGGCGTCGGGCCGCACCGACTCGCCAGAAAAGCCGCGCTCACCAGCCCCAGACCGCTCTTGCTTAAAAACTGTCTACGGTTTGACTTCATTCCCTTCATCCTCCCCCCGAAGAAATTGCGTTTCATTTGATGAGTCCTCAGGCATATTTTCAATGATTCTGTCGCGGCGGACGTAAAATTTCAATGGCTCGGAAGAAAAAAGGAAAGTCGTCCCACGTCCGGCTCCTGAATCGCACGAGACTGAAAAGTCGGGTTTCAAGCTTTCTGGGGTGCATAGGTCATCTGTGGGAATCCCATCCCGGCCCGCCTCGGGCGCCGTATGTTATCCTCAACACCGGGATGGATTTGAAGCCCTTGAGAGTCTTTCAGTTGCTGGGTCTTGTGCTGCTGCTGTCTTCCGGTTTCTTCCTGTATCGCACTATTCAGGCGGTCGACTCGACTGGTCCATCGCTGCCCCGACTCTATCGGGCGCCGGCGTTTTCGATGGTTCATGTCGACGGCCGGGAGATCACCCGCGATTCCCTTGAAGGGACCGTCTGGATCGTCAATTTCATTTTCACCCGTTGCCAGGGCCCCTGTCCGCTAATGACGGAACGTTTCGCCCGTCTGCAGGATGCGCTGTCCGAAAAGGGGCTCTTCTCGAGACCCACGCCGGTTCGCCTTGTCTCGATCACCGTCGACCCTGGATACGACACACCCGAGAGACTGGCCGAATACGCCCGGCAGTGGGGTGCGGATTTGAACACCTGGTACTTTCTCAGGGGAACTGAGGAGGAAATCGCGGAAATCATTCAACACGGATTTCTGATGAGTCACGCAATGGAGCAGTCAACCGACCAGATCATTCACGGCACCCACTTTCTGGCAGTGGACACGGGAGGCTGGATTCGCGGAATGCTTCAGTGGGAGGATCCGGATTTCGTAGATCAGGCGGTTGGCTGGGTTCGACGGCTCGCAGCCGATTGAGGGATCCTGGCCACCGTAGGGCCGGCATCCCTGCCAGTCATTCTCCAAATCACCGGCTGGAAGCCGGCGCCACCGGACAATTTTCTAACTAGACCCCAAAAAAAAAGGCCGCCTCGTCCGGAGGCGGCCTTTTTGAAAACTCCCTTTCGGGATCAGGCGGAACGCGGAATCTGGAAACGCACCAGCTTTTTCGCCAGGCGCTTCTTCTCCTTGGCGTCACTGTTCAAATAACAATGCAGCCAGGTTCTCAGACGCTCGGGGCAGATGTGCAAGTGATGGCAGACCCATTTGAAGCTGCCCGGGTGATTCTCATTCGATCCGAACCACTCGAGAGCATCCGCCTTCCAGTCCTCTCCCTTCTTCCAGGTAGACCTTCTGGGTGAAATGATATCTCGGAAAGCTTGGAGCAGAATGCCTAGGGCGAGTTTTCTCGACGCCGGATCATAACTTTTCCCTTTCGGATAAAGGGTATCTCCTGCGACCGCGTCCAACTGCATTCAATTACCTCCTGTCGTTCAAGTTATCGGTTTGGGATGACAACCTCTTCAAAAAAGGACCAGCCTCGCCTGCTTCGACGCACAACGTTTGCAGAGCAGAGCCTGCGTCGAATTTTGAGGAGCCAAACTCTGAGGTTTCTTATTTTTTCCATTCAACCGCCCGATCAAGGGAACTTCGTTGCGAGGGTGAGAAAGTCTTCGCGCCCCCAGCAAACTTTCAGGGCCGCCATGCTGCGGCAATTTGAAGGCGAGTCCATGCTGTCGAATGTCGAAAGCCCATTAAAACATTGATTGGGTTAAATTTCAACACTTTAGACGAAGATTTCCGAAATGGGCAGGCGAGCTTCAGTGCGCTCGCGGCGCTGGCCCGAACGTTCTCGCTGTTGCCGCAGGGGCGATCACAAGTCTCACTGACTGCATGCCGCGCGCGATTCAATGGGGATCGGGCGATACGCCGCGGGCGCGCTGCAGGTTTTGGCGCGCCCGCGCATGCTCCGGATCGATGGAAAGCGCTTTTTCAAAGTGATCGACGGCCTCCTTCAGGCGTCCGTCCATCGCACAAAGAGTTCCCAAATTTTTATGGTGGTCGGCATTTTCTGGTGCCGCTTGCACTACCTGCAAATAGTATGCGATCGCTTCAGCCAGATTTCCTTGGCGGGCCGCCAAGTCGCCCATCCCGAGCAGGCCTTCCAAATGGCTGGAATCGAGCCGGAGGCTCTCGGAAAATGCGGCTGCTGCGCTGTCCAAATGACCGGAGGAGGCGGCCAGGGCGTCGAGAAAGCTGTGCGCCCCCGGAAACTCCGAGTTGATTTCCAAGGCCCGCCGAGCCCAGGCCCACGCCTCGTCGAACCGTTCTGCGCGAGCGGCAAGCTGTCCCATGCGGACCGCTGCGGAGGGGTCATCCGGCTGAAGCTCCAGCGCTTTCTGAAATGCCGCCTCAGCCTTTTGCCTGTCGCCAAGACGAAGCCAAGTCGACCCCAGATTGTAAAGGGCCGCTGCGTATTCAGGATCGAGTCGGCTCGCGATCTCAAACCGTTCCAGCGCCTGAAGCGGGCGCTG
>CAZAEY010000142.1:0-9102 GCA_964484155.1 uncultured Acidobacteriota bacterium
CTGATCCTGCTCCTGGCCGGCTACGTCACGGCGGAGCAAGCGTTCACCGGGTTTGCCTCTTCGACGGTCATCACCATGCTTTCCATCTTTGTCATCGGGGGCGCCTTGAAGGAGACGGGCGTCACGGAGTCCTTGGCTGCGCGATTGCACGGGCTGATCGGCAATCGAGAGGTTCCGCTATTGCTTGGGGTGATGGGAATGGCCGGAATGGTCTCCGCTTTCCTTAACAATCTGGCGGCTACAGCGGTGCTGATGCCCGCCGTCGGAAGCATCTCCCGGCGATCAGGACTGTCCCCTTCTCGCCTGTTTATGCCGCTCGCCTTTGGAACTATCCTTGGGGGAACCTTGACGCTGGTGGGGACGGCTCCCAACCTGCTGGCTTCCGAGTTGCTGGTCCGGCACGGCCTGCGCCCTTTCCGCCTCTTTGACTTCACGGCGCTGGGCGCTGTCTTGCTGGCGGCGGGCATTTTGTTTATGGTCACTCTGGGGCGGAGGCTCCTCCCCATAGGTCCAAAGGAAGCCGGTTCGCTGCAAATGCGGGAACTGACTCGCTTTTACGAGCTGCAGGAGCACTTGTTTTCCGTTCGCATTCCCTCAGGCTCGCCGTTGGTCGGACGAACTTTAAGCGAAGCGAGGCTCGGAACCACCCTGGAAATCCAAGTGGTGGCGTTCTTCAGGGGCAAGGAGAAGATTCTCTCTCCGACGGCCGACTCGGTGATACGAGAAGGAGACACTTTACTTGTGGAGGGGAGGCTGCAGGACCTTCAGAAGCTTTTGGAAATGCAGGGAGTCGAAGTGTACCCAATTCAAGCTGCGGAAATCCCTCGGCCCCAGCCCGGTGCAACCGGGGCGCGGATCCGGATCGCTTCCGATTCAACGTTTGTTGGACGCGACCTTCGAAGCTTGAAGTTTCGGGAACGCCTCGGAGCGATGGTGCTGGCCATCAAGAGAGGGGACGAGATCATCAGACAGGGATTGGCGCGCAGGATCCTGAGAGCGGGAGACGAGGTGCTGGTGCTGGGGATTCGTTCCGAACTGGAAGCATTGGCCTCGCTTCCCGGAGTCAAGCTACAGGAATTGGGTCTTTCGGCCCTGGACGATCTCAGGGAGCAGCTCTACCTGATCCGAATTCCGCGGAATTCCTCTCTGATAGGCAAGACTCTAAGCTCCAGCAGGCTCGGGGAACTGGCGGGAGTGACGGTAGGGGGCCTGATCCGAGATGGAAAAACCCGCTTGGGGCCGGCTCCCGACGCTGCGCTTGAAGAGGGCGACCAGTTGCTTGTCACGGGAGCTCCATCTCGGATTCTGAGCCTTCTGGAGATGGGGGATGTTCGAATCGATTCGGAAATCGACACTCCTGTGTTGGAATCCGAAGAAATAGGGGTGGTGGAAGCAGTCGTGTCTCCCCGCTCTTCGATTGCCGGACGCACGCTGGGACAGGTGCGGTTTCGAGAACGCTACGGATTGCAGGTTCTTTCACTGTGGAGGGAAGGAAGGGCCATGCACGGCGAACTCTCATCGCTGACCCTGCGCTTTGGAGACGCACTGTTGCTACAGGGGCCCTGGGAGAAAATTCGGCTACTGGCAGACGATCCGGAATTTGTCATCCTTTCCCAGACGCTGCAGGGACCGCGGCGAACCGAGAAAGCGCCAGTCGCGGTGCTGGGCCTTGCAACCATGGTTTTCCTGATCCTGACCGGCCTGCAACCAGTGCATGTGGCCTCTTTTGCGGGGGCCGTGCTGGTCCTGCTAGCAGGAGCTTTAAAAATGGAGGAGGCGTACCGCGTAATCGACTGGAGGAGCATTTTTCTGGTTGCTGCCATCTTTCCGTTTTCCATCGCAATGGAACAGACAGGCGCCATCTCCTTGCTGGCGGCTTCTGCAACAGGCGCGGCGAGTCTGTACGGCCCATTGGCTCTGCTGGCCGCTTTCGTGGTTTTTTCAAGCTTCCTCAGTCAGGCGCTGGACGGGGCCCTTGCCGTTTTGCTGCTCGTTCCCATCGCTATTCAATCCGCCGCCGAACTTGGCGTAAGCCCCTATCCGCTTTCCATGGGAGTCGCCTTAGGAGCCTCCATGGTTGTTCTGACGCCTTTCAGCGGCAAATCGAGCCTTCTAGTAATGAATGCGGGGGGCTACCGCACCATGGACTTCTTTAAAGTGGGCGCCCCTTTGACTATTCCGTTGATCCTGCTGGTGATTTACTTGATCGCTCTGTTTTTCCCGTTTTGAAGAGAGTTTCGACCACCGCTCCCTTCGTTTCAATTCCGCGGTTCACTTTGACATACGCCTCTGTTCGCAATTAAACTGTGCGCTGAATGCCGACCTGCAAGATCGGGCTGGCTGGGAGGTCTGGGTTGAAGAGTTCACACGCGCCACGCTGGGTGCAGAGCTTTGGCTGTGTGTTGATCCACAGCCTTCTCCTTGGAGCCTTGCTGGCTGGGTTGGATCCGCCTGCGAGCGTCTCCCAATTGGACTCCTCGTCGTTGCCCGCATTCCATGGATTTTCCGTCCCTGTTTCAGCCTTCTTCGAAGAAGGGCGGCAGGGGGCCTTCCACCCTGACCTATTGAACAAAGTGGGCTTTCCATCCGGCTCCTCCCGGCTGCAGGGTCCATATGCGTCTGATCGGCCGGGCGTTGAAGGGTCTTGCCCCGTCGAAAGCCAGCATCCTGAACGCTCTCCCCCGTCTAGCTCGGGTTTTTCGGCGCCTTTTAGCCACCTCCGTTGAGGGGCTGCTAGGATCGATCTGCTCTCTCCATATCTTGAAAAGGCATCCGGACCTGAAACGCTTCTGTTGAACCAAGGTAGTGCATCATGATTCATGAGACCATCATCGTATCTTTTCTACTGACGATTTCAATCGCGGCCGTCGCCTGGCTGGCGGTTCGTTCCCGCCGCGAAGAAAGCCGAACTGACGCCCGCCCTAGCAGGGTTGAAAGGGCAGCAATAGAATGGCCCCCAACCCAAAAGAAAAATGGCAAAAGGAAAGGCAAATAGCTCCGCTGCCCGCATCCGACCGAAGCGGCATTGTCGGCGTATATAATGGGATGTAGTGAAGAACAGCGGAGCATTTAGTTTTTGGCTGGCCCTGATCCTGCTTGCTTTGCCGACCCTGGGACGAAACCTGCAGCTTCAGACTGAAGGGCGGGTGCTGAACATCGAATCCCGCCAGCATCAGGGTCACGCGCTTTACGGTTTGTCCGACATCGCAAGCGCGCTCGGCTTGAAGTCTGGCGAGAACCCGGCGGGGCTGCGCGTCTCCGGACCGCGCGGAGAGCTCCACCTGACGGACGGTCGACCTCTGGTTGGCACGGGGGAGGGGGAGCAGTACGTGCTTCTGTCGAACCCAGTGTGGCGTCGCAATCGCGATGACTGGTACGTTCCGGAGGACTTTTTGACCAGGGCGCTGCCATACGTCCTCGATCGAAAGCTGGAAAGCGTTTCCCCCGGCTCCTACCGCCTGGAAGCTCTTCCCGAGATGGAAGTTCGAGTGGCGGTAAATCAATATCCCGACCATGTGGCGGTGGTTTTTGAGCCTGCAGGCGAGGCGCAGGTGCGGGTCCGCGAACTGCGGGACTTCATCGAGGTTTCCTTTCAGGATTTCGCCATCCGCCCGCGGCTCGAATCGAATCAGATTGAATCGGAGATCGTTTCCGGAATCGAGTTCAGCTCCAGCGAATTGCAGGGGGTCTTTCGGATAAGGAAAGGAGCACGGTTTGGAGGATTCCGGCAGTATCGCCTGGAGCAGCCCTCTAGGTTGGTAGTTGATGCTGCGGTTTCTCCACGCGAGGCCGCGGCGACTCCGCGGGCCGATCCCGCCGTCATCCGCCTTGATCCTCCGCGGGCAGTCGCGCCTGCAGCTTCGGTTGATCAGCCGCCTGATCCGCTTTTGCGCCAAAGGACGGAGCGGCCCATTTTTATCGACCCGGGCCACGGGGGAGATGACTACGGCGTCACGACGGGCACGGGGATTTCCGAAAAAACAATCGTTTTCGAGCTCGCCTTGCGCATTCAAAGACTTCTCGAACGAGAGGGGGCTCCGGTGCGTCTTTCTCGCACGCGAGATCTGAATACTGCTCTGGACCGTCGAAGCGGAGCGGCAAATTTTTTCCGTTCCGGCGCCTTCGTGAGCCTCCATGTGGGCGGCGCCCCCTCGCCCGCTGCCAAAGGGCCCGTCGTTTACGTGTACGGCGGCGCATCCGGGCGGGAATCAAGTTCCTCGAATGCCGGGCTGACTCCCTGGCATCAGGGCCAGCAGGAATTCGCTGCCGAAAGCCGTCGACTGGCTATTCAGATGCAGGGCGCGTTGAATCAGCTTTTCGGGACGGAGAACCAGGTTCTGGCCGCCCCCTTGGAAGTTCTGGCCGCGGTTCGGGCTCCCGCAATCTTGATTGAAGCAGGGTATCTGACCAATCCGGAGGAAAGAGAACTGCTGAATTCACCCGCCTTTCAAGATCGACTGGCGGCGGCCATTGCGGAAGTTCTGAAACGCGGGTACGAAGGAGGCGCCTGGTGAAGGATGTCCGCAATATCGTCATCGCATTTCTCCTGGTCACGACGGCAGCCTCGCTGGCTCTGTACTCGTACCTGTCCGAGCGGGCGCGGCAATCGGCTGTCGAAGAGGTCGGAAGAGAGCCTCTCTACGTCGAAACAGAGCCTCTCGAGCTCCCGGGGCGGGAAGAAAGGACCGTCCGGTTGTACTTTTACAATCCGAGGGCGGGCGGTTCAGGCGACAATTTACTGTTCGGGGAAGAGAGGCTGCTGGCGCACACCACCGACGTTCAGTTGATGGCCCGCCTCATCGTTCAGGAGATTTTCAGAGGGAACCGCGACGGATTGCGCATGTTTCCAGAGAATGCGCGTCTGCGACAGCTTTACGTTTTGGATGACGGAACGGCGGTGGTCGATCTCCCGCGCGACGTCCTGAACGGCATGCCGGGCGGTATCACCACCGAGTTGGCAATCGTAGAAAGCATCACGCGGTCCCTTCGCGAAAATGTGAACGAGATCAAGAGAGTGCGCTTTCTGGTCGAAGGAATTAGTCAAGAGACGCTGACCGGCCACGTTTCCATCCGAAATCCCTTCATGTAGAATGTCCCAATGACGGCCCAGCGATCCGATGGACGAGGTTTGGACCAGGTCAGGCCGGTTCGGATCACTCCCAATTATCTGATTCATCCCGAAGGATCCGCTTTGATCGAGTGCGGCAAGACTCACGTCATTTGCGCGGCCAGCGTGGAGGAGAAAATCCCTCACTTCCTGCGAGGTTCCGGTTCCGGTTGGGTCACGTCGGAATACGGCATGCTGCCTCGCTCCACCGGCACCCGGATGATTCGGGAGGTCACCAAGGGAAAGCCTTCAGGCCGAACCCAGGAAATCCAGCGCCTGATCGGTCGCGCGCTGCGCTCAGTAGTCGATTTGCAGCGATTGGGCGAAAGGACCGTCTGGGTCGACTGCGACGTAATTCAGGCCGACGGCGGCACCCGCACGGCCGCCATTACCGGATCCTTCGTCGCTTTGGCACTGGCTATCTCCGGCCTGCGCGCTTCGGGAAAGCTCGAGCACCCCGTCTTGATCGACTACGTGGCAGCCGCCAGCGTGGGAATCGTCGGTTCCATATCCATGCTGGATCTCAACTATGAAGAGGATTCCACCGCCGATGTGGACCTGAACGTGGTCATGACCGGGGCGGGCGAGTTCGTGGAGATCCAGGGGACTGCCGAAAAGCGGTCCTTTTCCCGCGGTCAGTTGCATACCCTCTTGGACCTGGCGGCTCTGGGCATTCAAATGCTCATCGACGATCAAAAGAAGGCTTTAGCCGCTGAAGTTCAGGACTTGGAAGCCCTTTTTCAAGAGTCAGTCCCAGTCAATCCCTGACCTTTCTTTGGAAATCATTCTGGCAACGACCAATCTTGGCAAGCTGAGAGAGATGCAGGAAGCTCTCTCCGGTTTCCGCTTTCGCTTTCGAACCTTGGAGGAGTTCGAAGTGACGTCCGCATGCGAGGAAACCGGAGCCACTTTTCAACAAAACGCGCGCATCAAGGCTTCTCACTACTTTCAACAGACCGGCCTTCCGGCGCTTGCCGACGATTCCGGTTTGGAGGTCGATGCTCTCGGGGGCGCGCCCGGCGTTCGCTCCTCCCGATACGGCGCGGACGACGTCAATCGAATCCAGCGCTTGCTGAAGGAGTTGACCGGCGTTCCGGAGGCCGCCCGGACGGCTCGATTCGTCTGCGCGCTCTGTCTAAAACTTAACGATCGCAAATGGATCGAGGCCACTGGAATCGTCAAAGGGCGAATCGACCAAAAGCCTCGAGGGGAGCGGGGATTCGGCTACGATCCAGTTTTCTTCTACCCCCAGCTGAATCAAACCTTCGGCGAAATGGAATCAGCACTCAAGAACAAGATCTCCCACCGCGCGAAGGCTCTTCGAGCTCTCCGTCGTCAGCTGAGACGCGAGTTGCAGTAGGCGGGAGTCGGCTCCTGGTTTCAGGGTTCAATAAAACAGTGCCCGGTCAGTAAAACAGAGCCCGGTCGGTAAAACAGAGCCCGGTCAGTAATGACCGGGACGGTGGATCAACAAAAACAGTAGCCCCCACCCAAACGGCCGGAAAAAGGCTTTGCGGGCGACCCGGCTCAGCTTCAACCGAAGGTCCGGAGCGGGCAGCCGCGGCGCCCTCGTCATTACTGACGAGGCTCCGTGATGCGACCGGGACGGTGGATCAACAAAAACAGTCGCCCCCACCCAAACGGCCGGAAAAAGGCTTTGCGGGCGACCCGGCTCAGCTTCAACCGAAGGTCCGGAGCGGGCAGCCGCGGCGCCCTCGTCATTACTGACGAGGCTCCGTGATGCGACCGGTCGGGCTCAGTTTTCCTGAAACCTGAAACCCTCACAACTGCCTGGCTAGTTCTTCAGGGGTTCGGGCCGGCTCTCGGCAGGTGAAGTTTTCGCAAAGGTATGCGACGGCTTCCTCCGGCTTTACCGACCTTTCCGCAAAAAGGGGAACTTCGGCCGTCAGTTCCGGATCGATTCGTTCGCTCTGGGCGAGGACGAGGCGCGGGAGGAATCTTTCTCTAGCCGGTCTGAGCAGGGTCCCCCTTTGAGCCGGCGCTCCGACCGCGACCAACTGTTGGATAGGCCCCAAGTGCAGGTCGAGCGCCTGCAACCAGTTTCCGAATGCCGTCGGATAGCGAGCAAGAGCGTTTGCGATTCGCTCCAGCAGGCGAACCGCTGTACGGCGGTACGCCTGATCTCCCGTCAACTCAGCCAGACGCAGCAGATTCAGCGCCGAAACCGAGTTTCCGCTTGGGACGGCGTTATCGAAAAATTCCTTCTGGCGCACCAAGAGTTTTTCGTGATCGGAGGCCGTAAAGTAAAAATCGCCCGCATCTGCATCGTAAAAGAGATTCAGTTGGACCGACATCCAATGGCGCGCCCGATTCAAGTATTGGACGTCGCCCCCGGCTTCATACAGCGCCAGCAACCCCTCGATCACGAAGGCGTAGTCTTCCAGATAGCCGCCAAGTTTTCCACGTCCGTCTTTCCAGGTGCGCAGGATGCGGTCGCCGGAGGCCATTTCCGCCAACAGAAAATCGGCATTGCTTCGGGCTAGCTGCAGAAAGTCGTCCCGTCCCAGAACCCATCCCGCTCGCGCGAAAGCCTTCAGCATCAGACCGTTCCACGAGGTCAACACCTTATCGTCCAACGCCGGTCGCACCCGTTGTCCCCGCGCCGCTCGCAACTTTTCGCGCCCCTGCTGCAGCTGTCGCTGCAGTTCTTCAGGGCTCGCCGACTCCCGGCGCGCGAAATCCTCCAGGCTCATTGTGCGGCGCAGAATAGACACGCCCTCCCAGTTGCCTTCGTCGGTTACATCGTAGAATGCGCAGAAAAGCCTGGACTCTTCGCGTCCCAGTATCGCCTCAACCTCGCTTGGACTCCAAACATAGAATCTGCCTTCCACTCCTTCGCTGTCCGCGTCTTCGGCTGAGAAGAATCCGCCTTCCGGATGCATCAGGTCCCGGCGAACATATTCAAGAATCTCCTCCGTCTTTTCGCGGAAAAATTCCCGTCCCGTCGCTAAATGGCCTTCCAGGTAGACGTTCGCCAGCAGAGCGTTGTCATAAAGCATCTTTTCGAAGTGAGGCGCCAGCCATTCGTCGTCGACCGAGTAACGATGAAATCCGCCTCCGATCTGATCGTAGATCCCCCCGCATGCCATTTTCTCCAACGTCATCTCGGCCGCCTCCAGCGCCGACGGGGTCTGAAATCGGTCGTGATAACGCAGCAAAAAGCCGATTCCTGCGGCTTGCGGAAACTTGGGAGCCCTGCCGAAGCCGCCGTGGCGTCGGTCGAATTGCTGCAGAAACGAGTCGAAAGCGGCGGTCAGCAACTCTTCCTGAAGCCGCCCGACGCCCACGTCCAGAGAGCCCGCCTCTTCCAGTCTGCGCCTGAGTTCTTCTCGATTCTTTTCGATTTCGCCTTTGCGAGTTCGATAAAACTCGGCAACGCTGCCCAACACCTGCCGGAAGCCGGGCCGGCCATGCATGTCTTCGGGCGGGAAGTATGTGCCTCCGTAAAATGGCAGTCCGTCCGGCGTCAGAAAGACCGTCAGCGGCCAGCCCCCGTGGCCCGTCGTCATTTGTACGAAATTCATGTACAGCGAGTCCACGTCGGGCCGCTCTTCCCGATCCACCTTGACGTTAATGAAATGGGCGTTCATCAGTGCGGCGATTTCCTTGTTCTCAAAGGACTCTCGCTCCATCACGTGGCACCAGTGGCAGGCTGAATAGCCGACGCTCAGCAGGATCGGCTTGTCCTCAGTGCGAGCGGCCCGCAGCGCTTCCTCCCCCCACGGATGCCACTGAACCGGATTGTAAGCGTGCTGCAGCAAATACGGACTGGTCTCGTGAATCAGTCGATTGGAGGGCTTCTGCGCCCCTGAATCCTTGCGATCTGGCATCTGAGTCCATTGTAACAGGGGCGTTCTTCTCGTTCTGGGTTCTGGGTTCTGGGTTCTGGGTTCTGGGTTCTGGGTTCTGGGTTCTGGGTTCTATTTCTAATGGCGTATGTTTTTTGTAAAAGTCAAGTTTTTTCGGCGGAAAGT
>CAZAEY010000143.1:0-5283 GCA_964484155.1 uncultured Acidobacteriota bacterium
GCACGCAGCACGCAGCACGCAGCACGCAGCACGCAGCACGCAGCACGCAGCACGCGGCACGCAGCACGCGAAACGAATCTACGGCGGGGTCAGTTCGAACTCCTGCTCCGATTCTTGGCGCTCGGCGTCCAATCTGGCTTGCAGGTCTTGATATTTTTGAAGCGTCTCGCGGGCTTTCTCTTGATTCTCGGCCGCGCGATAGGCCTGTGCCAATTGATAATGGAGGCTGCCGTCCTGGTCGGTCGGCAGAGCCATTTCGAGATGGGGAACGGCCTCCTCTTGTCGGCCCAGAGCGAGCAGGGCGCGGCCCAGGGAGGAGCGAACGCTCAAATCCTCGGGATCGAGCTTCACGGCCTTATTTAAATACTCCAGCGAAGCCTCCGGCTGTTCCCTGTTGAGCCGCATAGCCCCAGCCAGGTAGTTGAGCTGAGGGTCGTTCGGAGAGCCCTCGAGCAACTGGTCTACCAGAGGCTCGGCCTCACTGTAATTACGGCTGAAGAACAAGGCGAATGCCAGGCCGGTTTTCGCCGACCGGTCTTCGGGCTGAAGCTCCAGGGCCTGCCTCCAGTGTTGCGCGGCCTCCATGAATCGCTCCTGGTTCTGGTGGATTTCCGCGGCGATGCTATGCAGTTCGAATGACGAAGGCAGGCCACCCAGTTGCGCGAAAGCTTCGGAGGCCAGTTGATTGTAGGCTTGAACGCGCCAGTAATCCCCTTCGGGGCCGTCGATGCGGTCGGCCAGTTCGAGAGTCCGCAGGAAATCGCCTTGCAGAAAGGCGCAGACGACGGATTCATTTTCGCAATCAGGGAGGCCCAGACCCGATTCCTTTTCCTCCGCCTCGCGAGCCCACTCTTCATTTCCGGTTTCCCGGTAGATGCGGCTCATCGCCACGCGGATCCCCCGCATGTTCGGATTTTTCTCCAAGGCTTTGCGGTAGAAGAAAAAGGCGCTCCGCAATTCCCCGCGGCTCAACTGCGAATCGCCGATCAAAGCCAACCAGTAAGCGGAATCGGGCGCGCTTTTCTCGAGTCGCTCAAACCTCGACTCGGCCAGCAACCCGTAGACTCGTCCCAGTTGAAACCAGGCGGTAGGGCTTTTCGGCTCCAGCTCGGCGAGTTTCTGAAACTCTTGTTTCGCTTGTTCGGCCCGGTCGATCGCCAGATAGGCATTGCCCAGCATGTGTCTGCCCTGCGGGTCGCCGGGCTCAGATTCTACGTAGCGGGCAAGCAGGGACACAGATTCTTCAAAGCGTTCCAATTCCAGATAGGCCGAACCAAGGAAAAACCACGCAGCCGCCAGATCCTCGCCGGTATCGACTGCGGCCTCCAAATGGGGAACGGCCTCTTCCAGCCGGCCCTGCAAGAAAAGAGAAATCCCGAGGTTGAGCTTCAGCCCTGCAACGTCGGGAAACTCCACGATCAGTCGCCGATACAATTCGCTCGCTTCCGAATACCGGCCTTCGCGCATGGCCTGTTGAGCCCGCTCGAAGAGCGCGGGCGGAGAGTCCTGTCCATAAAGGACGGCGGTTGGGGCGGCAATCGAGAGAATCAGGGACAGAAACAGTCCCGCAGTCAAAATTCTTTGAAGTTTCATTCCGTCCACTTTTCGCTCCGTTTCATTGTAGCGAATCGTACGCGAACGAATGCGGCTCTCCGGCCTCTGGATCGGCGAACGTGTCTGCAGCGTTGCGCCGATGACCGGGAGGAGGCCGATTTGACCCCTTCAGCGCGAGGGATCTAACATGGTGACGTGAACTTTGCCTTCAGCCTGGCCCTCCTGTTGTCGTCGCCGGGCGCTTTCGCCCAGGAGCCGGGCCGTTGCGGCGACCGAATACCTGCCCCCAGACTGGAGAATTATCCGCCCGTTACCCGGAATGCTCTGGATGAAGCCTATCGACATGCGATCGAGAACTGCACTAATGCGAAAAGTCTGGGGCAAATGGCGATGTTGGCGCACGCGCTGGAGGAGCACGAACTAGCGGCGACGTATTATCGGCTCATCGCACCCCTCGAGCCCGAAGATTTTCGATGGCCTTACCTGGGAGGACTGGCATTGTGGAGAGCGGGAGAGCAGAAGGAGGCGGTGGAGCATCTGGCCCGTGCCGCCAAACTGGCTCCCGACTTTCTTCCGGTGCGGCTGTCCCTTGGAGAGTTCCTACTGGAGCTGGGAGATCTTTCTTTGGCCTTGGCCTCCTTTGAGGAGGCGCTGAGGCGCGACCCTGAAAACGCAGAAGCCCTGTATGGAAGCGCCCGCGCCCTGGTTGGGTTGGGGCGCGGCGCGGAAGCGGAAAGCAGGCTTCGCAGCGCCGTGGAGACTTTTCCTGAATTCGGCCCGGCCCTCTACTCGCTGGCTCTCTTGCTGAGGGACTCCGGAAAGCCGGAGGAGAGCCGGCAGCTTCTGCAGCAATACGGCCGACACTCCAATCGCTGGCCGGTTCGGGAGGATCCGGTTCTGGAAGAGGTGCATTCACTGAAATCCCAGCCGGCCGACTACTTGAGGACGGGGGTCAGAATGGCGGAAGCCGGGCAGACGCAAGAAGCCATTCGGCTGCACCTGGAGGCGATCGATCGAGATCCTTCACTGGCTCAGGCCCACGTCAATCTGATTCAACTGTTCGCCTCCATCGGGGAGCTCGAGCAGGCGGTCGAGCATTATCAGAAGGCGCTTGAGATTCAACCGGACCAGTACGATGCGCACTTCAACTACGGCGTGCTTCAGATTGAGCTTGGCAATTTTCAGGAGGCGGCGGCAGCTTTCTCCGGCGTACTGGAAATCAATCCCCATCACTCCGGCGCGCTGAACAACCTGGGAACGATTCGCATGAACGAGGGCAGGCTGGAGGAGGCGGCGGACCGCTTCCGCCTCGCCCTTTCAAACGCTCCGGAGCACCAAGGGGCCCGCTTCAACTACTCCCGCGTGTTGGCCGCCCAGGGCCGGCTGGATGAAGCTGTGGAACAGATGGAGACTCTGCACCGTCGGCTTGAGCCGGGCTCTCGGGAGGAGGCTCGTTACGCGTACGCCTTGGGGGCGCTTCTAGTGCGAAAAGGGGACTTTCCGCGAGGGCGGGAGATGCTTGAAAAGGCCGGCGAATTGGCCGCTGGGATGGAGGACGGCGAACTTCTCGCCTCGATCGAACGCGATCTGCGGAGCCTCCAGCAGATGATGAACGGCGAAAGCGGAAATCCGTGACGGCACGAACTGCCCTCCTATGCTGCTGTCTGCTGCTCAGCCTGGCCTCCGTCGGCTTTCTTTCCTCAGAAGACGGGAATAGCATCGCGTTTGAGGAGGTCGCCGCCTCGGTTGGACTCGAGTTTCACCACGATAACGGGTTTTCGGGCGAATTCTATCTTCCGGAGATCATGGGCGGCGGCGTGGGTCTGTTTGATTTCGACGGCGACGGCGACCTGGACGTGTACTTCGTGCAGTCCGGGTCACTGAAGAGGGGCGGCGAGGCGCCTTCGATTAGCAGAAACCGCCTGTTCCGCAATCTGCTGGCTGAAACCGGTCAATTGACTTTTGAAGAAGTGGAAGGGGCGGGTGGGCTGGATCATCCCGGTTACGGAATGGGAGTAGCCGTCGGGGACTTTTCCGGGAACGGCTTTCCGGACGTCTATGTCACCAACTTCGGACCCAACGCCCTGTTTGCGAATAATGGGGACGGAAGCTTCACCGATGTGACAGAGCAGGCTGGTACCGACGACGTCCGCTGGAGCACCAGCGCGATCTTTCTCGATTACGATCGAGACGGCCTGCTCGATCTGTTCGTCGTCAATTACGTCGATTTTACGGTTGCCGGAAACAAGACGTGCTTTGATTCAGTCGGCCAGAGAGACTACTGCAATCCCAATCAATACGAAGGGCTTCCGGACCGACTGTTTCGAAATCTGGGGAACGGGCGCTTCGAAGACGTCAGCGAAGCCTCGGGGATCGCCTCGCGGCGCGGCCCGGGACTTGGGGTGACCGTGGCCGACTTCAACGGAAACGGGCTTCCCGACATATTCGTTGCCAATGACGGCGCCGAAAATTTCCTCTGGATAAATCAGGGCGACGGAACGTTTCGAGAAGAGGGGCTTTTGAGAGGCGTGGCGCTGAACGGGGAAGGTGCTCCCGAGGGCAGCATGGGAGTGGCGGCGGGAGATTTCGACGACGATGGCGATCTGGATCTTTTCATGACCCATCTGACAGATGAAACCAACACCTTGTACGTCAATGACGGAAAGGGCAATTTTCTGGACGCCACAGCTTCGGCCGGCCTGGGCGCCTCCAGCCTTCCCTACACCGGCTTCGGCGCCGCCTGGTTTGACGCGAATCGCAATGGGCGGCTCGATCTGTTTATCGCAAACGGCGCCGTCCGAAGCTTGTCTCACCTGCGCGGGGAAGAATTTCCTTATCATCAGAGAAACCAGCTTTACCGGAATCTGGGCGGCGGGCGTTTTGGGGAAGTCGGCAGCCGATCGGTCCCGGCCCTGGAGCTTTCCGAGGTCAGCCGGGGCGCCGCTTTCGGCGACATCGACAACGACGGCGACATCGACATCGTAGTCTCCAATTGCGGCGGCCCGGCGCGACTGCTGCTCAACCAGACCCGCAGTCCGAATTCGTGGCTGCTGGCACGGCTTTCCGGAAAGATGTCGGCAGGGGCGATCGTGACGCTGTCCGGCGACGAAGTTCCGCCCCGAATCCGAACGTCTCAGCCGGGCGAGAGCTACCTGAGCGCCAGCGATTCCCGCGTGTACTTCGGGATTCCCAATGGCGAAACCCCAAATCGCATTCGGGTCGATTGGCCTTCGGGAGAAGCCGAATCATGGCCCATCGATCAGGTCAACGCGATCGTCGACCTGCGCCAAGGCTCTGGCAGAGCGGAAGCATTGGATTGAGCCGCAGGGCGTTCTAGCAGCGAAGCCAGACACTGCGGGCGCTGCCGGTTTCTTGAATCTGGCGTGTCACTCGCATCCGCGCCCTGCAAGTCTTGCGAGTGGTGTCCAAAAAATTGGAGGATACCTCCAGGTTATCCATTTTTTTGGTTTCCACCAATTTCAAGAGGAGCGGCGGCGGGTCAGGCTATTTCCTTAAGTGTCTGACATTAAACAGGTAACCTATCTTTCCGAGCCAAATCGCTGATGAATGGCACACCGCTTGCTTCACAATTGACCGAAACAGGGAAGTCGAACTCGGAAGTTTTGCGCCAGGTGAAACCAACGGAAACAGTGAAGATCCCAAATCAGTGCGGTGGAAGCAGAAACGCTTCTCCGAAACTGTTTGCGGAAATCCGATCGGAGTTTCTTT
>CAZAEY010000143.1:5383-9091 GCA_964484155.1 uncultured Acidobacteriota bacterium
GTTTTGGGGGAAATGAGAATTGACTAAAGTTCATCGTAACATCGCATTTGACAAGGAGGAGGGTATGGCTCTCACTACCGAAAAACGGGGCTACTGTATCCTGAAGGCCGCTCTTGGCGCGATCCTGCTGATCTGTCTGGCGCTGCCTGCACAGGTGCAGGCGCAGGTTCTCTACGGATCGATCGCGGGCCGGGTCACAGACGCCACCGGGGCGGTGATGCCCGGCGTCGAAATCACCATCATCGATCGCAGCACCAACTACACGCAGACGGTCATCAGCGGCGAAACCGGAACCTACACGTTCCGGAACGTGCCCCGGGGCACTTACCGTCTGAGCGCTTCACTGCCGGGCTTCCGCGAACACGTCAACGACAACGTCGTGGTGACGGTCGGAAGCGTGACTCGCGAAGAAGTGGTCCTGCAAATCGGCGACATTGCCGAGCAGATCACGGTTTCGGGCGCGGCCACGCTGCTGCAGACCGATACGACCGACGTGCGGACCCAGTTGGAGTCGAAGGAAATCACCCATCTGCCGCTCAACCAGTATCGAAACTATCAGAGCCTGATCAATCTGGTTCCGGGCGCGACTCCGGCAGGCTTTCAGAACGCCATCACAGACACGCCGCAGCGAGCTCTGACGACCAACATCAACGGCACCGCGCGCAACAACAACAACACGCGGATCGACGGCGCTCAAAGCGTCAACATCTGGCTGCCGCACCACACGCAGTACGTGCCGCCGTCGGAAACGATCGAAGTGGTCAACGTCTCGACCAACAACTTCGACGCGGAGACGGGTTTTGCCGGCGGGGCGGCGATCACGGTCGTGACCAAGTCCGGGACGAATCAGGTTGCAGGCTCCTTGTTCTACTACCACGAGAACGCCCGGACCAACGCCCGGAACTTCTTTAACTTCTTGGACACGGACGGCGACGGAAAGGCCAACAAGCCGGCTGGCCGGCGTCATATCGGCGGCTTGACGGTCGGCGGGCCCATCGTACAGGACAAGCTGTTCTTTTTCGGCGGATGGGAAGGTACGTTCCAGGGCCTGGCTCGAACGCAGACCGCCACTGTGGCTACGCAGGCCATGCGCAACGGCGATTTCAGCGAATTTGCCGAGCCCATTTTTGATCCGCTCACCGGGAATCCTGACGGCAGTGACCGGATGCCGTTTAACAACAATCAGATCCCGTCCGGCCGGCTGAGTCCGGCGGCGGTCGCGATGGCTGGTCTGGTGCCGCTTCCGAACCTGCCGGGTCTGACGTCGAATTTCGAGGCCTCCGACCAAGAGGTGATGGAAAGAAACCACTTCGACGTGAAGCTCGACTGGCAGCGCAGCCAGCTGCACCGGATCTGGGGCAAATTCAGTCTGATGGACGCTGAAGTCACCAAGAACCCGATCTTCGGACCGGGCGGCGGCGGCGCCATCGGCGGCGGCGGCGACGGCGTCGGCGACACCGACGTCAAGGTCTACACCATTGGCCACACGTGGAGCTTCTCGCCCTCCTTCCTCTGGGACGGCAATTTCAGCTACACGGATATGGACCAGGAGGTTCGGACGGCTGATCTGGATCGGGGCAACTTCGGCTTAGACGTGCTGGGCATTCCCGGCACCAACGCCCCTGACGCTCAGGCCAGAGCCTGCATCGTCGGCGGCGAAAACCTGTGCGGCGGTGTGCCGGCGTTCTTCATCGACGGCTTCTCCGGACTTGGGCAGGTCGACGGCTGGAGCCCGCTGTTTCGCGATCAGAACAGCTACACGCTGGCCAACAATTTCAGTCTGACGACGGGCCACCACGAGATCCGCTTCGGATACGATCTGATTCGTCACGAGCTGGATCACTGGCAGCCCGAACTGGGTTCCGGTCCCCGCGGCGTTTTGCGCTTCGACCGTTTCACGACCTCGACGGTCGGCGCGCCTTCGCCGACGGATCGCAACTCCTGGGCCGCCTTCATGCTGGGCATGACCAACAGCATGGGCAAGAGCTTGCAGTGGGAACTGATGACGACCCGGGAGTGGCAGCAGGCCTGGTACCTTCGCGACCGCTGGCAAGCCACGCCGAATCTGACCATCACGGCCGGAGTCCGTTACGAGTACTATCCGCTGGTGACTCGGGATGACCGCTCGATGGAGTTTATGGATCTCGACACCTTTGAGGTCGTGTTGGACAACAACATCTCGGTCAGCAGAAAGCTGTTAGCACCGCGGTTGGGCTTCGCATATCGGTTGACCGATAACGACGTGATCCGCAGCGGCTACGGTATCACATTCAACCCGATGCCATTCGGCCGTCCGCTTCGCGGATTCTTCCCGTTGACGGTCAGTCAGGAATTCGAATCCGGCACGTTCCAGTCCGCCGGAACGCTTGAAGAAGGGATCCCGATCTTCGTCGGACCGGACACGTCTCCGGGCGCCCGCGTGCAGCTGCCTCCGACGGCTCTGATGCGCACGATGCCGCAGGATCGAATCAACCGCGGCTACATCCAGTCCTGGAATATGGTCTATGAACGCAAGCTCCCCTCGGACTTCGTCGTTTCGCTGGGCTATGTTGGGACACAAACCACCCGTCAATTGGCCGACCACAACATCAACTGGTCGCCTCCGGGCGGCGGAACGGCCGGTCGCCAGTTCTTCCCCCTGAGTGAGGTCGACGTCCTCTTCTGGGACGGCTGGCTGAGCTCCAATTACCACTCCTTGCAGGTGGCGATCAATCGGCGTTTTAGAGACGGATTCTTCGTCAAGGGCGCCTATACGTACGGTCGCGCCATCAATATGACCGACGACGACGGATGGGCCGGCGTGAGCTGGAACGATCCCGATCTGATTCACCGCAATCGGGCTCAGGCGGGACACAACCGACCGCACGTGCTGCAGCTTTCCAGCATCTACGAACTCCCGATCGGAGTGGGGGACACCGCGCTTGACCGGATCATCGGCGGCTGGTCGCTGAACAGCATCTTCTCGGTCAGCCAGAACACGCCATTCACGGTGACCTCGTCTTCGCCGATCAACAACCGAGGGAATCTGCAGACGGCCGATCAAGTCGGGTCCGTTAACAAGCTGGGCGGAATCGGCGTGGGCAACCCCTACTACGAGCGGGCGGCTTTCGCACCGGTTACGCGGGTGCCTGGGACCGACTGCACGAACTTCGACTGCTATGGAAACAGCGGTCGAAACATTCTGCGGGGACCCACGTGGGTGAATTTGGACCTGTCGGTCTTTAGAGACTTTCACGTGACCGAGGACGTCGGGCTGCAGTTCCGGACGGAGTTCCTGAACGCGACCAACACCCCGCACTTCAACAACCCGACCAACAACGTCAGCTCGGGCAACTTCATGTTCATCACCAGCACGAGCGCCAACGCTCCGGAGCGGATCATTCGCTTCGGCTTGAAGCTGACGTTCTAACTCGCTTCCGACAGGCAGCGAAAAACCAGCGCGGGGGCCCGAATCGGGTCCCCGCTTTTTTTTGTAGCTAGCCCGCATCTTTCTTACGGCTCCGTAGCGAGGCGTCGGAGAGGGGCGGGGATGCAGGGCGCGCGACGAAGGCCCCCGCAGTCGTACTCGTGCAGTACGTCGAGGAGGCTTGGCAGCCCGTGATCAAAGTCCTGGCGCCTCGTGCAACAGGGATCTGCGGCCCGCCTGCAAGGCGCGAGAAGGAAGGCGATGCCGTAGCATCGTCGACGACGAGCAACGCAGTCCGGAAA
>CAZAEY010000144.1:0-9057 GCA_964484155.1 uncultured Acidobacteriota bacterium
AGGTGCTTGGTGCTTGGTTCGGGATTCCGAATTCTGACTCCTGACTCCTGACTCCCTGGAGGCTGCAGGCTATAATGAACCGCCATGTATCCCGAACTGCGCAGAGACGTCCGCATGCTGACTTCGCTGCTGGGGCGAACCATCCGGGAGCAGGCCGGCGCCAGAACCTTCGAGCTGGTCGAGGAGCTGCGCAAAACCAGCAAGAGGCTGCGCCGCCGCCCGACCCCCCGCGACCGGAAGAAGAAGGACAGGCTGATCGATGACTTGGCGCCTACGGACGCGGAGGGGATCGCCCGAGCCTTCACGCTTTACTTTCATCTGGTCAATCTGGCCGAAGAGCGGCAGCGGGTCCGCAGGCTTGAAGAGAGAGAGGCGGAGGAAACTCCCTATCACGGCTCATTGGAAAGCGGAATCGCGCGGCTCCGGGAGCGCGGGAAAGCGGTCGAGGACATTCGAGAGATGTTGGAGCGCGCCGACATCCAGCCCGTCCTGACCGCGCATCCGACGGAGGCTCGCCGGCAGACGATCTCAGATCACCTGGAGCGCATCCTTGTCCTGCACCGCCGCTGGGAATATCGGGCCCGGACTGAGCTTCAGAAGAAGGCTGTCGAGATCGAGATCCTGCGGGTCCTGGAAATCCTCTGGTTGACCGAACAGACCAGATCGATTCGTCCGACCGTTGAGGAGGAGTCCGAGCGCCTGCTGTTCTTCTTCCGGCAGACGATCATTCCGGTGGTCCCGCTCTTTTACCGTCGTCTCTCCAAGGCATTCGGAGGGATCGATCCGGTTCCTCCAGTTCTCACCTTCGGGAGCTGGGTGGGAGGCGATCGCGACGGCAATCCCGCGGTCACTCCGCGCATCAGCCTCCATACGATCGAGCAGCACCGGCAGCAGATCATGGATCATTACAGGGAGCAGTTGATCCTTTTACGGACCGAGTTGAGCCACTCCGAGCGCCTGACCTCCGTCTCGGCGGAAATTCGCCGGGAGCTGGCCGATCAGCTGATCTTCGGCGCTTTCCTGGAGGAACGGGAGGAAAGGATCGAACCGCATGAAGTATATCGCCGGTACGTGGCTCTACTGCAACGGAGGCTGGAGCGCACGGCCAGGCGTCAGACCGACGGCTTCTCCGGACCGGAGGAGCTTCTGCAGGCGCTGCAACGGCTGGAGCGCAGTCTGGTTGAATGCGGGTCTTCCAGGGCGGCTGAGGGCCAGCTTCAGGACTTAAGGCATCAGGTGGCGGTTTTCGGATTTCACCTGGCTACCCTCGATTTTCGAGACCACTCCGGCAAAGTTTCCGCCGCAGTCAACCAGCTTCGCAGCGCTCTGAAAAAGGATCTGGAATTCGAAAGCCTGGAGGCGCTTTCGGACCTTCTCGAGGAATTTCCACGACTGGAATCCGCTTCCCTCCAATCGGAAGACGGCGAGCTGGCTGAACTTGTGGACCAGTTCAGAGCCATCCGTCGCATCCAGGACGAGACGGGCCCGAAAGCCTGCAGCCGATACATCCTGAGCATGACGCATCGGCCTTCCGATTTGTGGAAGTCTATTTTTCTATCCTCTTCGGCGCGTCTGGTGCACCGTAGCGACGGCGTCTGGAAGAGCCGCCTCGATTTCGTTCCGCTCTTTGAGACGATCGAAGACCTCAGGCAGGCGCCCGAGCTGCTGGAGTCCCTGTTTTCCGACTCCGTTTACCGCGCTTTGCTGCAGGATCGGGACGACGTGCAGGAGGTGATGCTGGGCTACTCCGATTCCAACAAGGACGGCGGGTACCTGACTGCCAACTGGGAGCTGTATCGCGCCCAGAAATCGATCGTGCAGGCGGCCCAACGGCACGGCCTCCAGATCCGCTTCTTTCACGGAAAAGGGGGCCCGATCGACCGCGGCGGCGGCATGAGCCATGAAACAATATTGGCGCAAGCGTTTTCAGCCACCGGAGCCCGCATTCGAATTACCGAGCAGGGCGAGGTGATTTCCGCCAAATACTCCAATCCATCCATTGCTCTTCGAAACCTCGAGCAGTTGACGAGCGCGGCGCTGCAGGCGGCTTTCGCCGTAGCGGACAGCGAGGAACGCGTGGACGAGGAGTGGACCGCGGCCATGGACGCGCTATCGAAGCGCTCGCTTCAGCGCTACCAAGAACTGGTGTGGAACGACGACGACTTTCCGTTTTTCTTTTATCAGGCGACTCCAATCGACGTCATAGAGCACCTGACGCTGGGCTCTCGACCGGCTCAGCGCCCCTCGGGAGAGGGGTTGAAGGACCTGCGGGCGATCCCCTGGGTGTTCTCCTGGACCCAGTCCCGCTTCATTTTGGCCGCCTGGTACGGACTGGGAAGCGCTCTTTCGGAATTCATGGAGCGGGAAGAGGCGCTGCCGGTGCTGCGGCGCATGTACGAGAGCTGGCCGTTCTTCCGAACCTTGATCGACAACGCCCAGCTTTCTTTGGCCAAGGCTGATCTGTACATTGCGGAACAATACGCCGCGCTGGTGGAGGATCAGGACGCCGCGTCCCGGATCTTTCAGGAAATTCAGGACGAGTACGAGCGAAGCCGGCGCTCCGTACTGGCCATTACGCAACAGAAGGTCTTGCTGGAGCCCGCAGCCGTCTTGCGCGAGTCGATCTGGCTGAGAAACCCCTACGTCGATCCATTGAACTTTCTACAGGTCCGATTCTTAAGGGAATGGCGAGAGGGGCAGTCTGAGGAACTGCTGCCGTTGCTTCGGCTGACAGTCCACGGCATAGCCTCCGGAATGAAGAGCACCGGATGAACTTCGCATCGGCGACTCCCTCTGCGTCAGGGTTTTCGAACGATCGCTTCGGCTGCGGGCTTCCGCCTGGCGGCCCGCTTCGTCGCTCGGCTCGACATTGAAACGTCAATCTGCCGATAGGCCCTTTCCACGACTTCCTTGCCGTAGGCCCGTTCCAGACGGCGGACGACGAAGTGTCCGGTGGCAACGTCCTGGAAATGGTTGATGAAGATCGAGTTGACGATGGCCCCGCCGGCCGCTCCGATTGCGGGAATCGCCATCGCCGCCGTCTTTTCAGTGACTACGATCCCAAATCGCGAGCCGACTGCCGTAATGAAGCGGACCAGAGCCGGAGCCCCGGCGTCAATCATTCCTTTTTGAGCGATGTGGCGGGCAGCTTCCGTCACCGACTTGGCCAGTGCGGAGCGCACCGCAAAATAACCCGTTTCGGATGCGTCGTCCGCCGCACTGCGTCCTCCCAGCGCAAAAACTTCCAGGCAGGAAAGCCGACTTTCCGGGATGGAGAGATCCTCCCCTTCGCTGCGCCCGATCGCGGCGATCGATCGCAGCATGATGGTGGTCGAGATGGGGAGTTCCACCGCTACGCCCGCCAGCCCGAATGCGCCGCCGGTGGCGCCTGTGGCGACAACCGCGAGGTTGTGAAGCCCTCTCCGAACGCCTTCAGCCGGACGCGCGTCCAGCGAGCGGATGCTCATCTGCAAGGCGCGCGTCAAGGAAAAGTGAACCGCCTGATGGACCGACTGCGCCCACTTTTCGGGAAGCATTCCGAATCCAATTTCAATGGGCGTGCCGATGGCGTCGGTGATCCGCGCCACCAGACTGGGCCGCTCCAAAAGGATTTTGGCCTGACGAAGTTCCGATAAATGCTGAGCAGTCAATTCCATCATTTCGATTACTGATTGTAACCGAATCCGCGGCTATCGCCCTGGTATCAGGCTGGTTTGGCCAACTGCAGGGGCGATTGCAGAAACGGCGTCCTGCCGGTCATTCCCAAATCGCCGGATGGAAGCCGGCGCCACAGGTCATGCATCAGGTCGGTGGAATCTAATGCCGATTACGCCCACATCGGAATACGATCGACCAGATTCTCCGACTCGATCGAGAAACAGAATTCAAGAAACGCCTCCCGATCAGCGCCGCGCCAGCGCAGTTCCTGCACTTTCTCCGGCAGCGGAACGTCGGTTCGAAGCGTCGCCAGTCGACGGTACAACATGGCATCGTCCCGCCTTTCCTCCAAAACAGTGGCAAGTCTTGCCGCGCCCCGAACCGTAACGCCCCAGTCCCGCTCGTCCGCGGGAATATGCTCCAGGCGGCGAAAGCGGGCCAGCACGGTCGTTGCCGCCTTTTGGCCCCAGCCCGGAATCCCCGGGATCCCGTCGGCAGCATCCCCGACCAGCGCCAGCCAGTCGGGAATTGATGCGGGCGGCAGCCCGAACTTCTCCTTGACGCCGCGCTCGTCCAGAATTTGGTCGCGCCTGCGGTCCCACACCACTACGGAATCGCCTACGACGCATTGCGTCAGGTCCTTGTCCGGCGAACAGATGTAGATTCGCTGAAAGTCTCGACCCCATCGGGCGCAGGCGGTCGCCAGCGCGTCATCCGCTTCAAACTCCACCATCGGCCACACGACAATCCCCATGGCCGCGGTCGCCCGTTCGGCCGGCTCGAATTGAGCCAGCAAGTCCGCGGGAATTCCCTCGCCCGTCTTGTAACCGGCAAACAACCGGTTGCGAAACGATTCAACGACGCTATCGAACGCGCACGCGATATGGGTGACTTTTCGATCGCGCAACAGCGCCGCAAGGGTGCGGATCAGGCCCGCTACAGCCCCGACTTCCCTTCCGTCTGAAGTCTTTTTGCGCGGCGGAGAGTAGTAATTCCGGAAGAGTTCGTAGGTGCCGTCAACCAGGTACAGTTCCATACCGTCAACAGTTGTCCGATTGGCCCGGAGGGGAACCCGGCTTCATGCCGATCCAGAGTCCGAGGGGATCGGCTCCATCGTCTCGGCCAGACATTCCAGACAGAATCCTGGATCGACGTCCTCGCGGCCGCAAACCCGGCAGCGGAAGCGTTCGGACCCGCTTTCGCCGGCGGAATCGGACGGGCCGTCTTCCACCAGCTCTCCCTGCTGCTGAAGCCGAAGCCTGTCGGCCTTTTTGGTCCATTTTGAAATGATCGACATCTTCCAATTCCATTGTACAGAACGGCGATACTGAATTCAGGAGGGGTTTGAGAAATAGGGGTTAGGCTCGCATCGACCGATCCGGCCGCGCATCAGACTGGCACAAGGTGAAGAAACGATTTCAGATCCTCTTCGTTGACCGCGGGTTCGCCCCCGGCCACCTCGTTGAGCTTCCCCTCCCTCATCCAGCGCTCGAGCAGATCGACCTGATCGAACAAATCCTCGAAGGACTCGACGACATACAGAAGAGGCTGGTAACGATCGATATCAAATGGCTGGTGAACGACCTCTTCGATGTCGAACGGCCGGCGATCCACTTCTTCCGACTCGACGGCGTGTTGGATCTCCCCATAGGAGCTCAGCAATCCGCTCCCGTAGACCTTGATGCGGCCGTTTCGACGCATGAGGCCGAATTCGATGGTGAACCAGAAAAACCGGGCCATGGCTCGGATGATGCTCTCCATCCGGTGCACGCGCTCCTCCGGATCCGAAAAACCGGCCGCCATTTCGGCCGCCGCGTGAGCCGCTTCTCCGAAGCGCACCAGGACGTCGGAAAAAACCCGATCGGTGTGCATCGGGACGTGGCCGGCGACGTCGTGGAAGATATCGGGCTCCGGAAGGTAGTCGAGGGAATCCATGGCCCGAATTGTAATCGTCGTTGGAAACTCTCTGTTTCGCAGACAGTCGAAGAATTTGTAGGCTGGAACGTAGCCGCTGACCGCCCGCGCCTTGAACCCGCTCAGCGGCTCCAGGAATCGGTTGATGTCATCCAGACGAGGAACCGCATTCGGATCCAGCGCCAGATTGCTCACTCCTTCGATGAACTTCCGGTTGGCATGGCGCTCCCAGCGAGGCCTGATTCTAGCGTAAAGCCGGCGCCAGGTTTCGTGGTTCTCCTCCGAATAGAGCTCATAAGGCTGGTGAATGTAAAGCTGATTGGCGGCCCTCGCCTGCTCGATAAACGGCGCTCGATTCGTCGTCAGACCAATTGGAATCGCCATTTTCGTTGGACCTCCTTTCCTATTCAGATTCCAAAACTCCTTAAAAGGTTTCAGCCGAATGCCGCCGCCGGCGCAGCGGACGATGCGGACTCAGGGATCGGTCCCTTCAAGTTCGACCAAGGAGGGCGCTCCTTTCCTGCCGGCGTCCAGTTCGGCGAGCAGAATTCGAACGGGTTCGCACGTTCGGGCCAGTTCCAAAACGCTGACAGGCTCGAACTTTTCGTCCATTCGGACCCGGACCTCCCTCTCGTCCTCGTCGCGATAGACCAGACTGGAAAGCTCCGCCAATGTGAACTGGCCGATGGCAGCCATTCCGGAGGTGACGATCAGTCCGAAAAACGTCTCCCGTCCGTCGAATTCCAAGACGTACCAGTTCCAACTGCTCGAGGGGTCGAAAAACCTCACCCAGATCCGGCTTTCCTCCAACTGCGTTTCACGGTCCGAACCGATGAGCGGGATTTTTGCCAGATCTTTGAGAGAAACTTTGTCTACGTTCATTGGTCGAGTTCCGAGTTTAAAGAGACAGGAGCCAGAAGTCAGGAGTCAGGATCCAGAAGGCAGAAATGAGCCCCTCGCCCCTAGCACCCAGTTCGCAAAACCTCGCGCTCACAGCCTTTCTCCAATCGCCAGGCGGCCGAGGCGTCGCTGCACGTCCCGAAAGGTTTCGAACGGTTCGAAATCGATCCCGTTGGTCCTGCAATAGTCGGCCAGATATGCTTTAGCAAACAGGCGGTCGACGTAGGGGAGCACCTGAACGTCCGAGGTGCCGTCCCCGACGTAAACGATCTCGCCTGGCTCCTTTCGCGCCGCCCGCAGAAGGCTTTCCTTGTTGACGTCGGCCCGGCGACGATACACCCAGCCGTCCCGACTGAACTCGACCGGGTGGGCGTACAGCGGAACGTCCAGTTCGCCCAGATACAAGTGCAGGACCGCCTCGATACCGGAACTGACCACGGCAAGCGGCCATCCCCGGGAGCGGCACCACTCGACGAATTCGGGAAACGCCGGATCGATCGCAATCTCCTTCAAAAGCTTTTCGGACGCTTCCTGCCAACTGGCCGTGACGGTCGCCAATTCCCGGCCAATCGCCTCGTAAACCGATATGGCTCCGGTGTGGATGTCCTGCAGGGCCTGCTTCCGAAACCGAGGGCCTCCGCCCAATTCTTCAGTCAGAAAGACGATCGTGTCCCTCTGAGTGATAGTCCCGTCGAAATCGCAGAAAACTTGCCTCAACACTTCCCCATCTTCTGTTGCGCGGCCCCTCCTTCGTTTCGTCGAGGGCCTCCGCCCGGCGCCGCCGGCCGCCATTGACGCCGGAAGCGACGACTCCATATTCAGAATCCATTTCATGATGGCACGGTTCAGGGGGGCCCGCAAAACAGGGAAATCTTCCCGCCACCCAGTAGAACTACCCCGCTCCGCAACCGGCGCTCCGACCGTAGATGTCGCGCGGCTGTTGACATTTCCGAATTGGAACGCCTCTTGCTTTGCTTTATTGGCGAGGATGCTGATGCAATCAAAAAAAAGGAGCAGACCCATGATAAACGCTGTCCGATCGTTCCTGACTCTGTCGGCGCTATTTGCGCTCATCCTGACGCCCGTACTGGGCGCAGAGGATGCGGTTGCGCCGGGAAGTCGCGCCGAAGTCGACGGAGTCATTCTTGCTATTGATTCGGACGCCGTCGTCGTCCGAGACTATTCCGAGCGCCAGTTCAAATTTATGCTGTCTCCGGATCTTGAAATCAAAGAGAAGAAGTCCAATCCCTTTCGCTCCGCCATTCGCTATCGCTTCGAAGATCTGACGTTGGGGCTCAACGTGTCGGTCAAAGCCAGGTCGAACGCGCATGGCGAGTGGGTAGCCAGCGAGATCAAGTTTACGCAAGATGACCTGAAGGTGGCCGAAGCCCTGACGACCCGGGTCGTGCCGTTGGAAGCAAGACTCGACGAGACCGAGTCAGCGCTTCACGAAACCCGTCAAGGCTTGCAGGAGTACCAATCTCAAATGGAGGGCGAGGTTGAAGAGCTGCAAAGCGCCTTTCGGATGTCCCGCGAGGAAGCCGCAGCGGCGCAGCGCCAGGCCGACCTTGCCTATGACCGCGCCGAGGACGGGCACGACAGAATCGAAAGCCTGGATCGCTACCGGACGCTGAGCGAAGTCGTCATCCACTACGGGTTCGACCGTTTTGAATTGTCCGCGGAGTCTCAGAGGAAGCTCGATGAGATGGTCGACCGAGTCGAAAGCCTCGAAGGCTACCTGATTGAGGTGGCCGGCTTCGCTTCCTCAGACGGCGATCCCGAGTACAACCGCAGGCTCAGTGAAAAGCGGGCAGATCGCGTGGTTCGGTACCTGACCGAAGAACACCGCGTTCCGCTGCGCAGAGTCGTCCTTCCGTACGGCTTCGGCGAACGGCATCCAGTTTCTGACAACACCACCCGAGAGGGTCGAGAGATGAACCGAAGGGTAGAGGTGCGAGTCCTGGTCAACGAGGGAATTCACCCCTCCGCGATCAGCGCGTCCGCCAACCCTTAGGTTCCCCCAAGGGAGCCGGCGACACCTGCCTCCCCGCAATCAAATCCCCGACGCCGGCTCCCCCTCCCCCCGCTTGATCCGAAACCCTGTCTTCCTGTAAGTTCTGGACAATGAGTCTGCAACAACGCCTGGCCGACGACCTGAACAAGGCCATCAAATCCGGCGATCGCCAAAGAATTGGCGTCCTCCGCATGCTCAAGGCCAGGATTCTCGACAAGGAGGTCGAGCTTCGAACCAGCAAAGGGCGGGACTATCGGCTGGACGACGACGAAGTGCGGGAAACGCTGCGCAGCTACGCCAAACAGCGGCGGCAGTCGGTCGAAGCATATCAGGACGCAGGCCGAAACGACCTGGCCGCCAATGAACAGGCGGAACTGGAAATGGTCTCGGAATACCTGCCCGAAGCGCCCTCCGCAGAACGCATTCGGGAAATCGTCGAACAGGCGGCGGCCGAACTGAACGCCGCCGGGGCAAAGGACTTCGGTCGCGTCATGAAAGAAGCCATGGCTCGCCTGGAAGGCTCTGCCGACGGTCGCCAAGTCAGCGAAATCGTACGCAGAGTGCTCGACCGC
>CAZAEY010000145.1:0-8789 GCA_964484155.1 uncultured Acidobacteriota bacterium
AAGGCGGGCGTCACTGTCCAATCCGTCCACTCAGTCCACCAAGTCCACGAATCCTCGGCGGCGTGACCGGCGCCAGCCCACAAGCCCTTTCTGAACTGTGCAACGAGTATGAACTGGAGATGCAGCCCGACACCGTGCCCGGCCTGATCAAGCGCTTCGGCGTGCGCTTCCCCGGCGATTCGATTTCCCCCGGCTGGCCGCTTGGGTGACAGACCGAACTCGGTCTTGGTCGGTCTTGGAGTCGGTCCACGAGAGCTACTCTTTCGTCAAAAAGGATGCGCCGAAATCTCCCCCTGAAAACGCGCTGAGCCGCGGATTCATGAATCACCTGCCTTTCGACGGCAGGGCTGCTGGTGTAAACAACGCTCTCCCGAACGGGCGCGCAAGCCGTGCGCCTGTAGACCGCACGGTGCCAGGCGGGAAAAGTTTGAGCAATCCGGCGGCCGCCGCCCATCGCCTCGCGAATGAAATGAAAAGCATCGGAAATCCGGCTAGCCGGATCGCTCTATGGCGTACTCCAGCCCCACAGTTCCAGTCGAATCGTACGCCCTGCTTTTGAGCAGCTTCAGCTTCGTGCGATCGGACCGCTCCGGTAACAGAGGCACGCCTTGCCCCAACAGAACGGGGATGACGCCCACCTCGATCGCGTCGACCAGTCCGAGATCGAGCAGACTGCGAAACAGCACCCCACCCCCAAACAGCCAGATATCCTTTCCCGAACCCTCCCGCAGCCGCCCAACCGTTTTGCCGACATCCTTCGAAAGGACCGTCAGGTCCGGGTAATCGTCCTGCCTCAGCGTCTGCGATACGACGATTGTGGAAACTCCCGGCATCGCCCCGCCTCCGCCCATAGACTGGGCTGCCTCAAACGTACGGCGTCCCATTAGGACTGTGTCAAACCTGGCCATCATTCCTGCAAAGTCGAATTCCGGGTCCACGACGATCCAGTCGGCCTCGCCGTTCGGTCCGGCCACGTACCCGTCGAGGCTCATGGCGACCGAGTAAACGATTTTTCGCATTCGCTCCTCCCTCTTACAAAAAGCCGGACTTATTGATTTCGTAGAGATGGCTCTGCCTCCCTTCATCGTCGCGCCTGGTTCCCGCGCGAACGGCGCCGATCTTCTCAAGGGCTCGCTGCGAGCGCAGGTTTTGCGGCCCGACCAGAAAGACCACGCGGTCGACGAACCGGAACGCGTGCTCCAACATCAGACGCTTCATCTCGCCATTGCAGGCCCCGCCCCAGTGGCTTCGCTTCAGGAAAGTCCACCCGATCTCGATTTCGCTGCGATCCGGACTCCAGCCATGAAAGCGCGACGACCCGATTGTCTCCCGCGTCCGGAGGTCGAGAGCGATCAAGGCGCCGCGAGAAGCCAAAGCCTTCTGAAAAAACTGCCGGAACACCGTTTCTTCGTGGCGATTGCTGACGGGATGCTGCTCCCAGATGAGCGGATCGGCCGCCACAGCATACAAATCGTCGAAATCACCGACCCGAAGCGGTCGAAGCTCGACCAGCTCCCCGATCAGCGTGGGCTGAAGTTCGAATGACACTTTGATCCCCCTTTTAGCCGGCGTGCTGGAGGGGCGCAAAGACAATGGATCCGCCCCTGTAGCCCGTTCCAAGAAGATCCTGCCGGCGCTTGGCGCAAATACCGACTGTCACCAAACGACGCCCGTACGCCTGAAGCTTGAAATCTGAATACCTGAAACCAACCCGCAGCTTTCTACTGCCCGAACTCGGCGGAAAAGTCTCGGGCCAGTTGCCCCTGAGGCCGGACTCGACCGCTGCCGGTATGGACTTCCCAGATCAAGACCGCTTCGCTCTGATCGGAATTCTTTACGGTCACTAGATCGATCAGAAACAAGGGGTCCTGAGCCAGGCGGGGCTGCCATTCCTTGAATTGATACTCGCTGATTTCGCCTTCCACAAGCCTGCGGATCAGCGGCGATTTCTCCAACAGGAGGCGAAACGCCTGTTCGCTGGCCGGGGAGCGTTCCGGCGCTACGAATTCTTCGGGTGCGGCGGCTTCGCGGGCTGCGGTCCCGAGTCTCGGATCGGTCGCGGTGTACAGCACTCCGGAGGGCCCGTCGTCGACTGAAGTTACACGTCCGGAGGCTTCCACAAACACGCGCGGCTGGGCCTCTCGGGCAGGGGGCGGCGGCAACTCGAATACGTCGTCCTGTGAGCCGATCCAGCCGGAAGCCAGTCTCGATGCGACGTGTACTCGGGCGGGCTCGTCGATCAAAAGCCACACGGAAGCTGACAAAGAAGCCACCACCAGAAGAAGAATCCCCATTCGGGCGATGATCGGATAGGATCCGGCTTCTTCTCCGGGATGTCGGCTCTTGATTTCGCGCCGAATCTGGCGGGCCTCCGCTCGAAGGTCTTTGGTTTCCGTTTCTGTGCGGTCTTCCTGGCTCATGTGCTTGGCTGCTTCCTCTGTCTCTCCAGGCCTCTTTGTCGGAGCACCGAGATAATGAACGAATCGATGTGGCCGTCCAGTACGGCCTGAACGTTGCCGATCTCTTCCTTGGTGCGATGGTCCTTGACCATCTGGTAGGGGTGCAGCACGTAGGAGCGGATCTGACTGCCCCACGCGATGTCGGCCTTTTCTCCGCCAAGTTCCTCAAGTTCCTGCATTCTCTTCTGGCGCTCCAGTTCGTAGAGCTTGGACCGCAGAATTCTCATTGCGGTTTCCTTGTTTCGATGCTGGGAACGCTCATTCTGGCACTGGACGACGATCCCCGACGGCAGGTGAGTGATCCGGACTGCCGAATCGGTGACGTTGACGTGCTGACCGCCGGCCCCGGAGGATCGGTACGTGTCGATGCGCAGATCGCCTTCATCAATTTCGATTTCGATCTCCTCCTCCTCGATTTCCGGAGTCACGGCTACCGAGGCGAACGAAGTATGTCTTCGGTTTCCAGCGTCGAAGGGAGAAATCCGCACCAGGCGATGCACGCCGACCTCGGCGGAAAGGTATCCGAAGGCGAATTCGCCCTTCACCAGAAAAGTCACAGACTTGGCGCCCGCCTCTTCGCCGGCCTGATAGTCGGTGATTTCGGTCTGAAAACCCTGAATTTCAGCCCAGCGAAGATACAGTCTCAACAGCATTTCGGCCCAGTCCTGGCTTTCCGTACCGCCCGCTCCAGGATGGATTGAGACGATCGCGTTGCAGGCGTCGTGTTCGCCGGAAAGCAGGTTCTGGATTTCCACCTGAGACACTGTCGACTCAAGCCGACCGAATTCCTTCTGAAGGTCGGCGTCTACGTCCTCGCCTTCTTCGTGCAGTTCGATAAGCGCCTCCACGTCGTTCAGCGAAGCCCGACAGGTCTCGGCCAGTTGGATGGCGTTTCCAAGCAGTCGACGGCGGCGCAGGACGGTCTTCTGGCTCTCCTGATCCTTCCAGAATTCCGGATTTTCGATCTGCCGTTCGATTTCGGTCAGTTCCCGCTTCTTGCCATCGATGTCAAAGATACCTCCAGAGGTTTTCAATTCTCTCTTTGAGCTCTCCGTGCCGGGCGGTCAAGTCTTCCACGCCTATTCACTCCTTTCAAAAACCGACCGTTTCCGAACGGCCAGGCCCCACAGGCCTCCTCCTATTATAAGCGCAAGGATGGGGAGGTCGCCGACGCGGGAGTATATGGTGGTCGAAGAGATGCCAGGAACGTCGGCCACAAGGATGCTTGTTTCAAACAACTCCGTCACCTGCTCCATGGTTCCCCAGGGGCTGATGATTGCCGAATACCCGGTGTTGGCTGCCCGCAACATGTAACGACGACTTTCGATCGAACGAAAAGCTGCCTGAACCAGGTGCTGGCGAGGTGCCGCGGTTCGCCCGTACCAGCCGTCGTTGGTGATGTTGACCAAAATCTCGGCCTGAGCGGCCGTTGCGGCTCGCGTCAGTTCCGGGAAGATGGCTTCGTAGCAGATGAGCGTGGCAAATGATACGCCCTCAACGCTTCCAGCATTCATTTCGGCGCCCGCGGTAAATCCGCTGACTTCGGCCACGATCGGAGATGCGAATCCGAACAGGCCTTGCAAGGGAAGGTATTCGCCGAAAGGGACCAGGTGGATCTTGTCGTAACGGTAGCCGATGGAGCCGTCCCGCTCCAACAGGTACGCGCTGTTGTAGTAGACGCCCTCGGCCTCGCTGGCGGAGCTGTTCAGCAGAAGGGCCGCGCCGGCCCGTTGCACCTGCCTCTGCCAGAACGTCCGGAAGTAGAAGTCTGACTCGAGGAAGTAGGGATTCTGCGCTTCCGGAAGGATTACCAACTGCGCTCCCCGGCCGACAGCCTCTTCATATTGTCGCGGCAGCGCCTCGAAATACATCCTTGCGTAATACTCCTGATCCGCATAGGAATCGACGTTTCCCTGCACCAGCGCCACCCGCAAATTGCCGGTAGTGCTGGGCGACCAAACGTACAGGCGATAGAAGCCGTACAGGTGAACGGCCGCCAGGAGAATCGCCAGCAGCATCAATGGCTGCAACTCCCGTCGCCGGAGAGCCAGTACGAGCGCCGCATTGGAGGCGGCCACCAGGCAGGAGATCCAATACACGCCTCCCAGATCGGCGATCTGCACGACCGGGCCGTAGGGAAGTTGGGTATCGGCCAGTCGAGCCCAGGGAAATCCTCCGAAAGGTAGGTAGTTGCGAATCCATTCGGTCAGCACCCAGTAGAGGGGCGCGCAAGCCAGCCCGGCTCGAATCGATCTGCGGCCAGTCCATTGCGACAAGAACGAAAAGGGCAGAAGGAAGCAGCTCATTAGGAAGGCCAATAGGACCAGCAGAACCCAGGCGACGGGTCTCGCCAATTCGCCGTAAACGATCAGTACGTGGGGGATCCAGTACAGCACTCCGCCGAAGTAGACAAGAGAGAAGATGAAGTGCCCGGCCAGAAGGCTCCTCCAACTTCTCCTTTCCACGACGAAAACCAGAAGCGGAACCAGAGCGAACCATGCCAGCGGAAACAATCCGGGACCCGGAAAGCACAACACGATGGCGACGCCCGAAACCAGCGGGCCTATTAATGGGGCGCGCTCCAGAGTCAATCAGGCCCTCTCATTTTCGTTACGCTTGCAGCCCAGACGTAGGGCCGGCTTCCAGCCGGCCAAGCCTGAAACTCCCACCTCCAGGCGGAAGTGTCGAAAGCAAGTCGAAATCAACTCTGCGCGATGCCTACTCTACGCGAGTCACAAACGTCGGGAATCCCTTCGCTTTCAACTCCGCTTCCATCGGGCGGGCTTCGGCCGCAGACCCGAATCGTCCGACCCGAACTCTGTAATAGGAGTCTGGACCGCCCGGCTGAGGCGCTTGAATTCTGGCTGTGAAGTCGAAATTCTGCAGTCGACTCAGCAGTTCACGGGCCTCTCTTTCCAATGAATACGCGCCAACCTGGATGGTGTAGGCACCCGTCTGCAGACTCTCACGATCTTCGACGGCTTGGGCAGACGTCGGTCGCTCCTCTTCTTCCTGGACGACCGGGGCCGGCGGAGGCGGAGGCTGCGCCTCAACCTCTCTGATCGGAGCTGGCGGATCCGTCTTCGCCTGCGCTTCCGGCGAACGCTCAGGAGCTTTTGGCGCGGCCTCCGATTCGGCGAATTCCCCGTAGAAATCGAGGAGCGGTTGCACGTCTTCCAAGGGCTGCTCGGCCAACTCGCTGAATTGGGCGCCGGAATCTGCCGCCAAATGGTTTTTCCCGATCCAAAGGCCCATGAGGAAGAAGATGAAGATCGCTCCTACCACAAGACCGAAAAGCGCGAAAGCTCGTTGTTGCGTCATGGCTGGTTTCACTGAAATCCTTTCCAAGACTGAAGAATCCGCGTTATCGCTGCGGGAGGAAGTCTCTTTACTTTTTCAGACTTTCGGCCCGCGCTCTCCGGAATCTCCAACCTTCTTTACCATTGGCGAAAACATGTCAATCGGAATCGGGAAAATGATGGTTGAATTTTGCTCGATTCCGATCTCAGAAAGAGTGCTGAGATAGCGGAGTTGAATTGCAATCGGCTCCCTCGCCAGGACCGCAGCGGCCTCCCTGAGTCTTTCCGCTGCCTGAAATTCCCCTTCCGCATGAATCACCTTCGCCCGTCTCTCTCTTTCCGCTTCCGCCTGTTTGGCCATGGCGCGCTGCATCTCGGAGGGGAGATCGACGGTCTTGATTTCGACCAGCGACACTTTAATCCCCCAAGCGTCGGTACTTTCGTCAAGAATCGACTGCAGCTTCTCGTTCAGCTTCTCCCGCTGGCTGAGCAATTCGTCCAACTCCACTTGCCCCAGTACGGACCGAAGCGTCGTCTGCGACAATTGAGACGTAGCAAAAAGATAATTCTCGACACTGACGATCGCCCGATTCGCGTCGATTACTCGGAAATAGACTATTGCGTTTACTTTGACGGTTACATTGTCCTTGGTAATCACATCCTGGGCGGGCACGTCCATGGTCACGGTCCGCAGATCGACCCGCTCGATGCGATCGATCGGGCGAAAGACAAAAATCAGACCTGGGCCCTTCGCTTCCGGCAGCAGCCTTCCCAGCCGGAAAATGACGCCGCGTTCGTATTCCGAAAGGATCGTAATGACCGAAAGCAGGTAAAGGATGACGATTCCGATGACGATAAAGGGGACTTGGGCAAACATGTTCTTCCTCCCAGATTGGGGCGGACCCGATTCATTCGGGTCGGTTTTCAACCATTTTCCCGGTGGGGCTATCTTCTGCTGTGCGGCTTGCGTCGGCGAGAGGCTCTACGAAAAGTTCCAGATTCCTCGCGCGCACGACCCGAACTCTCGAACCTTTATCTATCTTGCTGGACGAATGCGCCCTCCATAGTTCTCCCTGGATCCGGACGGTGCCGCCCTTCTCATCTATATCCGTGTAGGCCGTGGCCGATCGACCGGAAAAACCCGACTCTCCCGTAGTGACCTTGGAGCGATAGGAACGAATGGCCAAACGCGCTAGAAAAATCGAGATAAGAGCAAACGGAAGCGCCACGCCGATCGCGAGGCTCCAGTCGATACGGAGAGCCGGATAGGGAGAATCGATCAGGAAGACAATACCTAGAATCATTGAAACGATTCCGCCGGCGCCCAGAACTCCGAATCCTTGAATCAGAGATTCTGCAATGAATAGGCCGATGGCCAACAGGATCAGCAGCACTCCGATGAGCGTCACCGGAAGCAATGAGAACCCGAGAAGCGACAGCAGGAAGCAGATTCCGCCGAAGACCCCGGGAAAGATCAGACCCGGGCTGGTGAACTCCAGGTATAAGCCCAGCAAGCCGATAATCCCCAGAATCAGCGCCAGGTTGGGATTGGCGATCGTGGTCAGGATCTCCTGCCTGAGAGTCTTTTCGATGGTCCGGACCAGTTGCCCCGAAGTGCGGAGCTGGTGGACGCTGCCGTCGAAGCGTCGGATCTCCATACCATCCAGTTTGGCCAGCAAGTCTCGCTCGTTTTCGGACACCAGATCGATCAGATTTCCGTCCAGAGCTTCCTGTGCCGTAAACGACTTGCTTTCCAGAACCGCCTGTTCCGCCAATTCATTATTGCGTTCGCGGCGCTGTACGATGCTGCGAAGATTGGCCAGCGCGTCGTTTCGGACCTTGTCCAGCATGACTTCGTTGTCCATTCCGAAGGGAAAGACCGGGTGGGCCGAGCCGGTGTTGGTGCCCGGAGCCATAGCCGCCACGTCGGCAGCCAGCAGAATGAAAAACCCGGCTGAAGCCGCATGGGCGCCAGGAGGAGAGACAAAGCACACGACCGGAACATTGGAGTTGAGGATCGACTGCACGATTTCCTGCATCGAGATTCCCAAGCCTCCAGGCGTCGACAGACGGATCAGCAGCATTTCGGCCTTCTGTGCCTGCGCTTGTCGGACCGCATCCTGAATGAATTCGGCCGTGATAGGGTCGATGACTCCTTCGACCTCCACCTTCAGGATTTCCCCCGACAGGGGGGTCGACGCCGCCGGCAAAAGCAGAAGGATGAAAAGAATCCGCGCTATCACTTTCTTCATGTTACCGCTCTGCGTTTCAGCTGACAACAAGGGCGCGAGCCGAATTCTCGAATGCGAGACGGCGCCGTTCGCCCCCGCTTGCCCGTCTGTATAATGGACACCGATGGTCCGGATTCTCCTGTTCGCTTCGCTCAGAGACGTCGTCGGCGCGGGACGGATCGAAGTCGCCATCGGGGAAGACATGCCTGCATCCCGTTTGATCGACCTGCTGGAACAGGAACATCCGGGGTTGAAACGCTATCGAAGCGTGATCAAAATCGCAGTCAACCAGGAGTACGGCGGCCCGGAAACCGTCGTCCGTCCGGGCGATGAAGTGGCTCTCTTTCCCCCAGTCAGCGGAGGATCCGGATGGTCGAACTGACCGAGGCCCCGATCGACAGGAACCACGTCCTGAACAGCGTGCGGTCGCCGCTTGCCGGCGCCGTGGTAACTTTCGACGGCGTCGTCCGGAATCACGCCCGCGGGAAGGAAGTGACTCACCTGTTCTACGAAGCCTACGATTCGATGGCGCTGCTGCAGCTTGAAGCGATCCGCGCGGAGGCAACGAAGCGATGGAATCTGCACGGCGCTTCCATCGTGCATCGGGTGGGTCGCCTGGAAATCGGAGAATGCAGCGTCCTGATCGCCGCCTCCGCAGCTCACCGCAAGGACGCCTTCGAGGCCTGCCGCTACATCATCGACGCCATCAAAACCCGCGTCCCCATTTGGAAAAAGGAGCATTATCTGGACGGAGAGATCTGGATTGAGGAGTACGCGGGGTAGGGGTTTTCGTGCTGCGT
>CAZAEY010000146.1:0-8776 GCA_964484155.1 uncultured Acidobacteriota bacterium
CCGAGGAGCGGCCTGCGTCGTCGGGTTCCCACCTTTCTCAAAAGCTGAAAAGATGCCTGAAGATATGCACCAGGCGTCGGATCTGGACCCTTTCGACTCGTCCCCGCTCCACCTGCCGAACCACTTGCCGCATACAGAAATTCATCTCCTCTACCCATTCCGGAGGGGCTTGTCCGGGGGCTCCGCTCCTGCGAATGAAGCGATCAGCGCACCAGGTCAGACGCAGGACCGCGCGAAACTGGCGGAATGGAAGCTCCCGGCGCAGAACCGCCAGAAGTATGCAGAATCGAGTGCGTACCAGCTTGTATGATTTTTCGGTTGACTCCATCTTTTCGATCTCCTATATTGAGAGCGCCGCCTTTTCATCCTCGCATATTGACTAAAACGCTCCTCGGGTTCATTTCTGCGAAATTTTTTCGGTTGCTGGAAAAAGTCTGGCAGAACAATCTGGCTTCGCTGCGCGCCGTTGCCCGACATATCGTCTCCCAGCCCGACATGGTTGACGACATCCTTCAGGAGTCCTTCCGCAGGCTCCTGCAACGCGGAAAGACTTTCCATAACGAGAAGGAAGCCTTGGCCTATGCGCGCCGCACCGTCTACAACACCAGCCTGGACCACTACCGCCTGTTGAAGCGACATCGCAGGCTTGGCCTCTTTAAGAGCCGCATCGTAGACGAATACTACACCGCCCCCGCGAGAAATCCGGAAGCTCGACTGCTTCGAAAGGAGGGTGCGGAAATGCGGCGCCAACTCCTGAGTCGAGTGCAGACGGTGTTGGGCGAGTTGGAGGACCGCCATCGAGAAGCGCTGGATATGGTCTTTGCGCCCGATAGGACCAAATCGATTCGAGATTTGTGCGCGGAGAAGGGGATCGCGTACTCGACCCTGCGCAGTCGCGTAAAAAGGGCCCTGAACAGGATCCAAGGGATGCTGGACGAAGACGGACCTTCCATGCCCTGGGAAGGACGGGATCAAGATGAAAAGCTGTGACGACCTTCTATTGATCGAATATTACCGAAAGCAGGTCGACCTCCAGACCGCCGACAAAGTTCGCGCCCACCTGGAAAAGTGTTTCCGGTGCCGACGGAGAATGGAGTTGATTGTCGCGCTGCAGAATGCCTATCGGAAGCCCTCGAGCCACCGGCGCTCCAGGTTTTTGATTCCGCCAGGCGTGGCTGCCGGCGCCTTGCTGATCGTCGCTTTGGGGAGTCTCTATTGGTTGGTCCCGCGTCCCTCTCCCCACTCGCCTGAAACTCAAGTCTATCCGGCTGTACACCTGGACCTGCGGGGCTCCGGACTCGATTCGGCCGCTCAGCGGGCTGCTTTCGAAGCTTATCTTCAGGAGGATTTCGAAGCCGCCGCGAAGCGGTTTCAGTCGCTGCCTCCGGATCCGATCCACGAATTCTTCCAGGCGGTCTCGCTTTATCTTGCCGGGCATTTCGCGCAGGCGGAACCGCTGCTGAAGAGGCTTGCCGAAGGATCGAGCGAGTGGAAATGGCCGGCGTCATGGTACCTGGCTCACATCCTGCAAAATGCGGGGAAAACGCAAGAGGCACGTCGACTCCTCGAAAGGGTGAGCGAGAATGAAAATTACTTTCAGGAGCAGGCTCGGGAGAAGCTCCACCGGGAAGACGCGCGGAACGGACGATAGGGGTTCGGCGGGCGTCCATAGAACCCGGCCCTCACGCGGCACTTTCCGCGCGTCGCTGCCCCGCGCGACCGGCAAGATCTGCCTGACGCTGACCGTCTTTCTGTCGTCGGCCGCGGCAACGACAGCGCGGGAGGCGCCGAGGGCGAATCAGTCGAAAGCCGTTCCGGATCTGATTTCGCTCTATCAGCAGAATCCGGTCGAATTCAATTCCACGGTTCGTCAGGAATACGCCGCGGGCCGGACGCATCCTCGAGTGATTGAAGAAATCGAGCGGAATTTCACAGACTACTCCTTTTCGGACCTTCGGTTTCCGGCAGAAGACGTTTTAGAGGCGGTTCTCTTGCAGAAACGGGCCAGGACCATGTGGAGAGCAGACGACCCGTACGGCGCCCAGCGGCTTCTGCAGCGAGCCCTTCGCTCATTGCCGCACTACCGGCCCGCCGAGCGCGCTTACACCCTGTTCCTGATGGCGGAAGTGGAGGCGGACAGGGAACGCTGGGAGGCCAGCATCGATCTGGCCTTTCGAGCCATGAACCAGGCCGATCGCCCGCGGCGCCTGCAGGAAGCGCTCATTCTGGATTCTCTGGGATACTCTTTCTGGTACCTGGACAGGGTGGAAGAAGCAAGCTGGGCGTTTGAGCAGTCCCTGGAGCGATGGAAGCGCTTCAGTGAACCGGGGACGTCGGTCCACGCCTTGAACAATCTGGCTCTCCTTTTCTGGGAAATGGGTTTCGCCCTGCGCGCCGAACAGGTTTATCGCAAAGCCCTTCGCCATCTGGATCGCGTCCATCATCCGGAAGTCGCTTTTGGTGTGCTCAGAAACTTTGCTTTGCTGCTGCATCAGAACGGGAGCCAGGTTGAGAGCCGACAATTGCTGGAGGAGGCTCGCGCATTGGGTCACGTGGCGCCGGTCGAACTGCTCCTGGCCGAGGCGGAGATCATGGCAGACCCGAAACTTCTGGAGACGCTGCAACCCCAGCGTTCGGACCTGATCATCGACCTTGCCTTGTTGCAAGGCGCTTTTGCCGTCCGGGAAGGCCGTCTTGACCTGGCCGAGCGGATCTACAGGGAGGCTCTGGATCAAGGCGTTCACCCGTCCGCGGCGTTTCTGCGCAGGAGCCTGCTGCCGGAATTGGGGCGAGCTATGGAGAAACAGGGGAGGTTTCACGAGGCCGCGGAACTTTACCTGCAGGGGCTGCAGGAATATTCGTTCCGCCTGACGGACAGCCGCTATCTTCCCTTTCCCCGGCTGGCGACGCCCTTTCTGGACGGCTATATCCGCTGCCTGGTGGAACTGGATGCGCCATGGGAAGCGCGCAGCGCGCTGCGGGAGCGGGCCGTTGCGCGTAGCCGGGACAGCCGCCGATTTCTCGAGTCCATCCGGAACGAGCCGCCGGCGCCCCTCTCCTTCCCTTCCAGTTTCTTCGATTCGATCGGGAAAGACCCCGCCTCCGAAAAGGCGCCGGTCATCCTGGAATTCTGGCCCAGTCTCGATGAAACTTTCGTCTGGGTCGACGGTTGGAACGGTTCGCGATTCCTCCGACTCCCCACCCCGGGGCTTTCACTGCTTCTGGAAGCTTCCATACGCGACTTTGCAACGGTCCAACAGACGCTTCCGCCCCAGCCGTCGTCCGAGCAGCTGATCCGGATCTACGGCATGCTGATCCAGCCGCTCTTGCCGCTGATCGAGGATGGTCCGCTACAGATCACCGCGCACCGTTCTCTCGAACAGTTCCCCTTCGAACTGCTCTTGAGCCCGGAAGGCCGCTGGATGTTCGAGGATTTCGTCCTCTCCTACTGGCCGGCTGCCGAACCTGCTCCGATTCAAGCGGCGCCTCAGTTGGGACCGCCTACCGCCGCGTTCTCTCCGTCGATTCTGGCCAAGGAAAGCGGCCAAATGGAGCGCCGGGAGCTGCGAAACATCTTTCCCCGTCTGCGCGAGGGATTCCCCTGGGGCTCAGACGGCGCAGCCCACTTCCATCACCTTGCCGCCCATCTCGGTCCGGGATCCCCGTTCTGGATCGACTCCAGCCTGGAAAACGGAATCCGACTGCCTGACCTGTTTCGACGCCGTTACGAGTGCAACCTCCTCTCGCTGGCCGCCTGCGACCTGGCCAACTCCGAATTGCTGGCGACTCCGTTCTGGATGGGTGCGGCCGAACTCTTCGTGCACAACGGCGCCCGGTCCCTTCTGATCAGCCGCTGGAAACTCGATGAAGCTTCCATTCCGATCTACCTCGACTTCCTGCGCAGGGTTCGCAACGGTCAGCCGCTGGGAGTCGCCCTTCAGGGAGCTCGCGCAGAGTTCCTCGAGAGCAGCGGGGAGCGCCATCGCAATCCGTTCTATTGGGCCGGTCTGGCGCTGGTGGGAAACCCGAATTTGCGCCTCTACCCGGAGCCGGCGCGATCTCCCGGCCGATATTCCTCCATAGGCTTCTTCTTGATCGTGGCGCTGCTCTTCTGGATTTCGTTCCGAATACGGTCGTGACCCGCCGTGGCGCCGGCTTCCAGCCGGCGACCTGCCTCCGCCTAGCCGCCCGAACGGACGCCTTTTCGAATAAACAGAATCCGGCTGTCGCCGGCTTCAATCGTCTTGAAATGCTCCAACTCGGGCGGGATGAAATCGCTTGGAGTCTTCTTGAAAACTTCAAGCAGGACCAGCGTGTCTTCGGTAAACGCCGGACATTGCGTCACCGCGCGCAAGAGCTTTCCATAGCGCTCGAATCGATAAGGCGGGTCCAGAAAGAGGAAGTCGAAAAAAGGCTCCCCGGGATTTCGCAGCAGCGTCAAGGCGTCCATTTGAACGAGCCGAAACCCCTCCTGGACCCCGCATTTTTCCAGATTCCGCTTCAGAACTCTGCCGGCCCCGAGCTCTTTCTCGTTGAAGACTACCAGCGCAGCGCCCCTGCTCAGCGCCTCCAGGCCCACTGCCCCCGAACCGGCGAAGGCGTCGAGCCAGACGGCGCCTTCCAGCCACGGAGACAAAGCGCTGAACAAGCTTTCCCGCAGACGATCCGAGGTGGGGCGGATGTCCCCCTTCACAGGGGCCAACCGGCGCCCTTTGAATCGTCCGGAAATAATTCGCATCGGATCCCGAACCGAATTCAAGGATGACGGGCGTGCAGCCTCCGGAGCGCCAGATTCGCCGCAGAAGCGACGTCGGCATTGCGGGCCCCTGTCAGTTCCTGCACAATGGAGATCGCCTCGCTATCGCCCCGCATCCCGATCACCTCCAGGAGCTGAATCTTCGTCGCGTCCCTCTCAACATGCAGATGCGGATAGAGCAATCTCACTTCTTCCGGCTCCAACTCCAACAAGTAGAACAGCGCCTGCTCGCTTCCAGCCACCGCATCGATCAACTCGACCAGATGCTCCTCGCGGCCAAGCCGATAGAGCGAATACCCCATGGCAAGTTTGACGCTGGATGAGGATTCCCGCAGATACTTTGTCGCAACCAGCCCAATGTGTTCGTTCGCTCTTGATCGTCCCAGACCCTCGGCGCCGTACCGCCGGTAAAAGTCGCGACTGTCAGACAAGGCGTCCAGAAAAATCTCCTTGCTGCGAGGATCTCCCAGATGGGCCAACGCCTCCAGAACCTTTCTCTGCAGATCGTCGGTCCCGCTGACCGGGACGATTCCCAGAATGCGCCTTCTCTCTTCCAGCCCGGCCTGATACATCTCGTTCAGCTGCGGCACGGCTTCCCGGACCTGCAGTCTGCCCACCGCGAAAATGGCCTCGTCATGCACCTTCTTGTCCGCATCACGGATAAATGGAACGATCGTCGAGCCTGCGGCGGAGTCTCCGATCTTGTAAATCGCACGGATCAGCTCCACCTTGACGCTGTTTGAGGTCTCGCGAGACAGAGCCTCCTGAATGGCCGGAAGCGATTCCCGGGCTCTCAGAATCCCGAGCGCCGTCGCCGCCTCCCTTCGAATGTCCCGATCGTCGGCGAACAGCAGATCGGCAAGGGCCGTGGTCGCATCTCGACTGACCGGCATGTACGGCTCGACGACCAGCGGATTGTAGTCGTCGCTGAACGGATTGACGAAATCCACGACTCTTTTGAGGCCGCGCACGAATCCGCCCTCCTCGACGACGTAGATGTTGATGATTCCTTCTATAGCCTTTTCCTGAACCGGTTTTCTGGAGTCCTGAAGCAATCGGATGTAAGCCTGAAGCGCTCGAGTGTCATTGATCCGGACCAGCGCGCGAACCGCTTCCAGTCGGACCTCGTCCTCCGGATCCGCCGTCGCCTCGATCAGCTTGGGCACGCATTGCCGCAGCCTGTTCTGCCCGCATAAAAGCGCCGCTTCCTTTCGCCGCTCCTTGCTGGGATGTTCCAGATCGAAGATAATCCCCTCCACCGGCCTGGTTTCCGTCCGCTGGGCGTGCCCGGCGCCGACGACCAGAAAGGCAGCCAGCGCTGCCAGAGACATACGAACGATGAGATTTTTCATATTTCAGAAGTCCTTTAACGAATTTTCGTCTCGCACTTCGATTGCTGAATAAGAATTTAGCAGATTCTGGTGACCGCGGCGCAGACTGCTAAAGTGTCCCTCAGAAGCGAAAGGAGATTTCAACCCGAATGACGACTGCCATCCAATCCCTGATTCGATACTGCGTTCCAGTCCTGTGCTTTCAGACATTCGCCGCCGCTGAAAAGATCCCACTTCCGCTTGAAGTTTCGACGCCGGGCGTCGCTTTTTCCGAATCGATTCCAAAGCCGGAGGACGTATTCGGACATCAGGTGGGGACCCGTCACACCCGCCCCCACCAGATCGTCGAGTACTTTGAGGCTGTGGCCCAGGCCAGCCCCAGAGTCGTCATCGGACGCCATGGAACGACCTATGAGGGCCGCCCTCTGATCCACGCCGTCGTGACCTCTCCCGAAAATCACCAGCGGCTGGAGCGGATTCGCTTGGAAAACCTGCAACTGTCTGACGCTCCAGCGCAAGTTTCCGATTCGCTTCTGGAGCGAATGCCGGTCGTCGTCAACATGGGGTACAGCGTCCATGGAAATGAAGCCAGCGGCTCGGAAGCGGCGCTTCTGCTCCTCTATTACCTGGCCGCCGGCCAAGGCGAGCCGGTTGAAGCCATTCTCGATCGCGCCGTCATTATTATCGATCCCAGCCTGAACCCCGACGGCAGAAGCCGCTTCGTCAACTGGGTCAATGCAAATCGCTCTGCCGCCGCTGTAGCCGACCCCCAGCACCGGGAACACCGCGAGCCGTGGCCGGGCGGCCGAACCAATCACTACTGGTTCGACCTCAACCGGGACTGGCTGCCTGCCCAGCTTCTGGAATCGCAAGGCAGACTGGAGCTGTTTCACCGATGGCGGCCACAGGTTCTGACCGATTTTCACGAAATGGGCTCGGAGTCCACCTACTTCTTCCAGCCTGGAGTTCCGGCCCGCAACCATCCCCTGACCCCGGCCCGCACGATCGAACTGACTTACCGCATCGCCGAATATCACGCCCGCGCGCTCGATCGAATCGGCTCCCTTTACTACATGGAGGAAACTTTCGACGATTTCTATTACGGAAAAGGATCGACCTACCCGGATATCAACGGCGCCGTCGGAATCCTGTTCGAACAGGCATCGTCCCGGGCGCTGGAAAGGGAGGTGACCGCTGGAAAGCTCGAGTATGCTTTTACCATCCGGAACCAGTTCACCACTTCGCTGTCGACTGTGGAAGCGGCCGTCGCCCTGCGGCGCGAACTGTTGGACAACCAGAGGGAATTCTATGCCACCGCTTCCGAGTTCGTCCGAAGCCGCTCGGAAAAGGCTTATGTCGTGCGCGTTGACCCAGGAGGAAGCAAAGCTGCCGAACTGACTCGCGCGCTGATGCGGCACCGGATCCAGGTATACCGCCCGGCCCAGGACATCGAGATCGAAGGAACTGCCTTCCCTGCAACGGACTCCATCGTCGTGCCGCTGGATCAGCCGCAGAGTCGGCTCATCCAGTCCATGATGGAGACGGTCACCGAGTTCGAGGATTCGACCTTCTACGACGTCTCCACCTGGACCTTCCCGTTGGCCTTCGGCCTGGAGTGGGCGGCGCTCACTTCGCCCCCGCCCCTGGGCGCCTTGATCGAAAACCCCGATGAACTCACCAGCGCCCGGCAGATCGGAGGCCGCGCCGGCTTCGCCTATTTGCTGGAATGGGGAAGCTATTACGCTCCGCGCGCGCTGTATCGATTTCAGCAGACCGGAGCCGTCGCACGCCTTCTGATGGAACCGGTTGAAGTTGAAATGGACGGCCGGAGACGCCGCTTTGAACGCGGCGCAGTGGTCATCCCGGTTACGCAGTTGGGCGAACCCATCGAAGGAGTTCACGAGGCGGCTGAGGAAGCGGCGCGGGCGGACCATGTCTCCATCTTCGCCCTCCACTCCGGCGCAACGCTCTCCGGACCCGATCTGGGCAGCCCGTCGGCAAGGCCGATCAGAAAGCCGGAAATCGCGCTCCTGAGCGGCGACGGAACCGCCAGTTATCAGGTGGGCGAGACCTGGTTCCTGCTGGGCGAAAGGATGAGGATTCCGGTCACCCTGCTGGATCTCTCCACCCTGCTATCGGCCGATCTGAGTCGATACAATACGATCGTCGCAACCGCCGGGGCCTACCGGAATCTGGGAGATTCCGAAATCGCCAGACTGAAGGAGCGGATCGAGGGAGGCGCCACGTTGATAGCAATTCAGAGAGGATCCCGCTGGGCCATTCAGCAGGGCCTGGTCGACGAAGCCCTCAAAGAGCCGACGGAGTTTTCGCCAGACGTCCCCTACGCGGAGGTGGCAGCCGCCCGCGGAGCCCAAGTCATCGGCGGCTCCATTTTTGAAGCCTCCATCGATCCCACCCATCCCATTGCTTTCGGATACAGCCGCCGAATCGCCGTTTTTCGGGATCACGACGTTTTCTACCAACCCTCTCAGAGCCCCGGGGCCAATGTTGCGCAGTACACGTCCGCACCGCTTCGAAGCGGTTACATCTCCGCTGAGAAACTTGCGGACCTGCAGGAAACGGCAGCCGTGATCGCCCGCCGTACTGGCTCCGGGTCCGTCGTGCTGTTTGCCGACAACCCGAATTTTCGAGCCTTCTGGTTCGGCACTCAGAGCCTCTTCCTCAATGC
>CAZAEY010000147.1:0-7380 GCA_964484155.1 uncultured Acidobacteriota bacterium
GACTCCTGACTCCTGACTCCTGACTCCTGACTCCTGCCTCCCGCCTCCCGCCTCCTTCGACCAACCTCAACCCTTAGAGCGAAAAGCCTCTTGCGCTCCTTGTTCCATCGTGTTAACATGCTAATACTATGGAACGAAACCTGCGGAAAAATGAGAGCGTCTGGAAGCTGTTCGAGGCCATCGCAAGTCTGAGAGATGTGGACGAGTGCGCACGATTTCTTCGCGATCTCTGTACGGTATACGAGTTGAATGCCATGGCCGAGCGGTGGCAGGTGGCGCAGCGGGTCGCCGATGGGATCCCGTATCGAAAGATCAGCGAGGAAACGGGAGCCAGCACGACTACGGTCACCCGGATCGCTCACTGGCTCAAATATGGCGAAGGCGGATACCGGATGATGCTGGACCGGATGAAGAATAGAAAAGGGGCGAGGCCCCGATGAAGTTCAACAGTGACAACCTGAAGATGTCGCTGCAGAGCAAGGGGCGGCTGGCCGAGAGTTCGCGTCAGATTTTGAGGGCCGCCGGCGTGGACTTCGATTGCGACGAGGGCAGGCTATTCACGCGGTGCCGGAATTACCCGCTCGATCTCCTTCTGCTTCGCGACGACGACATTCCGGAATACGTGCAGGACGGCGTGACCGACCTGGGCGTGGTCGGTCTGAACGTCGTCAGGGAGAAAGGGGCCAAGGTGTCGCTGCTCGATTTTCTCGGCTTTGGCGAATGCACGCTCAGCATCGCCGTTCCGCGGAAAAGCGGCGCCCGCTCGCTGGAAGATCTGAGGGGCAAGAGGTTCGCTACATCCTATCCCAATCTTCTCAGGAGCTTCTTGCAGGAGCGGGGCGTGGATGGTCGAATCATCGAAATCAGCGGTTCCGTGGAACTGGCGCCGAATCTGGACGTGGCCGACGCGATCTGCGACTTGGTGTCGACCGGATCGACCCTGCGGGTCAACGATCTGGAGCCGATCGAGGTCGTTCTCAAGTCGGAAGCCGTCCTCATCGCCAACCCGGAATCGCTGCAGGACGAGCGCAAAAGGGAGTTGATCGAGCGTCTGCGAACCCGCATCGGCAGCCATCTGATGGCCAGACGGACGAAGTATGTGATGATGAACGCGCCGGCCGCGGCGCTGCAGATGATTCGCGAGATTCTTCCCGGAATGAAGAGCCCCACCGTATTGCCATTAGCCGACAAGGAGATGATCGCAGTCCATGCGGCCGTACCGGAAGATGTTTTCTGGGAGGTGATCGAGAAGCTGAAGGTCTCAGGCGCGACCGACATTCTGGTGGTTCCCGTCGAAAAAATGGTGGTCTGATGAAACGATTTGAATGGGAAAGCTTAAGCGGGCAGGAAATCCGCCGTCTCTGTTCGAGAAATATACTGCTCGATCCGGAAATGGTTTCCCTGTGCCGGGAGATTTTCGACCAGGTGAGGGCGCGCGGAGACGACGCGCTGCGGGAATACACGGAAAAGTTCGACGGCGTCCGGTTGGACGACCTGCGAGTCACCGGCGATGAGCTTCGGCGCGCGAGCCAGGCTTTGACGCCGCAGCAGGCCGAAGCGCTGCAGAATGCTGCATTAAACATTCGAACCTTCCACGCTTCGCAACAGGTGTCGGAGAAGGTTGTCGAAGTGAGCAGCGGAATCACATGTTGGAGGGCCTGTCGGGCTATTTCCAGCGTTGGGTTGTATATTCCGGCGGGAACGGCCCCGCTTCCGTCGACCGTTCTGATGCTGGGGGTTCCAGCCAAGCTGGCCGGCTGCGGGAAGATCATTCTAACCGTCCCTCCCCGCAAGGATGGAACCGTAGCGCCGGAGGTGCTGGCGGCCGCTCACCTGATCGGGTTGAGGCAAGTTTTCAAGGTCGGGGGCGCCCAGGCGATCGCCGCACTTGCTCTGGGAACGGAAACCATTCCCAGGGTCGACAAGATTCTGGGGCCGGGCAGCCGGTTGGTGCAGACGGCCAAGCTGACGGCCACATTTTATGGAAGCTGGATCGACATGGTGGCCGGCCCGTCAGAGGTTTTGGTCATCGCCGATGAGAGCGCCCCTGCGGACGTGGTGGCGGCCGATCTGATTTCGCAGGCCGAACACGGCGGAGACAGTCAGGCCATCCTGGTGACCAGTTCATCGAAACTGGCAGATGAGGCCGCTCAAGAGTTGAAAAAGCAACTGGAGACTTTGCCGCGCCGGGATCTGGCCAGGCAGGCGCTCGCGCAAAGCTTCATTCTGCTGACTCCGAGCCTGGAGGAGTCTTTTCAGTTTTCCAACCAGTACGCTCCAGAGCACCTGATTCTGAATGTAAAAAACGCGCGCGAATGGCTTTCCAGAGTCGAGTCGGCCGGCTCGGTCTTCGTCGGACCCTGGTCGCCCGAGACGGCGGGCGACTACGCCTCAGGCCCGAACCACACGCTGCCCACTTCGGGTCTGGCGCGATGCGTTTCCGGGGTCTCCATCGACAGCTTCGTCAAGAAGATCACGTTCCAGGAGCTCTCTGCGGAAGGACTTCGCTCCCTGGCGCCGACGCTGGAGGCCCTGGCTGCAATGGAAGGGCTGGCCGGGCACGAGCGTGCCGTGGAGTGCCGCATCTCCCGCGCCGACGAGATGGATGGAGGAGCCGAATGACTCGGAATGTGGAGGGCGTTCTAGGCCTGGTTCGGCCGCATATTCTGTCTCTGAAGCCCTATCAATCAGCCAGAGACCATGAGAACGAGGGGATTCTTCTGGACGCCAACGAGAATCCGTTTCCCCGGGGCCGGGGAAATCTCGTTTTGAACCGCTATCCGGATCCCAATCAGAAGGAGCTGCGAAACGCACTGGCCGAGTACACTGCAACGCCAGCCGAATGCCTGCTTGCCGGAACCGGTTCGGACGAAGCGCTCGACTGGATTCTGAAGGTGTTTTGCAATCCTGGAACGGATAGGATCGCCATCGTCGAACCGACCTACGGCATGTACCGCGTGACTGCCGAGATTTTTGATGTCCGGATTCAGGAATTCTTGCTGAACCACGAATTTGATTTCGACGTTGAGGACTTCCTGAGCCGGGTGGAGAAGAATGTCAAGATTCTGTTTCTCTGTTCGCCGAACAATCCAACCGGGAACCTGTTGAGTCGATCAGCCGTCGAGAGGGCGTTGGAGGAGTGGAGCGGACTGGTGATCCTGGACGAGGCATACATCGAGTTTTCCCGAAGCGACTCAATGGCGCCTCTGATTTCGCGCCATCCTCGTTTGATCGTCTTGCGCACATTCTCCAAGGCGCTGGGAAGAGCCGGAGTGCGACTGGGATATGTGACGGCTCAGCCGGAAATTATTCAATTGTTCATGAAAGTCAAAGCCCCCTACAACCTCAGTCTGGCCTCCCAGGCGGAAGGTTTGCAGGCCCTGCGGGAAACGGATCGAACCAGAGAGGAGATCCGGGAACTGGTGGCCGAGAGAGAGCGTTTGAGGTCGGAGCTGGCCTCCATCCGGGGAGTGGAGCGCGTCTATCCCACTGAAGCCAATTTCATTTTATTCTCCTGCGTCGAGGCTCCCGGCGTGTGCCGGCAATTGGCGCAAATGGGAATTATCGTCCGCGACCGAAGCTCGCTTCCTGGCTTGAAGAACTGCTTGAGAGTGTCAGTTGGAACTCGTGAAGAAAACAGTATTTTTTTAAATGCACTGAAAGGAATTCTGGATGGCGAAGGCGCGAACCGCTGAAATCCGAAGACAGACGAACGAGACGTCGATCCAGGTGCGGATCAAACTGGACGGCAGCGGAAAGAGCAAGATCTCGACGGGCGTCGGCTTTCTCGACCATATGCTGGATCTCTGGAGCCACCATTCCAGGATGGATCTGGAGATACGAGCGGAAGGGGATCTGCAAGTCGACGAGCACCATGTAGTCGAAGACGTGGGCATTGCGCTTGGGCAGGCGTTTCTGCAGGCCTCCGGGGAGCGCAAGGGCGTGCGGCGCTACGGCTTTTTCATCCTTCCCATGGACGAGGTATTGGCTTTGGCCGCGGTTGATCTGAGCGGTCGATTCGCATTTGCCACGAACTATTCGCCGGAACGTGAAACGGTGGGGGAATTGTCAACGGAGATGGTGGCCCACTTTTTTCGATCGTTCGCGTGCGAAGCTCGGATCAGCCTTCACTTGCGCATTCTGGAGCCGGGATCCAACGAACATCACCGAATCGAAGCGCTGTTTAAGGCCAGCGCCAGGGCAATTCGATCAGCCTTATCGATGGAGGCAGGATTCGAATCGGAAATTCCTTCCACCAAGGGCGTTTTGTAAGTCATGGTGACAGTGATCGATTATCGGGCGGGAAATCTCTACAATGTGGGCCACGCCTTGAAATTTCTGGGAGTTCCGCACCGCTTCTCCAAGGATCCGGAGGAAGTCCGCCGCGCCGAAATGGTGATTTTGCCGGGAGTGGGAGCCGCCGCTCCGGCAGTAGAGTCGTTGCGGGAGCAGGGCCTGGCTGACGTCCTGAAGGACTTGACCGTTCCTTTCCTGGGAATCTGTCTGGGGATGCAGTTGCTCTTTGAGGTTTCCGAGGAAGAGGAAACGGAATGTCTTGGCATCCTTCCGGGCTCGGTCCGGCGCTTTTCCGGATTCGGGCTGAAGGTGCCCCACATCGGCTGGAACCGGGTCGCCATCGAACAGGATCGGGGCGCCCCGCTCTTCGAAAACATCGCCAGCGGCAGTCACTTTTACTTTGTGCACAGCTACTTCGTGCCCTTCAGCGAGGCCCTGACGACGGCGCAGACTGAGTATGGAACCGGCTTTTCCGCCGCCGTCCGAAAAGACAACTATTTCGGCGTGCAGTTTCATCCGGAGCGATCGGGAGATTTGGGATTGCGGCTGCTGAAGAATTTCGTGGGAACTTCATGATGCTGATCATCCCCGCAATTGATTTGATCGACGGAAAGTGCGTACGACTGCACCAGGGAAGATTTGACGAAAAGATCGTCTATCCGATGGACCCGGTGGCTCAGGCCGTCGCTTTTCGAGAAGCTGGTTTTTCCCGGATTCATATTGTGGATCTTTCGGCCGCCCGATCGGGCCGGAGAGGGCCGGAGACCCGCCAGACCATCCCAGCCATCGCCCGACTGGGCGTGCCCGTACAGATCGGCGGCGGAATCCGCTGCGAAGCGGATGTGGAAGAGCTGATCGAGATGGGCGTGGCATACCTGATCGTTGGTACGGCGGCCGTTGAGGAGCCGGAGACGGTAGCCGGCTGGATCGCCCGTTGGGGCGCCGAACGCTGGATTGTCAGTTTGGACCTGCAGCGAGGTGAATTGCGGACGCGGGGATGGTTCAAGAAAGGCGAAGCTTCGCTGGAACAGATTGCCGGCAGATTAACCGAATGGGGGGTCGCTCAGGTGATCTTCACAGATGTCGAGAGGGACGGGACGATGACGCAGCCGAATTACGAATCGTTTCGCAGCCTAAGGCGGAGGCTGCCGGAATCGATCAGGATTCTGGCTGCCGGCGGGGTCGCCGAACCGGGGCACATCGCGGGCCTGCGCGAGGCGGGCGCTTCCGGGGCGATTGTGGGAAGGGCGCTGTACGAAGGGAACAGCGCGTGGAGCGAATTTCTGAAGGCCGGGAAGGGTTGAAGTCGATGCTGGCCAAGCGAATCATCCCGTGTCTGGACGTGGCGGACGGGCGGGTCGTCAAAGGGGTGCACTTTGTCGATTTGCGAGACGCGGGAGATCCGGTGGAGCTGGGACGGCGTTATTATCTGGAGGGCGCTGACGAACTGGTCTTCCTGGACATCACTGCCACATTGGAAAAGCGGGATACCGTTCTGAAATGGGTACGGCGCGTCGCCGATTCGATCTTCATCCCGTTTACCGTGGGCGGAGGGATCCATGATGTCGAAGGCGTCCGGGAGCTGCTGCGAGCCGGGGCCGACAAGGTATCGATCAACAGCGCGGCCGTACGCAAGCCGTCGTTGATTCAAGAGGCCTCTCGCGCCTTCGGTTCCCAGTGCATCGTGCTGGCCGTCGACGCCAAGAAGTCCGGCGCCGGCTGGAAGGTCTTCGTCAGCGGGGGCCGTCATGAAACGGATTTGAATGCGGTTGAGTGGATTCAGAAAGGAGCTGAACTTGGCGCCGGGGAGGTCCTTTTGACCTCGATGGACCGGGATGGAACGCAGGACGGATACGATCTGGAGCTGCTGTCGACCGTGGCCGAGCGGGTTGAAATTCCCGTAATCGCTTCAGGCGGAGCAGGCAAGATGGAGCACCTGCTGGACGGTTTTCGGATCGGCAAGGCGGACGCCGTCCTTGCCGCAACGATCTTTCACTTCGGACGCCACTCCATCGGTGAAGTCAAGGAGTTTCTGCAGCGGCACGACATACCCATGAGGCCGGTCGATGAACTTTGAAATTTCCGATCTGGATTGGGAAAAGCAGGGCGGACTGATTCCCGCCATCGTTCAACACGCCGAGACCGGAAGCGTGCTCATGCTCGGCTACATGAATCGAAGCGCGCTGGAAAAGACGGTCGAGAGCCGTCACGTTACCTTCTGGAGTCGCAGCCGCGACTGCCTCTGGACGAAGGGGGAAACTTCCGGGGCGTTTCTCCGCTTCGTCGATATCCAGACGGACTGCGACAGCGACGCCTTGCTCGTTCTGGCGCTGCCCCTCGGTCCTACTTGCCATCGGGGAACGGACAGCTGCTTCCCGCAAAAGGACCCCCCGGCCTTCGAATTTCTCTTCGCCCTGCAGCGATTGATTCGGAAACGAAAAGAAAAGCTGCCGGAAGGCTCCTACACCACCGAACTGTTTCAGAAGGGCGAGCTGCAGATCGCCAAAAAACTGGGCGAGGAAGCGGTCGAGCTCCTTCTTTCGCCGAAGCAAGGAAGGGAGCGAATCGTCGCGGAGGGCGCCGATCTGATTTTCCACCTTCTGGTCTTTCTCGAAGCGCACGGGATTGAATTCATCGAGTTGGCGCTGGAGTTGCGAGAGAGGCGGGCCCGTTCGCCCCGAAGCTGACTCAGAACGCGACGCGCTTGCGGATTTTTCGAGCAGTGCGCTCAGAGAGGTCAGTCGGACCGCCTGCATTTGACGCATTTGGGGAAGGCGCTGCGGTTGGCGACATAGACGCGTGACATCCCGAAGGCCGACCTTCTTTAATGGGCCGAAACCCATAACCCGCCGGCGCTATCGCACGGCCCAAAAGAAGGAGGGATGTCATGAATGCATTCAAAAAATCGACTGCGCTGGCTCTAATCGTCGCTTTGGTCCAGCTGACGAGTCTGCAAGCGACCTCAAGTTCGGAGGCGCAGCCGCAGGTCTCAGAACAATCCAAGCTGTTCAGGGAGGACCAGGCGCCTCCGGCTCCTCTGTTCGACCCGACTCAGGAGGTTCGGCTGGGGGTGGAGACGCTGGA
>CAZAEY010000147.1:7480-8711 GCA_964484155.1 uncultured Acidobacteriota bacterium
GGAGACGCTGGATATGGTGCGACAGGCGGAAGTGATGGCTATTCTTCTGCTGTTGCCCGCCCCGTGGATATTGACGATCGTGCTCTTCAAAGCCCTTCGGAAGCTCCCGGATGAAGAGCCGCGTCTGTCGACCGCATGGACTCAAAGGGCGAGGCTGGTCATGATGGTGCTGGCCCTCTCAGGAGTGGCCTACGTCCTTCTGTTTTTGTCACTGAGGCTGGTGGTTGCAGTTTCCGGAACATCGAGCTAGACCCTTTCACCACAGGCTGTTATGCCGCCGGCAGGCTCTCCTCTTCCTTAAAGCGTCTGCCCGTGCGAAAGGCTACGACGAAGGGATCTTCGGATGCGGCGAAGTCCTCTACGGAGCCTTCGAAGCGGATGTAGCCGTCCTTGAGAAGGACAATCCTGTCCGAGACGATTTCCAGGCATTTCAGGTCATGGGTGACGACGATGGAGGTCAGGTGCTCCGTGTGGTCCAGCTTCCGGATCAGTCGACTGAGGGATTTGCCGATGATCGGATCTACGCCGGTGGTCGGTTCGTCATAGAGAATGACTTCGGGATTGTTCGCGATGGCGCGAGCGATGGCGACCTGTTTCTTGGCTCCGACACTCAGCTCGTCGAAACTCAGGTGGCCGAGCCCCTCCAGCTCCACAGCGTGCAGTAGGTAGTCGACGCGCTCTTGCACCGCCTTCTCATCGGTGATGCCTTGTTCACGAAGCGGGTAGGCGATGTTTTCCCGCACATTGAGGAAATCGAAGAAGGCGCCGCCTTGAAAAACGTACGAAACCCGTTTTCGAAACTCCAGCAGTTCTCCCTCTTTCAACTGAGTCGTCTCTCTTCCCTTGAACAGAACCATCCCCGAATCGGGACGCAGGAATCCGGCGATCAGCTTCAACAGTACGCTCTTGCCGGTCCCGCTCTGTCCGAGCACGCCGATGGTTTCTCCGCGTTCGATGGACAGACTGATCCCCTTGAGGACCGGGTTATCGAAGGCCTTCTTCAGGTGGATGACTTCAACCAGGTAGCGCCCTTCCCGATCGGAAAAGGGCTTTCTTTCCTTAGCCTCGCTTCGCGACGGCCACACCGATCCGATCAGTCGCCGGCTGACCAGAATCCCCAGAATTGCCGCATAGAGGAGACCGATCAGGATCAAAAGGGCGTAAAACACCATGAAAACATGTTAGAGAGCCGACCCTGTCAAATCAATCGCACGCCGATCGATCGGGCGGG
>CAZAEY010000148.1:0-8614 GCA_964484155.1 uncultured Acidobacteriota bacterium
GCGCCGCCCGCCTGAACGGCGCATTGAAATCAACGCTCGCCAAAGGAAGGACTTTTCTGGTATACGGGTATCTTCGATTTTTCGTGCGGACCGAATGCTCAGATTCAGAAGGAGAATGCTATGGATGACGCGACACTTCTATTGGCTTTGTTGGTTTCTTTGATCGTAGCCGCTGGTTTGATTGCGACCCTCCGTTCCGCCAGCAATCGTCGAAAGCGAGGAAAAACCAATTCGCTTCACCTGAATTCCTGACGCGCCGGGCGCGCCGATCTCCGCGCGGGACTCGGGGGAATGAATGCCTGAATCCCGCGCTCGGCGCCTGTCGGACGTGCGCCTTTTTGCACAAATGTTCGGCGCCTTCTGTCCCTGCGCGGGCGCCGAACATGGCGCACCCCCGGGGTTGCTGCCCGCTTCTCCGGAAGATGCCTCCAGTCGGGTCCGATCGCAAGCCTTTCTGATAGGATGGTTGAAGGAAGGGGCGGACCCGCGCTGTCCCCGCCCGCTGGAGCGACGCGTTTGGAACAGGCAGAGTTGGAAAGAACGATTCGGGAATCCGCGAAACCGTCTCAGGCGGAAGAAGACCTTCAAACGCTCTTCCGGTGTGAGGGAATTCGATTCGACCTCACCGGGAATTGCAATCTGCGCTGCCCTTATTGCGTCAACGACTTTTCACGCATCCACGGCAACACCTTGATGACCTCCTCGGCATTCGAGAAGGGGCTCCAGCTGCTGCCGCTGTTGAAGCCCGAAGGTCAGCTTCTATTTTCCTGTTACTTCGAACCCACGCTTCATCCAAAGCTCCTCGAATTCCTGGAGAAGGTTCCCAACGATGGTCGCAAGCTGGCCGGTTTTACAACCAACCTTGGAAAACCGCTTGGCCAAGAATACTTCGACCGCTTGAGCTTGCTTGGGTTGCGTTTTGTCAATGTGTCGCTGGATTCGATGGAGGCGTCCGTTTTTGAGGAGATGCGAAAAGGCGCTCGCCTCACGACGTTTCTGGAAAACCTGGATCGATTGGTATCGGCGCTTGACAAGAGCCCGGAACAGACCGAACTCCGGTTCATCACAGTCGTTTCCAAACGCAACCTCGAGGAAATCCCGGAACTGATTGAGCGCTGCCTGAAGGAATACCGACCGGCCGCACATGAAGTTCGCTGCATCTGGATCACCAAGGAGATGGAAAGCCGGCCGTGGATGATCGATGCCGGGATGTCATTCGAAGACTTCATTTATTTGCGCAGCCGATTGGCCGACGCCCCGCAGCACGTGAATGTAGCCTACGACCTCCCGCCCAACTCGCATGCCTACACTCCGTTTCCGAGTCGCGCCCCGGCCGAGTTCGAGCGGTTTTCCGATTCGCTGGAGGATCCATTGACCCGGCGCGCTTTTTCGGTCCCCGAAAGCAGCACCCTGCTGATCAGCTCCGATGGAAAGGTTCAGTTTCTGATCGGGGAGCCCGAAATCAGCATCGACCTCGAACAGATGCCCGATTCTTTGCCAGTGATGAGGGAGATCTTATTTCTGCACAACCTCAACCTGCGGCGATCCAGGCTGCTTCAGGCAAAGACGGAACAGTCTCTTCATTGGAATCGCCTGCTGACCCGCAGCCGATGGCTGGCGGCCAGGAAACTGAAATTCTTGCGAAAATCAGATGGACCTTTTGGGTATCTGGAGGATGTTCGGTCGGTTCGCGCCGCCGACGGTGCGGGAGGCAGCCGGCAGATCGTTGTCAGCGGTTGGGCCCGCAATCCCGGCGGCGAAGGCCCCGCACGCGAGATTCTGGTCGTGACCGGGCGCGGCCGCCATCGGAGGATACTGGCTTCAAAGCAACCCGACATCGAACGATTTGACGTGGCTTCAGTCCTTTCCGACAACCATCTCGCGTATTGCGGCTGGTCGGTCGAGTTGTGCCTGGATCTGCTTGGCGACCAACTTCCGGGCCTGTTTGAGTTGTCCGCCTTCGCCCTGGACCCGGAAACCAGGAGGGCCCATCCGCTCGGCGGCGCAATGAAGGTGGAGCTGCCGAGCGGCCGCATCCTGAAGGACTAAGCCGCAGCGCCATAGTCGGGCGAGTCGCCCCGCCGGTTCAGCGATCGTTTCACTCATATCGGAGCGCCTCAATGGGAGACACCAGGGCTGCTCTGCGAGCCGGGTAGATTCCGAACAGAATTCCCACGGTGACCGAAACGCTGACGCTGAGTATCAGCGCGAAGGGGGTGACCAGAGTGGACCAGCCGGAATAGAACGAGACCGTTTCGGCCAGCGCAAAGCCGAGACCGATTCCAAGGGCCGCGCCGGCGGAGCTGATGGCGACGGCCTCGAGGACGAACTGAAAGGTAATGTCCCGCCTCCGCGCACCGATGGCTCTTCGCAACCCGATTTCGCTCGTTCGCTCCAGCACGGAGGCCAGCATGATGTTCATGATTCCGATCCCCCCGACCAGCAGCGAGATAGAGGCGATCGCGCCCATCACAATGTTGAAGATCTGCTGCGTTCTTCGGCTTTGTTCCAGCAGCCGTTGGGGAACGACCAGAGAAAAGTCGTCGATCTGATTGTGCATCCCGGCCATCAATGAAGAGATGAGACCGGCCTGTTGATGCAGGGAGTGTCCCTCCGGGATTCGAACGATGATTTCGTCCAGTTCGTTTTCGACCGGATCGCGCTCGAACCTGCTGAGCAGGGTGCGCAGGGGAACATAGATGTCGTTGCTGGTGTCTTCGATTCGGACGCCCTCAAAGTCCCTTCCCCCGATTTCTCCTTCCAAAAGGATTCCAATGACAGTGAACCATTCCTGATTGATCTTGATCTGTCGCCCGATGGCCGGTTCCAGACCGAAAAGCTTGCGTCGGGCCGCAGCGCCGAGAACGCATACTTGATTGCCCTGCTCTTCGTCAATCGGAAGAAAAAAGGATCCTTCCACCAGCGCGTAAGCGCCGGTGTGGGGAAACCTGGCCTCGACTCCAACCACCCTCGAGTCGGCTCGTCCCATCTCGGAACTGATCTGGTAAGGCCGCAGAAACTTCTTTCCAACCACGAGGCTGCTTTCCGGAAGAGCCTGCCGCAGCTTGACGGCGTCCAAGCGGGTCAGACCGGGGCTGTCCTGTCGTAGAATTTGGAGCTGCTCGCGTTCGAATGTCTTGGCCTGCACCACGATATTGCGAAGGCCCATCTGTTCGATTACGGAAAGTGCTTCGCGTTCGGCGCCAGCGCCGATCGCCAGCATGGAGAGTACAGCCGCTACGCCGAAGATCATGCCCAGCATGGTCAGGAGGGTGCGCAGTTTGTGCGACCCGAGATTGAGAAGCGCCTGTTTAACGGCTTCCAGAATGGCCATCTCTTAATTGAAAATGATGAATCGCCGTTGCTGCGGAGCCGACGGGGGCGCAGTGAAGTCCGGCAATATCAGCCCCCGCTCCTCGAACGGATGTTTCAACGCGACCTCGATTCCGTCGCTCAGCCCTTCCACAACATGAAACGCATGATCGGAGGCGATCACTTTGACGAATTCCTTTTCGAACTCCTCTCCGGACCTGGCGAAAACGTAATGGCCGGAGTCGCCTCGAAAGACCGCGCTGATAGGCAAAACGTGGGCTTCCAGGAAGCTCTCGACCACGATCGATCCCTCCAGAGCCATTCCCGGTTTCAGAAGTTCCATCAAGTCCGGAGGAATATCCAAGACCACATGGCACTCGAAATACTTCATCGGATCGCGCCGGTCGATCTGCCGGGCGACTCGGTCCACCCGATCGACGGTTCCCGTCAACTCGACGGCTGGAAAAGCGGCCAATCGAACTGACGCCGCGACGCCCGGCTGCACTCCCTGGATTCTTTTTTCGGCAATGCGCAGGACCGCTCGGAACTGGTCCAATCCGGCCACTTCCAGAATGGTCTGCCCAGGCCAGACCTCCTGGCCCACCTGCAACCCGTCGAATCCCATTCGCCTGTACAGCAGGACTCCTTGAGCCGGGGACCGCATCAGCAGCGAGGAGAGGGTTTCCGCAATCAGTTCAATCTCCGATTCGGCTTGGTTGCGGTCAACCGACAGGATTCCAAGGTCCGAGTCCGTCGCGCGTTGCTGCAACGCACGCTTTGCATCGACCCCTTCTCGTCGAAACTCGGCGAGGGCCGCGCTCACTATCGACTCCTGTATTTCCCATCGCGAAAAAATGGTTTCATCGTGCCGAACCTGTTCGAGGGCAAACGCCAGCTCTCTTTCCGCGCCGTATCGATCCATTTCCAGCAGTCGCAGTTGCCCATCCCCTTCCGCTTCCGTCCGATGAATCCGATGGCGGACGCTCTCCAGCTGGGTTTCACTCTGCTGCAGGGAGAGGCGTGCGTCTGTGTCATCGAAGCGCGCCACAATCTCGCCCTGCCGTACGATCCGCCCCTCCTCAGCCAGCCAGCCAACTCTCAGGGAACCAGTCCGCACAGCGGGGGTCGGGATCGGAGCCGTCTGCAAGCCGGTCAGCTCTCCTGAAGCAGGAATCTCAACCTGGTAGGGACGCGCGAGGACCGTCAGCACAGGCACGGGCTCCGCGCCGGCGATTCGCATGGATTCCAGCCACGACTCCCAACGGCCGTGCGTCAGGAAACCGCACGCGGCCAAAAGCGCCGTCACCGAAATCCCCAGCAGGAACCTTTTCACGTTCCCTCCTCAGACGGCGGCTGGACCAGAATCTCCTCTCCTTCCTCCAGTCCTGATTTTATAAAGGCGAAAGGCCCGCTGAAATGCGACACCTCCACCCCACGCAACTGGGCGCCTCGTTCAGTTCGCACGTGCACAAAGGATCGCGTTACACTGACGGTCACGGCAGTTCGGGGGATGGCGATGGCGTTCGGATGGCGCTCGGTTTCGATCTGCAGGCGAGCCGCCATTCCTGGCCGCATTCGCGCGGGATCGACCTCCTCAAACGCGATCTCCAAATCCAGGACTTTGACCGGCCGATCGTAAGCAGCGCGGCGAAAGACGCTCCCGACACGTTGCACGATTCCGCGAAAGCTTGAGCCGGAAAGCGCGTCCAATTGCACCGTCACCGCCTGGCCCTCCCGCACCTTTCCAGCGTCCGCCTCCCCCACTTGCCCTTTTACGATAAGCGAGTCCAGGTCCGGGAGGGCCAGAATCGGCTCCATTCTGTGCACCGTGCTTCCGACCTGCTTCTTTTCGTTTCGCCAATTGGTCTGATAGACGACGACTCCTGGCCCCTGCGCTCTGATTCGCATACTTTCGAGGTCGCTCCGGTTCCTGTTCAGCCGGTTCCGGTGGAGCTTTCCCTTTTCGTCCAGGAGCCTGACCTGAAGGCCCACGCTGCGCCGGCGCAATTGAAGCTTTCGCTCCAAAAGCTCCACCTTCCGATTGGCGAACCCAGCCTCCAGTTCGGCTTCCTGAACCTTGATAAAAGATTCGAACTGTCGGGCCTGGTGGAGCTTGCTTTCCGCTCTCTCTCGCTCGACGCGAGCTTCCTCCAGAGCCAGTTCAAGATCGTGGATTTGCATCTTCAATCCCGCTTCAGTCTTCTCCTTTTCCTGCAGGACCTTCTCTAGAGCCGCCTGCTCCTCGCGAATGCGCTTTTCAATTTGAGACGGGTCCAGCGCCACCAGCAAATCCCCCTCGTTGACCGTGACGCCCTCCGGCGCCATCTGCGCGATCGTAAACGACCACATGTTCTCAATCGGAGGGGGACTGATGTTTTGAGAAACGGCGGCTTCGACGGTTCCGCTCCCGGAGACCGTGAAAACATGGTCCTGCCGCTGAACGGTGAACCATTCTTCGTTTTCAGCCAGCCTGCGCGTCGTGCCTGAGACGTGCTGCAAGGTCTGGCCGGGGCGAAGGTCTCCTTCAACGGCCAGCTCCAGATCCGAGGCCTCCAGGATCCTTACGGGAATTCGAGCGGAATCCGCACCCACCGTTCGAACATAGGCCTGCCCGTCCAGATCCCAGGAAACGGCGTGCCTAGGCACGATCAGTGATTCGGCCCCGAGCAGGGAAATGCGGGCGCGCACCGTCATACCGGGACGCATCAGTGAAGAATCGCTCTGCTCCAAGGGCGCCGTGATCTGGAACGCCTTCAAGGGCGAATCGAAGCTCCGAGAACGGGAAATATCGGAAATGCTCTCAATGCTGCCGCTGTAAACCCGTTCCGGATAGGCGTCCAGCCGCACCTCAGCTTGCATTCCCTCCCGAAGGAGTGGCAGGTCGGCGTCAAATGCAAAGACCCGAGCTTCGACTTGTTCCATATTAGGCAGAAGCACCACCGGATATCCGGCCCAGATCGAGTCTCCGACCTGCAGATTTCCGGGACGAGTCATGCTCGGAGCATGCGTTACTACTCCGGACGTCGGAGCGAAGATGCTCAACCGCTCCGCCTCCGATCGAAGCCGCTTGAGATTCAGTTCGGCGTCTTCCAGCTCCAAGCGCAAGAGGTGCAGATCGGCTGACTGCGTCGCCAAAAAAGTTTCTATCCTCTCCGACGCCCTTTCAACGGCTGCCTTCGTACGCTCGTAATCGTAGCGATATCTTTCGGCATCACTGCGCGGAATCAGCGTTGGGTCGATTTCGACAAAGAGTTGCGCGATTTGAAAGCCCTTTTCGGCTTCGGCCAGTCCCAACAGCAGATCCTGATGCTCGGCCTCCAGTTCAGCTTCCCTTTGCCCCAGGCTGATCCTGGCATCGTCGCTCTGCTGCTCGAATTCCGAAATCTTCAATTCGACTTCCGAACGGTCGAAGGCAACGAGCAGATCTCCGGCTGCTACCAGTGATCCTTCCGGCGCCAGGTATGAAATCGAAAGATTGCCGGTAAGGGAGAGGCGGGGAGCGGAAAAGGAAAAGGAATCGACTGGATATAATTCGCCGCTGAGTGTCAGGACCCTTTCCAGCGGACCCTTCCGAACCTGCAGGCCGGAAGCGCGAATCGGCAGGACCGCAGTCAGGAACAATGCTGCGAGAATCGCCCTCGAACTCGCATTCCTCCAACGATACGGGATCGCTCTAAGGCCCAATTCGAAATCCCCCTTGCTCCGTTCAGCCTCCGGGCAGGCCCGAATTCCCTTGCTGGTATAGACGCTCTGAAGTTCAAAAAGTTCACCGGAAGAGACTTGACTCCTCCGACGAAACCTCAAAGTTCAATTCTCTTACAGTCCGTCGTGAAAGGCTGGATTTCTTGACCGTCGTCGCCTGTGAAATTAGAATTGAGGTGAAAGAAGTTTTCCGGACGACTGAGGCTCGGAAGATCAAACGTGGACTTCGCTTAAAGAAGATGCAAAGGATTATTTTCATGAAATTCAGCTCAAACCTCAGAGCATGTACCGTCGCCGCAAGCTGCCTGGGGCTGATCGCCCTTTCCGGGTGGATGGGCTTTTCAATGCGATCAAAGGCGAATTCCGGTTCCGCCGACTCCGCACCGAGCGTCTCGATGATCGTTCCGGCCGGTGAAGCGGCGGCATACTGGCCCCACTGGCGCGGACCATCGATCCAGGGTTTGGTCAAGGGCGCAGGGTATCCGGACCGCTGGTCGGAGACGGAAAACGTCCTATGGAAGGTTCCAGTCCCCGGCCGAGGCCATTCGTCGCCGATCATCTGGGGAGATCAGATTTTTCTGACGACCGCCACTGATGACGGGCAGCGAAGGTCCATCCTTTCTTTCCGGCGCTCCGACGGCGAAATGCTATGGGAGACGAAAGCGCCGGAAGCGCCTGCTGAGCGTCTCTTTCACAAGAACAGCTATGCATCGTCTTCGGCTACGACGGACGGGGAGCGCGTTTACGCCTACTTCGGAAACTCCGGGATGATGGCCGTCGACCTGGACGGCAATCTGGAGTGGCACGTCGATCTGGGCCTGATCGAGCTTTATCACGGGCCGGGAGGCTCACCGCTGCTGTACGAGGACCGGATCATTCTGTTTCAGGAGCAGATGACTTTCGGCAGAGACGCCGGCGAGCCGTCTCCCGGATTCATCGTCGCCCTGGAGAAAGAGACGGGGCGCGAGATCTGGCGCAAGGAGCGCAGCCCGAGACCGGGCTGGGGATCCCCCATCGCCATCCGGGTCGGGGATCGAGACGAAATCATCGTCAGCAGCGGGAATTCGATCGACGCCTACAATCCCGAAAACGGCGAGATGTACTGGACGTGCAGCGGCAACACAATGGAGACGATTCCCATGCCGGTGGTGGGGCACGGCCTGATCTACTGCAGCTCCGGCAGAGCCGGCCCCACTCTGGCCGTTCGCCCCGGGGGAGCAGGAGACGTCACGGAATCGCACGTGGAGTGGACCAGTCCGAGAGGATCGCCGTTCGTTCCCTCTCCGCTGCTGCTGGGAGACTACTTGTACACGATCAACGACATGGCCAGCATCGCCTCCGTCCATCACGCCCTGACCGGCGAAACCGTCGGGCAGATTCGGTTGGGAGAGGCGAGGCGGGAAGGATTTTCAGCCTCGCCGGTGGCCGTCGAAGGCAAGATCTACTTTACCAACGACGACGGGGAAACCTTCGTGCTCCAACCAGCGCCGGACTTCAAACTGCTGCACCTCAATACGCTTGGAGAGCAGACCCTGGCCAGCCCCGCTCTGGTCGACGGACGCTGGTACTTCCGCACCGCCGGACATCTGGTCTGCATCGG
>CAZAEY010000149.1:0-8595 GCA_964484155.1 uncultured Acidobacteriota bacterium
AATGAATGTGAACATCAATGATCGGCGGGCGCTCCTGAGCTATCGCATTGCCCGCGAGGACGGCGCTGATCATGACTGTGCAAAGTTTCATGGCTGGTCCTTTTTCAATTGCACGACGCATCAGCAGTGTGACTACGGGAAGTGAGGCGACCATTAAAAGGAGACGTCGTCATCGCAGTCACCGTCGACCTCCCGACGCTCCTCGTCGGCTGTCTTTTCGTCGACAAAAGCTGCATCTGAATCCAGCGGCCAGACTTCCCCCGGAATCGGCTCCATGTATTCCCGCATTTCGTTCTGATGCAACCAGATCGGATCAGCACTGCATCCGATCCAACATGACGCGCACTTCAGCGCTGAACTCGGACAGCTCCTCGTCTGTGACCAGCCCTAAGTCGACCATCAGTTTCAACGAGAGAATCGCGGTGGACCTCCGGAAATCGTTGAACGTCCTCTGGATCTGCCGGTCTCGATCGCGGATGAGCGCGTAGACCTCGAGATACCGTTTGTGCGCCGACTTCGATTTCTGGGCGCAAATCGTTTGACTGTCGTCGAGCGCCTGCTGGGCGAACCGTTCCAGGGCGATCTCTCTCACCTTCTTGAATCGTTTCCAGTCCGACTCTGGAATTGTCATCATATCTCTGCGCTGGCGTTTCGAGTTTAGGCTGCTTTTCCAGCCGTTATAACTGCGATTCGCGAGGGTGCATCATCACTCCCGGTGCGCAAAAGAACATTTTCCCGCTCTTGCTCACGACAAGATATCATCCGCCTTCCGATTTTTCATGAGCCCTCCCGGCAGTGCGGGACTTCGGGGGCGGGCTGTTGGGACGGGATCGAGTCCACAAGCGAGCGGAAACCTTAGTTGGCCAGCCGCTGAAAGCCAGGGACGGGGCTCGGAGGGTCGATCAGTTCGGCCATTCGGGGGACGACCGCAATGTTCCCGCTCGCCGCGTCGGCGCGCACCTCGCATCCACGCCCTTTCCGTCGCCTCGCAACGGACCCGTGCGCAATATCCGGGCCAGGTCCGAGGGCGCCGTTATGTTGACAGAATGGCGACGACCTGTTTTGATCGTGTTGTTGTTTGGAGGCTTCGTCATGGAGAAGCGATATTTGTCGAAGGGAGGCTTTTGATGACGAAGGGCTTGCCCGCCTTTCTCGCCATTTTCTTCTGCTGGGGCGCCTTGGTCGCTCAATTTGGCGGCCGGGAGGGGGACGTCGTGATCCTGGTCGTTTCGGCGAAGGGAACGCGCGAGTTTCAGGTGGTTCCGCCGACAACAACGAATACGGTTGCCGGCTTCGAGATCAAAGATCCGACGGAGCTGCCGGACGAGCCGTTCGGCCCGGACTTTCCGGGCGAATCCCGCCGATTGATGCATCAGGACGAAGGCGACGTCTTCAACATGATCATCCAGCGAGCGGATATCGAGAGTCCCTATCAGTTCGTCGAAGGGCCGGTCAAGGTCCTGATCACGAAGGGGCTCTTGCGCCTGTTTCCGCCTGACGGCCCCCCCGTTGACGCGCCGGTCGGATTTTACGCCCCATTTCCGGCGCTGGTCGACTTCGGGCCGAACCAGCCTCTGTTCGACGGGGTTACGTTGATGTGGACGCCCCACCCCACCTTTCCCGTCGCCAAAATCGCTCCGCCCGATTACGTCAGTCCCGTCGTGCCTCCGGGTTCGAACGGAATCGAGTTCCTGCTGGGCCGGGGAAGTTTTCTCGGCATCATTCCCTGGGTCGCCCTGAGGGAGCAGGATCCGGCCGGCGGATGGCAGCGGGGAATCGATGTCAAGATGCTGGACGACGATGACGAGCTGGGGGTGACGGTTCGGGTGCTGCGTCTGAGGCCGGGGCGGAGGACTCCGCAGTTGCGGATTCCGGCCAGCACGCATCTGTGGATTCTGTCCGGTCGAGCGTTCATCACGCCGGCGGGCGAAGCGCCGCTCGAAATGCATCAGGACATTTACGCATTCGTTCCCAACGGATTCGTCTTTCAGCTCTCGAACCCGGCGGAGCTGCTCATTCCGTAAACTTCGCGGCTCGGATGTCTGCGCGGTCCGTTCGCCGCGGATCGAGCAGCATCAACTCAAATCTTCGTGAGCGACGCGTATTCTACTAGCCCGGATCTTTTACACGGCTCCGTCGCGAGGCGCCGCTATCCGGCGGCGGAGTTGGAGACGTGTGAGAAATGCGGGCTAGCGTCCCTGGCGCAAAAACTTTCGATTGACAGGCTCTTGCGCTATTGATAGTCTCCGGTTCTTCGCAGGATGTCAGGACTTCTCAGTCCATGGTGCGTCCACGGAAGTTGGAACGCTCCGATCTTGCTGATTCGACAGGGATTTCTGACTGACGCGAAAACAAAATGACCGACACTTACGATGTCATCATTTGCGGCGCTGGGTCTGCCGGCGGATTCATGGCCGGAGAAATCGCACCGCATGGCTCGCTGCTGATCCTGGACGCGGGTCCGCACACCGGAGGCGATCCGAATCCTGGAACCGGCGCGCTCGAACGGCGCAGATTGGCGACTCAGGTCAACCTGGGAACCTGGCTACCGGCCGACAAGTCCTCCAATCGAGGCGACCTGTTCTTTGCGTATCCGATGTACATGGATCAATCAAATCCCTTTCTGGCGACGGCCCAGCGTGAAGCCCGCCTTGTGGGGGGAGGCTCCGCCATCAACGTCGGCGCCTGGCTGCGGCCCCGCCTGGTGGACTTCGACGGATTCGAGGAGGAAACGGGCGTCCAGGGTTGGACCAAGGAGGATTTCGAAGCCCATTTTATTCGCGCCGAACGGATCCTCCATGTTCATCGTGATGCCCGCGCTTTCTGGAACAAGGCCAGCGTCTTGTACGAGCAGATCGCCCTGAGTCTGGGGATTCCCGTCTTCGAGGAGGCTTCGAACCGGCACCGCTGCATATTCTGCGGCCATCGACTCAATGCTGGAATGCCCTGCAAATACGACGCGTTGATGAGCACCGCCATCACGCAGATTCCCAAGGCGCTCAGCAGCGGCGCCACGCTGCTGGACAGCGCCCGCGTATTGCGCGTGGAGATTTCGGATTCCAAGGCCACCGGCGTGACATATGAAAGAAACGGCGAACTCTTCACCGCCCACGCACGCAAGCTGGTCGTCGTTTCGGCGGGCGCAATCGGGACGCCTTTGATTCTGCGCGATTCGGGACTTCACGACGTCAACCCCAACGTGGGGCAGTTCCTGCGGGCCCATCCGGGAGCGCCCATCGACGTGCTGCTCCCCGGCGACGACTGGGACTCGGATCGCGGATACCAATGGAACATCTATCACCATGTGATGGACGAGTCGGGGGAGCCGACGGACGCCGTGGTGCACGCCAGCGCAGGCTTTCCGGCCACCACCCCCTGGGTGGCGGCGGCGTTTAAGATCGGACTGTTCGGCCGGCCTTACAAGAACGTGATGCGCAGATTCAGAAGCCGCGCCGGCGCCTTTATCTTCGCAATGAAGCCAGGAATTCACGGCAGCGTGACGGGCACGGTGTCGCACCCTGTGATCAGCTACCCCGTCGCGACGACGACCGGCTTGCTGGAGCCGAAGACGCTGGGCGATCTGGTGGCTGGCCTTCGCCAGGTCTGGGAAGTTTATCGCCGGATGGGCGCTTACACCGCCTTTCCCAACCCGGACGATCCGCAGCCAATTCTGGAGCAGCAGCTGAGCCTGTTCGTGACCACTTCCGGCGCCCTCCACCCGCAGGGAACCTGCCGCTCCGGCGCCGACCCGGCCACCTCGGTCGTGGACGCCAACCTCTTGTCCTGGGACGTGCAAAACCTGATGTGCTGCGATGCGAGCGTCATTCCCCACCACATCAGCTCCAATCCCAATGCAATGATCATGGCTGTGGCCAGCCGGGCCGCCGACTTCATCAATACGGAACTTCTGGGCGCCGGGCCGGAAGTGACCGCCAAGGCGGAAGCAGCCGTCCTGGCGGACAAGGGCGGAGGGAAATCGGATGTCTGATCGGCTGCGGCGCTCATTGATGGAAATGGAACGCGTCTTATCCCGGAGGGCGTTCTTCGTGAAGATCGCCACCGGCGCCGGAGTGGTTGCTACATACGACCGCTTCGGCCCTCGGCTGTTCGGCGATCGAGACGAAGATCCCCTGGAGCGGGCGCTGGAAGTTTTCGGCGCATTCGGTCGCCTCGTGATTCCCGTGGACCAGGATCCGGGATGGGAGACGTTTGAACCCGAGATCACAGTTTACTCTCTGGATACTTACGTCAGGCAGGTCTTTACGCTGGGAAACGATTTGGCGTTTGACGGATTGATTCAGGCCATCAACGGCTTCAACGAGATTCCCGCGCAAATCAATTTCGGGCCGAAGTTTCTAGAAATGACGTTGAACGCTCGAGCCGACTATTTGACCAAAGTCCTCACAGGAGCGTTCGAATTCGACGGAGTGCAGGACATCGTTTCCTTCGGCGGGATCTTCATGCTGCTTGGAGTCAAACAAGTCTTTTTTTTGAATTTTCCAAGGCATCTGCCCACGCCGGGCGAGGAGTTTCAGGATCTGATTGGCAACACACCGCGGACCGGATGGGACATCATGGGCTTCAAGGGGCCTGTCGGCCCGGAGGAGGAAGCGGAGCTCCGAGCCAGGTCTCAGGACGCGCCCGAACTTCCGGGCGTCGACTGGAGGAATCCCTGGATATGACCGCCGTCCGATGCAGGCAAGTTCGAATGGACCAAGCGGGAGCCCCCGATTTCGAGAGCCAAGTGGTGGCCGCGCAATGCGTCCGGGGAAGCCTTGGAAGACTAGCTTCGGTCCTGTTTGCACTCCTTTGCCTGTTTTCTGCCGCTTTTGCTGAAAAGCGGCTGGACACGACCACGTTCATCGTGATCGGCGAGGGCCTGGCGGCGGGAATGTCGGACTTCGCGTTGCAGGAGGTGCATCAGCGGAAGTCCTTTCCCGCGCAGATCGCACGCCAGATGAACGCTCTTTTTCCGCAACCTCTGATCGAATCGCCAGGGATCGGCGAAGCCCCCGGGTTTGCGAGCCTGCCGCCTCGGCTTCCCGGAGTTCTCCAAGGCTCCGTGCGAACTCCGTTTCCCCCGTACCTGTTTGTGTTCAACCTTTCAGTGCCGGGCTTTCGTCTTGCCGACGCATTCGATCGTCGCCCCGTGGCGCCGCTGATCCATCAGCGCGATCACCAGCAGACGGTGGTCAATTTCATTCTGGGCTATCCCGCCCTGATCGCCGGAGCCGACCTGCCCGTCTGGTCGCAAGCGGAGTACGCTGCCAAACTGAATCCGACCTTCGTCATGGTGGCGCTTGGGTATCACGACGTTTTGGAGCCGGCGGTTCTGGATGATCCGGCGCTGCTGCCCGAAGCCGCCGCCTTCGGAGCGGATTTCGCTCGGCTGCTGAACGCCGTGAGGGAGCGAAGTCCTGAAATCCTGGTCCTGACGATTCCCGATCCGTTCGACACGGCGTTCTTCACGACGCTCAGCGGAGCCACGCGGCTGGTCGGCGCCGCGCCGGGCGCGCTGGCCGAGCGCTACAAGCTGCGCGAAGACGATCTGTTGACGCCGCGCGGACTGATGCTTCTGGGAAATTTCACGCTGGGCGACGTAGTCATTGACGACCCGCTGTTTACAGACTTCGGAGAGTCTTTCCCCGGCGCCGTGGTCCGCTCTGAAACGCGTGCCGTCGTGAGCAGCCGGGTGGATGAGCTGAACACCCAGATCAGGAGCGCGGCCAATAGCTTCGGCGCCTCCGTTTACGATCTTCACGACCTCTTTCGGCGCATTCGAAGCGAGGGGCTCCGCGTCGGTCCCAAATTGCTGACAGCTGACTTTCTTGGCGGCTTTTACTCCTTAAACGGCTATCACCCCGGCGCCACGGGCCACGCACTGATCGCAAACGAGGTGCTGGAATTGATCAACCAGACTTATAGGACCAGCTTTCAGAAATTGGATCTGCCCGGAGTCGCGGCGGAAGACCCCTCCGTGCGGCTGATGCCGGAGCTAAAGAAGGGGAATCAGCCGGGCGCCCCTCGAAGGCTTCCCTCGCGAGTCGTCCAATGAAGGCAGGAATTTCGATGGGAATGGTGAGATTCCTCTTGCTCGTCGCAGCAGTCTTCATCGGGCCAGTTCCCGCGGCATTCGCCCAGGAGCCGCTGCCGACGCCGCTGCAACTTCCTCCCGGAAATTTCCAGATCCTTCAGGTCAACAAAGCCGAAAGCTACATGGGCGACGCAGTGCGAATCGTCGATTGTCCGAAAGACGCGGACAATCCCTTCGGAACCTGCGGGAATCTGCTGTTCGGCGGGCTGGGACTGTGGAACAGCCATCTCAGCGGCGCCATCGCCATCCAGTTTTTTCCACCAGTCAACAACATATCCCACTTTGAAATCTTTCATCCGAACAACCTCGTCGGCGAAGACGTACTGGCGGCCGCACCGCAGCTTTACGAGATGGCGGTGGTTTCAAACATCGTTCTCGACACATTTCACGAGTTCTCCTCGGGCGACCTGAATCTGGTCACTGGAGAAGTCACGAACCTCAACTACACGGTCAATTTTTTCAACCGCTGGTACACGCTGCTGGGCGAGGCCAATCCGAAGCTGAGGCCTCAAGCCTTTTCTTTTCCGGGAGCCTACGGCACAGCTGAGGCCTCTTTCGAACAGCGGCCGGACGGACTGCTCGATTTCACCTTTTACGGAAGCACCTTCCTTCCACTCGGGAATAACATCGAGGGAGATCCGGTTCGACTGCCCATGCCATTCTGCGGACCTTTCGTCAGCTGCGGAAGCATCCAGGTTCCGGGCATGAGCCTGCATCCGCATTTACGCATCACGACGAAGGCGTCCTCCGATCCTCCCTGCGGCGAAACGTGTCCGGAGATCCCGGAGAATACTGTTCTCGAGTTTACGCTCAACTCGCGCTTCTCCAGCACCGGAGACGACTTCAACTTCAACAGCCCCCAGTTGGGAGGGCCGGGCGCCGGCCGGTCTCAGATGCAGGGGAGGGTTCAGATTCAGTTCGGACGCAGGAACGGCGACTTCGTGCCTGTTGCGTTCAACACGCTACCCCCGCAGGGTTTCATCGTGCCGCCGCCCGAGCTTCCGGTGCCGGGCTTGTCGCTGGGACTGCTGGGACATGACGAATTCCTGGTGTTTCCGCGGCTCACCTATGAAGTCAGGGAAGTGGCCGTTCTGGACGACCCCTTCGACATTGCGGTCGGCGAAATCAACGTCAAAACGGGCCGGCTGGTGGGAGGGCTGCTGTGGCGATCCTTTTGGGCCTCCGATCTGCTGCTGGCCGTACTGGAACAGAACCTGGGACGGATTCCGTTCGCCTCATTCCAGTTTCGAGGGCCTGGGCTTTTCGAAAAGGGACCCAACGATCAACTGTTCTTTCGCTATAACGCCAGCACGTTCCTGCCTTTCGAAGGTTTCACCTTCCCGCACCCGGAATTGTCGAACCCCGCAAAGGGATTCACCCTCGGGCTGGGATCGGCTGCAACGCCCTTTTTTCGATTGCAGGCCGCACTGCCGGTCGATGCGCCGGTGGGGTCCCTGTCGGGAACGGAAGCCAACGTCTTGAGCTCCTTCGAACAGCGCTTCTCCTATTCATTTGCCATTCCCTGCGATCCGGCCGGCGAATCCGCCTCTTTCGAGTACACCAATCACGACCCGACTGCGGGTGGGACCTTCCGAATGGAGAATCTGGTTTCAGTCTCCTGCACGCACTCTCCAACCTCGGAGCTGCCGCCCGGCATTTACGATACGGTCGCGTTCACCGGATTCGGAACCTGGAGCGAGGACGACGACCGCCACGTGGCGACGGTGCAGATTTCGATCGCTGCAGACGCTCCCTACGTGACGATCCTGATCGACGGGGGGACGCTGTCGAACGTCAACACGAAACCAGTCGAGGATCCGCTCCCCTGAAACGAAGCGCCCGCCGATCCGGCCGGGATGAGATGGCAGACAAACGCCTCGGACGCCGAGACTTCAAGTCGACCATGACTTACGCTCATGGACAAGCCTAAGAGTCGACATCAACCGTGAATTCTCGGTGCCTCGAAACATGGAGGGTTGGATATGAATAGGCAGGTATCAGAGGCAGCGCGGATTGTGGTTCTCTTTCTTTTCTATGTTTGTCTCGTCGCTCCAGTTGCTGGTCAATCGACCAATCCACCTTATCCGGGTGCGGAATCATTACCTGTCGATCAAGAGGTTACCTGGTTCATTGCACTGACATACGCGAGGCGTGCGAATGTTGCCGCAGAGCAATCGAGGCAGGACTATAATTTGGAGTCTTTCGCGACTCCTGAGTCAGTCGAAGTAGTGCTCGAGCGCACTGAATGGTAGAGGTCGCGCAGGGTGAGATCTGGTGGGCGGAGCTACCCGAAGCAGTGGGCTCCGGCCCCGGCTTCCGACGCCCGGTTGTGGTGGTTCAGAAAAACCCCCTGAATCGCAGTCGCATCGCGACTGTGGTGTGCGTCCCACTCGCTGACGCAACGATTACCTAACTTGTTGCCATTGATGAACCGAGCGCTACTGGGTCGCCGACAGCATAACTACTCCCTCTCTAAAAACACCTTCCACTCTGGGATCTCG